>JAVHVY010000206.1:0-17562 GCA_032160305.1 Actinoplanes sp.
CGGCAACTGGCCCACCGACGGCGAGATCGACATCATGGAGAACATCGGCAAGCCTTCGGAGCAGAACAGGGTCTACGGCACCGTGCACGGCCCCGGCTACTCCGGCGCCGGCGGCATCGGCGGCAACAAGACTATCGGCGCCCCGCTGAGCGACGCCTTCCACAACTACTCGGTGGAGTGGTCGCCCAACCTGATCGTCTGGTTCCTCGACGGCCAGGAGTACTTCCGGATCGACCCGTCGAAGACCAACGGCAACAGGTGGGTCTACGACCACCCGTTCTTCATGATCCTCAACGTCGCGGTCGGCGGCCCCTGGCCCGGTGACCCGGACGGGTCCACCGCGTTCCCGCAGACCATGCTGGTCGACTATGTCCGCGTCTCGGCGAACACCGACGGCGGCGGCGGTGGCAACCCTCCCCCGCCGGCAGGCACCGGCAAGCAGATCAAGTCGAAATTCAGCGACCGCTGCATCGACATCCCGGGCGGCAACACCTCCGATGGGACCGGCCTGCAGATGTGGGACTGCAACGGTTCCGCCGCGCAGAAGTGGACCTTCAACGGCGACGGCACGCTGCGAGCCATGGGCAAGTGCATGGACCCGGCCTGGGGTTCCGCCGAGAGGGGCACGAAGATCCAGCTGGTCACCTGCAACGGCAACCCGGTCCAGCGGTTCACCCTCTCGGGAGCCGGCGACCTGGTGAACATCTCGTCCAACAGGTGCGTGGACATCAAGGACTGGAACGCCGGCAACAGCGCACCCCTGCAGCTGTGGGACTGCTCCGGCCAGGTCCTCCAGAAGTGGGTCATGAGCTGACCGACCGATCCTGACGAAAGCCGGCAGCGTTCGCGCTGCCGGCTTTCAGTCTCCGCAGCCTCAGCCCGGGCCGGGCGGTTGCGCAGCCTCGGCCCGTTGCGGCCGGTCGGGTTGTTTCCGCAGCTCAGCCTGCTGCGGCCGGCCGGTTTCCGTGGCTCAGGATGCCGCGATGGTGTAGCGGTCGCCGTAGACCTTCCAGGTCAGCGGCGCGTTCAGGTCGAGGTTGCTCGCGGCCAGGAAGGCCCGTTGCGCGGTATCCACCCGGCTGGTGTCGTCGTGGGCCGCCTCGGTCCGCATCTCGCGCACCCGGGCGGTCAGGAAAGCCGACAGGTAGGCCGTTTCCGAGCCGCCCTGGGCCGGCGTCTTCGTCACCCGCTGCGCGGCGTCTCGGATACCGCGCAGCCCGTCGACGCCGTGCACGACCGCCGCGTCGTAGTAGGCGAACTGCCCGAGCGCGCGCAGCCCGTCCGTCTGGGCCAGGCTCACCGCCGGGTTGAAGTAGGCCTCGTCCTGCTCGTCCCGCTGGACCCGCTGGAAGACCCGGTCGGCCGCGGCCGCCTTCCATGCGGCGGGAAAGCCCGGGTCGAGACCCGCGTGCGAGTCAGACCCGTCGACCGTACGCAGGGCGGGCAGGTATTTCGCCAGGTTGTTGCCCGGTTCCCGCCGGGTGTACGCGGTCACCACGGCGAGCATGTCGGACGTGCCGGAGCAGAAGCCGACGATCCCGCCGGTGTAGCCCCGGCCGTCCCCGAGATCCTCGACGTAGCCGTACTGCGAACGCCAGTTCAGCGTCGAGTTCTCGGCGCTGGCGACGAGCTGCAGCGCGTAGTCCTTCTTGACCGGATCGGCCAGCCCGGCGACTGCCGGCACCGCCGTCCGCGCTCCCGGGCTCGGCGCGGTCCTGGCCGGCGGTACCGAGGCCGGTGCCACGGTCGGTGTGCCGGCCGGGACAGCGGCCGCCGGGCCCGGACCGTAGACCCGCACCTCCCGCAACGAGTAGCCGTCCTCCGTCCCCCGCTCGGTCGCGAGGACCCGCAGGTAGCGGCCGGTACCGGTGAGTCGTTTCAGGTCATCGACCGCGCCCCGGCCGGAGCGGGTGCGGTAGACGTCCGTCCACGAGGCACCGTCATCGGAGACCTGGACCTGGTACGCGCTCGCGTACGACTTCTCCCAGAACAGCTTCACCCGGTCGATGCGGCGGGAGGCGCCCAGGTCGACCCGGAGCCACTGGGTACCCGGCCCGCCGGCGCTCGCCCAGCGGCTCGCCGGGTCGCCGTCCACGGCCTGGGCCGCCGGGTAGGCCGCGCTGCCGGTCGAGGAGGCGAGGGTCGGATGTCGGTGGGAGAGCAGCACGTCATCGTCGGCGCGGGCCGTGATCGAGACGATCAACGGCACGCCGAGTACCGCGACCACGCCGGTCACGAGCGCGACAGACCGGGCGCCGATGCTCATCCGTCAACGGTAGGTCGGCCGGCCCGCCACCCCCGGCAGTTCCGCCAAATCAGCGCGTCACGCCGCCATCTCCGGTGACCGGCAGGCAACTGCCGACCCGGCTGGTCCGTGATCGGCGCTGGACCGGCAGGGCCGCCGGAATCAGCGGCGACGGCGACGGGCGATCAGGAATACCACCAGCGCGATCACGGCGACCACCAGCAGGCAGCAGATCGTGCCGAAGATGCCGGCGCCCCCACCGCGCCGCCGGAAGCGCACCGCCTCGACCGAGACCTGGGCCACCCCGCTGCTCGCCGCCCAGGCGTGCACAGGCACCACCAGAGTCAGGACAGCGCCGGTCACGGCCGCACACACTCGGGTCCACCACTTCACACCAGATGACATGCACACCATAGTGACTGGTCCCGACACGGCCCGCCTCCCGGGCCGGCGCCCCGACCAGGCAGGGTAGAAGGCGATCACCGGACCGGCGGCAGAGGAGCGCAATGGACGCGGAGCTCGAGGCACTGACCGAGGCGCACGGCGTGGCGACCTGGTACGAGGACTGGCACCGGGAACGCAAGGACGTCACCGCCACCTCGGTGATCGGCGTGCTCGGCCTGCTCGGAGTCGACGCCTCGACCCCGGCCGCGGTGACCCGGGAGCTGGCCGCCGTCCGGCGGGCCCAGGCCGAGCGGCGGTTGCCCGGCACCGTCGTCGTACGGCACGGCGAGAGCCGCCCGCTGGCCGCCCCGGGCACGATCACCCTTGAGGACGGCAGCAGCCGCGCGGTCACCGCGGTCCCGGCGGACCTGCCGCTGGGCTGGCACCGGCTGGCCTCGGCGGGGCAGGACGTGACGCTGGTCGTCGTACCGGCCGAGCTGGCCGCGCCGCCGGAGACGTGGGGCTGGATGCTGCAGCTGTACGCGCTGCACTCGGCCGGCTCGTGGGGCCTCGGCGACCTCGGCGACCTGCGGGACTTCGTCGCGGCGAGCCACTGCGCCGGGCTGATCCTGCTCAACCCGCTGCACGCGGTCACCCCGACCCTGCCCGTGCCGGCATCGCCGTACTCGCCGTCCAGCCGCCGCTTCGCCAACCCGCTCTACCTGCGGGTGGCCGACACGGACGAGTACCGCCGGGCCGACCCGGCGCTGCGGGCGAAGGTGGACGCGCTCAAGCCCGCGCCACCGGCCGACGACCTGCTCGACTACAGCGCGGTCTGGCAGGCCAAGCGGGCCGCCCTGGAGTTGCTGTGGCCGCTGGCCGGTGCGGTGGACCTGGCCGCCGACCCGGGGCTGACCGATTTCGCCGTCTTCTGCGCGCTGGCCGAGGAGCACGGCGCCGACTGGCACCGGTGGCCGGCCGAGTTGCGGCGGCCCGATTCGGCGGCGGTCCGGGCGTACGCAAGCGATCGGATCGGTTTTCATGTCTGGTTGCAGACGTTGCTCGACCAGCAGCTGGAGGCCGCCAACGCCGTGGCCCGCGAGCGGGGGATGCCGGTCGGGGTCGTGCACGACCTGGCCGTCGGCATCGACCCCAGCGGCGCCGACGGCTGGCTGCTGCAGGACGTGCTGGCCGAAGGGGTGCACGCCGGGGCACCGCCGGACGCCTTCAACCAGCTCGGGCAGGACTGGGGCCTGGCGGCGTGGCGGCCGGATCAGTTGATCGAGACCGGCTACGCCGCGTACCGGGACATGCTGCACCGGATCTTCCGGCGGGCCGGCGGTTTGCGGGTGGATCACGTGGCCGGGCTGTGGCGGCTCTGGTGGGTGCCGCCGGGCATGGGTCCGGCCGAGGGCACGTACGTGCACTACGACCCGGCGGCGATGCTCGGCATCCTGGCGCTGGAGGCACAGCGGGCCGGGGCGGTGGTGATCGGCGAGGATCTGGGCACGGTGCTGCCGGAGGTCACCGAGGGGCTGGAACGCACGAACATGCTCGGCTCGGCGGTGCTCTGGTTCACCCGCGACTGGGACGACCCGGAGCAGTGCTTCCTGGCGGCGGCCGACTACCCCCGCAACGCCCTGGCGACGATCTCCACCCACGATCTGCCGACCGCGACGGGTTTCCTGGTCGGCGAGCAGGTCCGGCTCCGCGCCGAACTGGGTCAGTTGGCCGGCACCGTGGCCGACGAGGTGGCGAACGCCGAGCGGGACCGGTCCCGGCTGCTCGAACGCCTCGCCGAGGAAGGCCTGATCAGCGCGACCGCCACGAACGACGAGATCGTCCTGGCGATGCACGAGTTCCTGGCCCGGACCCCGTGCCGCATCGTGACGGCCTCGCTCTACGACGTCCTCGGCGAGCTGCGACAGCCGAACCTCCCGGGTACCACCGACGAGTACCCGAACTGGCGGATACCGCTGGCCAGTAGCCTGGAGCAGATCAGCGCAGACCCCCGGGTCCGGCGGATCGCCGAGATCTTCCGCGCGCGAAGCGGGGCCGGCGACACCCAGCCGTAGGTCAGATCGCCAGCGGCATCGGCGGCGGATCGTCGTCGACCGCGAAGAGCATCGGGTGCAGGGGCATCCGCGGGTCGCTCTGCCGGCAACCGGCCGGTGGCAGCAGCGACGAACGGTGTCCCGGGTGTTCGGCGCAGTGCCGCCTCGCCCGGGTGATCGCATCCGGGTGATGGCGGCCGCCGCCGTACTCGCCGCAGCTGGCGCAGTCCCACCGCCAGTAGGCCGCGCCCTCCTCGGACTCGTGCCGGCGGATCTTCAGCGGCGGTCCGGCCTCCCGTTCGGCCGCGGCGAGGATGGCCGGCATGTCCGCCGCCGGCGGCGGTCCCAGCGGCCGACGTATTCCCCCACCGATGACCTCGGTCAGCATGCTGCTCGTCCCCGGCATCGCTCACCTCCGCGTCAGGGGCCTTCTCGGACGTGACCAGTGTGCGGCCGGTCAGCCCGATATGCCCTCTTTTACGACGAAGCGTACCGTGTGTTCACTCGCACGGAGGCGCTCACCGGGCCCGGGCCAGCCCCAGACTGCTCGCCTTGACGCCGGGGAAGACCGCCGAGATGTCGCCGACGCCGCAGCGCGTGCTCAGAATCTCACCGATCACCGCGCGGTAGTCGGTGGTCACCGCGAGGTCGCCGTCGACCAGACTCGCCGGCGCCAGCCCCGGCCAGCGGCCGTGCACCCGGCCGCCCTGGACGGCGCCGCCGAGCAGGAACATCGCGTTGCCGTAGCCGTGGTCCAGACCGCCCGAGGCGTTCTGGCCGACCCGGCGGCCGAACTCGCTGATCGTCAGCAGGGTGACCTTGCCCAGACCGGTCACGCCCAGGTCGGCGGCGAAGGCGGCCAGCGCGAGCGCCAGACCGTTGAGGTGGTCGAACATCCGCTTCCCGGTCACCGCGGTGCCCAGATCCTCGTGCATGTCCCAGTCGCCGAAGTCCACACAGGCGCTCATCAGCCCGACATCGGCCTTGATCAGCCGGGCCACGTCGCGCAGCGCGTCACCCAGGTCGGTGTCCGGGTAGACGGCGCCGTTCGCCGGGGTGTAGCCCGCGGCCTTCAGCGCGGCGGTGGTGGTCAGCGCGGCGGTGACCTGCTGGGTGGTCTGCGCCAGCACCGCCGGGGCGCCGGAGTAGAGCGCGGCCATGGTCGCCGCCATCGGCCGGCCGGCCTGGTCGCCGTTGAGGGTGAAGGCGTCGACCGAGGTCAGGCCCAGGCTCGGCGCCGGACCGGCCAGCACCCGCGCGGGCATGGCCCCACCCACCGACACGGCGGCGAACGGGTTGGCCGCACCCAGACCGCCCATCATCCGGTCCAGCCAACCGGTCCGGATGCTGGTGCCCGGGGCGGCGCGTTCGAGCTCCTCCATGGCCGCGAAATGCGACCGGTTCGGCGCCGGCTGCCCGACCGCCTGAATCGCGCCGAACGTCCCCGCCTGCCAGAACGGCAGCAGCGGCGCGAGCGCCGGGTTCAGCCCGAAATAGCCGTCGCCGCCGATCAGCTGCGCCTTGGGCACCCCGATCGTCGGTCGGGCCGCATAGTAGGCGGCGTCTCCGGCCGGCACGACCGCGGACAGCCCGTCGAAGCCGCCGCGCAGCGAGAGCAGGACGAGCACATCCCCGGCGTACGAGCTGTCGGCGGCGAAGGCGAGCTGGGTGGAGAGCTGCTCGCCGGCCAGCGCGGCGAACGCCCCGGCCGCCCCGGCCGCCAGCAACCGCCGGCGGCTGATCGTCGTCGTGGGCGTCTTGGTCGTTGGTTCGGTGCCGTTGCAGGACATCGTCACCTCATCACGAAGTAGGGCGAATTGAGCAGCATTGCCAGCAGGTACGAGAACTGCCAGGTCACCGCGGCATCGGTGGCCTTGAGCTTCGCCTCCGGCGTCCGGCCGAAGAACGCCGCCAGCGCGGTGCGGTGCACGGCGGAGACGGTCCGGCCGACCAGCCGGGTCGCGACCGCGTCGATCAGCGCGCCGTAGGTCGCCGGCAGCGTGGCCCCGGCGAACTCGGCGACCGGGGACACCGGGCGAACCAGCGTGTTCGGATACCAGCCGGCGGCGATGCTCAGGTGCGCGTTCCAGCGGACCAGTTGGCCGGACGGGGACGCCCAGGCGGTCGCCACCTCCGGGTAGCCGTTCGGCGGGGCCCATGCCATCGGCGCCTGCCCGGCGGCCTGGGCGGTCCAGTAGATCGCCTGCAGGCTCTTGATCCCGGACGGGTCCGGCCCGTAGCCGAGGGCGCGCACGGTGGCGATCAGATCCTCGTACGGGGCCCGGGTCTTGGCCCCGACGGCCGCGGCGAACTCGGCCGAGGTGAACAGCGCCCGCAGCACCGGAGCGATGGCGGTCCCGTTGTCCAGGTAGACCTTGGCCAGCTTCGTCACCAGGCTGGCGGGCGGGTCGTCGGAAACGAAACGCAGGCACAGCCTGGTGGCGATCCGTTGCGCTGTCGCCGGGTGTACGGCCAGGTAGTCGAGCAACGCCATCGACGCGGTCTCGCCCCCACCGGCCAGCAGGTTGGCGTGCTGGAAACCGAGGATCCGTACAGCGCCCGTCGCGTGGGCGGCCGGGTCGTACTTGTACAGGCCGGTGGTCCGGTCGACCGTCATGCCGGTGAGCAGCCGGGCCGCGTTCTTCACGTCGGATTCCGCGTAGCTCAGCCCGACCGTGTGCAGTTCGAGCAGCTCGCGGCCGTAGTTCTCGTTCGGGGCGGCCTTGGTCGAGGAGCGGTTGTCCAGATAGCTCAGCATCGCCGGGTGCTTGGCGGCGGCCTTGAGCAGGTCTGCGTAACGGCCCAGGGCGTTCGGGCGGATCACCGCGCGGTCGTAGTCCTGCCGGCTGTCCCAGACGTCGCCGGCGGGGCAGGTGACGTTCAGGTGGTTGGACCAGAAGTCGACCATGACCTCGAAGAGCTGCCGCTTGCTCCACGCGGCCCGGGCCACCGCCGCGCAGCCGACCTGGAACATGGTGTCCCAGCCGTACATCTTCAGCTCGCCCGCTTTGACCTTGGCCCGCACGCCGGTGATCGTCAGCTGGGTCAGCGGCAGCCGGGAGACCAGGTCGTCGGCGACCGGGTCGGTGATCTGCGCGGGGTTGAGCTGGCTGTCCAGCCAGGCGGTCGCGCCGAGGGACCGGATCTCCGCGATCGAGGCCGGGCCGGGGCCGTAGCTGGCCCGCCGCAGCAGGTGCAGCAGCGGGTCGTTCGCCAGGAAGTCAGTGGTCGCTGTCACACCGGGCACAGTCGGCGGGTGACCGGGCATCCCCAGGCTTCTGGCCGCCGCACTCCCCGATTGCAACCCCGCCATACTGGCCCGATGGCCCACCGCAGACACACCGAACGCGCCGTCGAGGTGGTCGCGTCGGGCCTGGCCGAGCTGGTCGCCGACCCGGACCGCGGCACCGCGTGGACGTTGCGGCTGGACGGCTCCCCGCATTCGTATGTCGACCTCGCCGACCCCACCCACCTGGAATTCGAGTACATCCGCCGGATGGGGATGGCGATCGACCTGATCGCGCCGCCCGGCGAGCCGCTGCGGGTGCTGCACCTGGGCGGCGGCGCGCTGACCCTGCCGCGCTACGTGGCGGCGACCCGCCCCGGCTCGGCGCAACGGGTGGTGGAGATCGACGGCGCGCTGGTCGAGCTCGTGCGCCGGCAGCTCCCCTGGGACAAGCAGGCCCGGATCCGGGTACGGGTGGGTGACGCTCGCGAGGCCCTGACCGGGATGCGCGCGGGCGGCTACGACCTGGTGGTGGCGGACGTCTTCGCCGGCTCGCAGACCCCCGCGCACCTGACCTCGGTCGAGTTCGTCCGGGAGGTGGCCCGGGTGCTGTCCCCGGCGGGCTGGCTGCTCGCCAACATCGCCGACGGGGCGCCGTTGCGCCACGCCAAGGCTCAGGTCGCGACGATCCGGGCCGCGCTGCCGCAGGCCTGCCTGATCGCCGACTCGACGCTGCTGCGCGGTAGCCGGTTCGGCAACCTCGTCGTGCTCGCCGGCCGCGAGCGGCCCCCCGTCGCACAGTTGACCCGACGGGCGGCGGGTGACTGGTTCCCGGGCCGGGTGGAGGTTGACCTTGACCGGTTTGCCGGTGGTGCGCTACCGGTCACCGACCTGGCGGCGGTGCCGTCCCCCGTCCCGCCCGCGGGCTTGTTCAGTTCCACCCGGTAGGTGTTGCCCGCCGCGTCTTCACCGTCCAGCTCGGCCGACCCCCGCCACCCGGTCGGCGGCCCGCAAGACCAGGACGAATACAGTCCCGGCGATGCGGCGGGAGCCGGACAGGCTCTACGACAGCTTCTTCCAGACCCGGTCGCCGACCGAGCCGCAGGCCGCGATCACCGCGCCCGCGCCGGCGCTCACCTGGCCGCCGCTGACGTCGACGCAGTTGCCGGTGAGTTCGCTGACCAGCTTGGTGCCGTCGAAGGCGAACTGCTGGGCGGGATTGCCGTTGCAGGTCGCCAACTGCACGGTCGTGCCGAGGATCCGGGCCGCTCCGGCCACGTCCATGCAGCGTTCGGCGGTCCGGATCGTGCCGTCGGTGGCGACCTGCCACTGCTGGGTCAGGCTGCCGTCGCACTGCTTGACGATCAGCGGGGAGCCGTCGTTGGTGGTGGTCGCGGCCAGGCAGAGCTCAGGGTCGGCGGTGCCGATCCGCGGTCCGAGATCCACCGGCGCGGGGAGGTCCACCGGCGTGGCGAGCGTACTGGCGGTGTGTGTGGTGGCGGCCTCGGCGTTGCCGGTGACCGCGAAGACCACCCCGACGCCGAGCGCGCCGACGGCGACGATCGCGGCGCCGGCGAGCGCCGTGGCGGGCACCCGGTCGGTGCCCTCTTGCGCGTGCCGCGACTGGCGGGACGTCTGCACCTCGGCGGCCGCGAAGAAGCGGTCGGACTCGGCCGAGTCCTGGATCGCGGGCCGGCCGGAGACGAACGGCGGCGGGGACATCCGGCGACGGCGCAGGCTCGGCAGCGGCGGCAGCTCGTTACGCCGCCACAGCCAGTAGCCGAATCCGATCACGGCGACCAGGGTCACGCCACCGGCGATCATCAGGCTCAGCGGCAACCAGCCCAGCCTCGTGATGCCGAACCAGCTCGTGGCGCCCGATGCCGCGGGCGCGGTGGTGGTGGCCGGCTTCGACGCCGAGTACTGCGGCAGCAGGCCGGTCTCTACCCCGTCGCCGTTGGCGTCGTCCGGCAGGTGCAGCACCCAGCCGGGCAGGATCGCTTGCGGCCTGGTCATCGCCAGGCCGTCCGGCTGAATCCGGCCGTTGTTCAGTTCGAAGATCTCGGTGTTGCGGTCGCCCGACCCGAGGAAGCGCTGCGCTATCTCGAAGAGGAATTCCGGCTGGCCCGCGTAGTCACTACGGACGACGTAGTACTTCACCGGCCCGGTCGACGGCGCGGCCTGGGTGACCGCGGGAGCCAGGAAACTCGCCAGGACAGCGAGCAGCATCATGACGAACAGGCGACGAGCTACCAGCATCGGCATTCCAGAAACGGTTGATTGCGGTCGGGGCGTGCGGCGAGCGTACGAAGAGTTGGTCCTGCCTGTCCCGCCACCGGCGCGGATGTTGCCCCGCCGAGCCGGTCGCACGTGCCCGCGCGCACCGTCGACCGACCCCGGGCGGGTAGAACTACACGACCCCTAGTATGCACGGATGGGTGTTCCCGGCCAGGCCTGGCTGCTGACCGTGGTGGCCATCGCGGCTCTCGTCGCCGTCGACTTCTACTTTCACGTCCGCCGCGCGCACGTCCCGGCCCTGCGCGAGTCCGCCCTCTGGTCCGCCCTGTACGTCGGGATTGCGATCGTTTTCGGACTCGGCGTCGCGTTCTTCGGCGGCGGTGACATGGGCGCGCAGTACTTCGCCGGATGGATCACCGAGAAGGCGCTCTCGGTCGACAACCTGTTCGTCTTCCTGATCGTGCTCGGCAGCTTCAAGGTGCCGCGCGCCGACCAGGAGAAGGCCCTGCTCTTCGGGATCGTCTTCGCACTGGTCGTGCGGACCGGCTTCATCTTCCTGGGCTCGGCGCTGATCGAGTCCTTCGCCTGGGTGTTCTACCTGTTCGGCCTGATCCTGCTGATCACCGCCGGAAACCTGCTCAAGACCGACGACGAGGACGAGCGGTCGGCGGACAACGTGATCGTCCGGGTCGCCCGCCGCTTCCTGCGCACCTCGGAGCGCTACGACGGGGACCGGCTCTTCACGATCCAGGACGGCCGCCGGGTACTTACCCCGATGCTGCTGGTCATGGTCGTGATCGGCGGCACCGACGTGCTCTTCGCCCTGGACTCGATCCCGGCGATCTTCGGTCTCACCCAGAACGTCTACCTGGTCTTCACCGCCACCGCGTTCTCGCTGCTTGGCCTACGACAGCTCTATTTCCTGCTGGACGGCCTGCTGGACCGGCTGATCTACCTGTCCTACGGGCTGGCCGCGATCCTGGCCCTTATCGGCGTAAAGCTGATCCTGCACGCCCTGCACGAGAACAATGTGCCCTTCGTCAACAGCGGCGAGCCGGTCGACGTGGTGGAGATCAGCACCAAACTGTCGCTGGGCGTGATCGTCACGACGCTCTTCGTCACCGTGGTGGCGTCCCTACTCAGCCCGAAGGGCCGCGCCCAGACGTACGTGGCCGCCGCCCGCCGGCACGCCGACGAGTTCCTGAACGTCGCTGGCAACGACCCGGTCTATTGCGACGAGGTCTATCACCGGCTGGTCGACGAGGAGACGCACCTGCGCGGCCTGCCGGAGCGGTACCGGGCGAGGATCCATCAGGAACGCGAGCTGATGGATCTGCTGGCCGCGGCCCACCGCCGGCACGACGAGGGCACCTGCTTCACCGTCGCGCACTGACCAGCGCGCGGTACTCCTCGGCCAGCGTCGCACCGGCCCGGGACAGCGGGCAACTCGATCAAGCCGTCGCTCGCGGAACAGAAGAACGGCCCGCCAGAGGAATCTCCGACGGGCCGTTCCAAGTGGTAGCGGGGACAGGATTTGAACCTGCGACCTCTGGGTTATGAGCCCAGCGAGCTACCGAGCTGCTCCACCCCGCGTTGCCGAAGCCAACCTTACACGCCTACCGAACCACCCTCATCACATGGGGCCCGTTCGGGACAACGCCGTCCGCGTCATGGTTGTCTCGTCCAGAGAGCATCGAGCGGCAGCACCGAGGTGCCGTCCTCGTGGGTGTACGCCAGCGGGCCGGTATAGAGAACGACGGCCGCGACGAGACGCTGACCTATCCGGGCACGCAGCGCTCGGATACCGGCCAGATCGGAACGGTCGACCCGCGTTCCCGCCTTGACCTCGAACGCGATGACAGCGCCGTCGTCACGCTCCAATACCAGGTCGACTGCGCAAACCTCTCGGGCACGTCAACGCCACCCAGCAGCTGGTGGACGAGCAGATCACCCGTCTGCCCGTCGATCTCCGCCTGGGCCAGCGGCAACACGTCCAGAATGTCGACTCGGCCGGTCAATGCCTGACCGGCCTGCGGGAGTGTCGAATACCTCGTCGACCCGGCCAGGACGAAACGCCCTGGGCTGAGATCTCGGTTCAGTTCCGCCTTGATGGCATCGAGAAGGTCGGGCACATGTTGGTATTCATCGATCAGCACTGGGCTCGGACCGCTGACGAATCGCGACGCTGGACGCCCTCCCACAATAAGGACCACCACACCCGGCATCGACACACAAACCGCACCCATCGCACCGCGGGGTGTCCGGGGCTCGGCCCCGGAGCAGAAATGCGAAGTGCCCCTAGTCTGCGCTTTCTGCAGACAGGGGCACCCGGAAACGTAGCGGGGACAGGATTTGAACCTGCGACCTCTGGGTTATGAGCCCAGCGAGCTACCGAGCTGCTCCACCCCGCGTCGGTAGGACCAGGCTAGCGCACCTTGTCGGCAGACTGCAAAACGGTGCCGCGAAAGTGGCCCACCGCATCCGCGACGGGCCACCTGAGCTGCGCGGACTCAACCGCTGGCGGTAGGGCCTGGGGAGGCGGACGCCGGCGTCGACGGGGCTGCGGAGCCGGATGCGGCCGGCGCCGGGTTCGCCCCGGTGGTCCCGGCGGCGGCCTTCTGCGCTTTCTGGAAGTTGGCCATCGCCGTGTCCAGGGCTTGCAGGGCTTGGCCGTATTTCGCGAAGTCGCCCGACTGCTGGGCGGCCTTCACGTTCGCGATCGCCTTGTCCAGGTCGGCCGCCGCCTGGGCGAGCTGGCCGGTCAGGACCGGTTGCTGGTTGGTGCCGGTGGGCGGCGGGTTCGTGCCCGGGTTGGTGCTCTGCTGGTTCTTGCCTTGCGCGACCAGTTGGTCCAGGCCCTGTTTCAGGCTGTCGGCGAGCACCACGTACGTGCCGCCGGCGCCGTAACTCATCAGGACCTTCTGCAGCAGCGGCACGGCGTTCTGCTGGTTGCTGCTCTTCACGTAGACGGGTTCCACGTAGAGCATGCCGTTGCTGACCGGCAGCGAGATCAGGTTGCCGTACTGCACCTGGGACTGGTTGTTGTTCGACAGCAGGTTCAGTTCGGTACGGATCGACGCGTTGTTGGTCATCCGCTGGTGGACCTGGACCGGTCCCTGGATGGCCGTCTGGTCGGGTAGTTCCAGCACTTCCAGCCGGGGCTGGTTGTTGACGTACGACCCGCTGATCAGGGCGGCCAGGTTGTCCCGGTTGTTCGGGGTGACCGCCGAGGTGATCTGGAACCGGGTGGAGTCCTGCCCGGGTAGTTGCACGTTCAGGTAGAACGGCGGTTGTTTGACCTGCAGGTCGGGGTTGTCCGGCGCGTTCGGCACCTGCCAGAAGTCCTGGCCGCTGAAGAACTCGGCCGGGTTGGTCACGTGGAACTTGGACAGCAGGTTGCGCTGGACCTTGAACAGGTCGGCCGGGTACCGGAAGTGCGCGGCCAATTCCGGCGGGATGTCGGCCTTCGGAGTGATCAGGTGCCCGCCGAAGGCCTTGTTCCAGGCTTTCAGCACCGGGTCCTGGTCGTCGAACTGGTACAGCGTCACGGTCCCGTCGTAGGCGTCGACGGTCGCCTTCACCGAGTTGCGCATGTAGCTGACGTTGTCCTTGGCCAGGGCGAAGGTTCCCTGGTTGGTCAGCTCGTCCTTGGTTTCCTGCTGCAGGTTGATCCGCTGCGCGTACGGATAGGTCGCCGAGGTGGTGTAACCGTCCAGAATCCACTTGATCCGGCCGCCCACCACCGCCGGATACGGGTCGCCGTCGATCGTGAGGAACGGCGCCACCTTCGCCACCCGGGAGCGCGGGTCCCGGACGTACATCAGCTTGGAGTTCTTGTTGACCGCGTCGGAGAGCAGGAAGTTGCTCTCGGTGTTCTTGATCGCGAAGACCAGCCGGCGGAAGAACGACCCGATCGGCACGCCGCCCTGCCCGTCGTACGTGAAACGCTCTTCGGCGGTGTTGTTGTTGGGCTGCGGCCGGTCGAACTCGACCTTCTTGTTGGGGTCGCTCTGCCCGACGATCGCGTACTCGGTGGACTGTTCGCCGTAGTAGATGCGCGGCTGTTCGACCGGGATCTCCTCGTTCTGCGACGCGCAGCCGGGTTGCTGGTTGGGGCCGAGGAAGCCGGAGACGAAGTACGGCAGGCCACCGCAGACGACCTCGTTGGCCGGCGCCGCCACCATGCCGAAGCCGTGGGTGAAGGTGGTGTGCCGGTTGAGCCAGTTCTGTTGCAGGTCGGTCAGCTTCTGGTCGTTGATCTCGCGTACCCCGACGACGTAGTCCTGGGTCTTGTTGGCGATCGTGTACCGGTCGACGTCGAGCTTCTGGCCGAAGTCGTAGAAGCTGCGCACCTGCTGGACCTGGGTAAACGCTTCCGAGACGAGTTGCGGGTCGATGAGGCGGACGTTCTGCGCGCTGGGGTTGGCGGCCAGGTCGGTCGGCGGTATCACGTTTCCCGCCGCGTACGGGGTGGTCACCGTGTCCGGTAAGCCGAACGCGTCCCGGGTCGCCGTGATCGCACGCGCGATGTAGGGCGACTCCTTGTCCTGCAGGCTCGGCTGGACCTGGAAGTTCTGCACCGCCAGCGGGTAGATGCCGCCGATCGCCACCGCCGAGATGGCCAGCAGCGCCAGCGACACGCCGGGCCAGACCAGGTTGCGCATCCAGGCGTTCGAGAAGATGACGATCGCTATCGCGACCACGATCGAGATGTACGCCAGGATCTGCTTGGCCGGCAGCAGTGCGTTCACATCCGTGTAGCCGGCGCCGTAAAGCCCGGGGGCGACGTGCGGCTCAAGCAGCAGCGCCGGCCGGTCGAGGAGGTACGCGATCGCCTTGAGCAGCACGAAGACGGCCACCAGAGTGGTCAGGTGTGCCCGCGCGGCCGAGGTCATCCGGTCGCCGACGCCCTGCAGCCGAACCCCGCCGAAGACGTAGTGCACGGCGAGTGCCACCACCACCGAGAGCACGATCGCGGTGAAGCCGACCCCGAGCAGGTAACGCCACAGCGGGTATTCGAAGACGTAGAAGCCGATGTCCAGGTGGAACTGCGGGTCCTTGCTGCCGAACGACTGGGCGTTCTGGAAGAGCATCCAGTCCTTCCAGCGGCTCTGCGCGCTCAGCCCGGCGAAGAAGCCGATGATCACGCTGACGACGGTGATCCAGATGCCCAGCCTCGGCCCGATGACCATCCGGTAGCGCTCGAGAGTGGCCTGCTCGGCGGAGTGCGGCCGCAGCGGGGGGCGCAGCCGGTACGCCAGGTAGAGGTTGACCGCGATGACCAGGGCCATGGCGAGGCCGACGGCGAGGAACAACAGCAGCCGGGTCAGCTGGACGCCGGTGAAGACGTTGGTGAAGTCGACCTCGTTGTACCACAGATAATCGGTGTACGCGTCGATGCCCCAGCCGAGCAGCGTGAATAGGAGGAATACCCCGACCAGGACGCCCACGGTCACGCGACCGCGCCGGCTCATCCTCGGCAGGGGACTGTTACGCATTGCCACGTCGGCTCCACACACTCGGTCTCGCCAGTTCCGGCCGTCACCGGCCGGTGCCTCACATTACGGGGTCGCGCTGGTAGGCCAGGGTCACCTGGGCCGATTGTTACGCGCCCGTGCGAAGCCCCACAGAACCGTCACAGCAACACCTCAGGAGGCCGAGCAGGGTGTCGGGGTGCCGCCGCCGGTGAAGGAGGTAAGGGCGGTGAGCGCGTCATCCACGGTGGCCACTTTCGCCATCGGCAGGCCGGGGACGGCGTTCTTCAGCGCTTCGGCACAGTTGTCGGCCGGGACCAGGAAGATCTGCGCCCCCGCATCCTTGGCGCCGACCAGTTTCTGCGGGATGCCGCCGATCGCGCCGATGTTGCCGTCGTCGTCGATCGTGCCCGTCCCGGCGATGATCTTGCCGCCGGTCAGGTCGGCGGGCCGCAGCTTGTCGATGATCCCGAGGGTGAACATCAGCCCGGCGCTCGGGCCGCCGATCTGGTCCAGGTCGATCTTCACCGTGAACGGGTGCGGCTGCTTCTGGTCGATCTCGATGCCGATCCTCGGCGGGTCGCTGTCCTGGTCTGCCCTTGAGGTGATCGCCGCGGTCTGCGCCTTGCCCGCCCGGGTGTAGCCGACGGTCAGCTTCGATCCGGCTTTCTTCGCCCGGACCAGCTCGGTCAGCTTCTGCGGGCTGGTCACCGCGATGCCGTCGACCGAGGTGATGACGTCGTCCTTGCGCAGAACGGTGGCCGACGGCCCGCCGGCGGTCACGGCGGCCACGAAGGTCTGCACTGGATAGCCCAGTTCGCGCAGCGCGACGGTCTCCGCGCTGGACTGCGAGCTCTGGAACTCCTGCGCGTTCTGCTGCTCGACCTGCTTCTCACTCTGGTCCGGCGGGTAGATCAGCTCCCGGGGTACGACGGCCTGCTCGTTGCTGAACCAGCCCCGGATCGCCCAGACCAGCTCGACATTCGGCTGCACGCCGACGGTGACCAGCCGCAACTGCCCGGCCGAGGTGGACGTCTGCGCGTTCGTTACCTGGATCACCTCTTTGCCGTTGTCCGATCCGAGTGTGTTCACCGTCGGACCCGGCTTCAGCACGACATAAGGCAACGGGTAGGCCATGACACCAATGGCGAGCAAGGCGGTGATCAGGGCGCCGAGGATTACCGTGATACCGCGACGTCTCATGCGCGTGAGCTTAGCCATGAACCCTGAGTTCACTCTGAGCTGACACCACCATCCCGGCCGGACGGCGATTTCGCGCGTACCGTTGGGGACGTGCCTGATATCCCGTTCGGCTTCTCCCTGCCGGGCGCCCAGCCGCCCGACCCCTCCGACCCGCAGCAGATGCAGCAGTTCATGGCGCAGCTGCAGCAGATGTTCGCCGCCCCCGGCAGTGGTCCGGTCAATTGGGACCTCGCGCGCCAGGTCGCGGCCGGACAGCTGACCGCCGCCGGCGACCCGGCGGTGACGGTCGTCGAGCGTCACCACGTCGAGGAGTCGCTGCGGCTCGCCGACCTGTGGCTCGACCTCGCCTCGGCGCTGCCATCCGGGATAAAGACGCCACGATCCTGGAACCGCAACGAGTGGATCTACAACACCCTCGACGTGTGGAAGAAACTGTGCGACCCGATCGCGGACCGGATGGTGGGTGCCATGGGTGACCTGGTCCCCGATGAGGCGAAAGCCCAGCTCGGCCCGATGCAGTCGATGGTCGCCACGCTCGGCGGGGCGCTCTTCGGCGGCCAGCTCGGACAGGCGCTGGGCCAGCTCGCGGCCGAGGTCCTGTCCGCCGGCGACATCGGCCTCCCGCTCGGCCCGGCCGGCACCGCCGCGCTCGTCCCGGCCAACATCAAGGCGTACGGCGAGGGCCTGGAAATCCCGGAGGACCAGGTCAGGCTGTATGTGGCCCTCCGCGAGGCGGCC
>JAVHVY010000469.1:0-12945 GCA_032160305.1 Actinoplanes sp.
AGCCCGCGGATCGCGGCGCCCTTGAACGAGGCCCCGTCCCCGCTGCAGGTGTCCGGCTCGTTCGGCTCGCGCAGGATCCCGCTCGGCGACAGGTACGTGCTGGTGGTCATCGCGTCGCCGATCTTGCGGGCGGTGGCCAGCGCGTTCGCGTCGCCGGTCAGCTTGTTCAGCTGGACGAGCGCGTTCATCAGCACGCCCTGGTGGTAGGTCCAGGTCACGTCGCCGTTGTTCTTGCAGGTGCTCAGGTTGATCCCGTCGTTGACCAGGTTCGAGCTGTTCAGCATGCCGGTGCTCTGGAACCAGGACCAGCCGGCCTGGGCCCGCTGCCGATAGACGGTGTCACCCGCGATCCGTTGCGAGAGCGACGCGTTCAGCTGAATGTAGAGGCTGTTCGGGATCGCGTTCTTGACCGTCTTGTCGGTACGCCAGTAGACGCCCCCGCCGCACCTGGTGTCCCAGTAGCTGAACATGTAGTCCGCATCCGCGCGGGCGGTGTTCAGATAGCGGCTGTCGCCGGTCACGTCGTACGCGGCCACCCAGGCGAGACCCCACCAGCCGGTGTCGTCGAGATACTCGTTGCGGAACTGCCCCTGCGCGGCGTTGAACAGATCTACCGCGCTGTGCTGGCAGCTGTGGTTGGTGCCGGTGAACGGCCCGGCCCAGTGGGAGCCGTACGAGTCGATCGAGTCCCGGTCCCTGCCGTATGCGCTGTCCGCGTTGCGCTGCAGGTAGCCGTTGTAGGCCCCGCCCGTGGCCGAGTTCAGCACGCCGAGGCCGCGGATGGCCGCGCCCTTGAACGACGCCGCGTCCCCGCCGCAGATGTCCGACTCGTTCGGCTCGCGCAGGATCCCGCTCGGCGACAGGTACGAGCTGGTCGTCATCGCGTCGCCGACCCGGCGGGCGGTGGCCAGCGCGTTCGCGTCGCCGGTCGCCTTGTTCAGCTGGACCAGCGCGTTCATCAGCACGCCCTGGTTGTAGGTCCAGAGGGTGTCGCCGTTGTTCTTGCAGGTGCTCAGATTGACGCCGTCGTTGACCAGGTTGCCGCTGTTCAGCATGCCGGTGCTCTGGAACCAGTTCCAGTCGGCCACGGCCCGCGACTTGTAGGTCGTGTCGCCGGCGATCCGCTGGCTCAGCGCGGCGTTCAGCTGGATGAACAGGCTGTTCGGGATGGCGTTCTTGGTGGTCTTGGCGGTACTCCAGTAGATACCGCCACCGCACCTGGTGTCCCAGTAGCTCCACATGTAGTCGGCGTCCGCCCGGGCCGTGTTCAGGTAGCGCGAGTCGCCGGTCACGTCGTACGCGTCCACCCAGGCCAGTCCCCACCAGCCGGTGTCGTCCAGGTATTCGTTGCGGAACTGGCCCTGCCGCGCGTTGATGTTCTTGTCGTAGGTGCTCGCGATGGCGTATTTGTAACTGGACATGTTGCTGCGCTTGACGTTGTCGATGACCGCCGTCAGCGCGTTCGCGCCGGTCCACCAGCCGGTGGTGTCGAAGAGGCCGGTGGTGCGGTCGAAGCGCATCATCAGCGCGGTCGTCGCCGCCGTCCGCCGGTCCCACGCGTTCCAGTTGCTGCGGGTCCACGCGGTGCAGGTGGTCTCCGGCCGGTCGCCGGCCTTGCCGCAGGCGCGCAGTGCCCCGACGCCGTTGGTGCTCCAGTCGTCGACGTTGAACTGTGGGGTGCGCCCGCTTCCCGATCCGGCCGGGATCGCCGTGTCGCCCAGCCGGCTGTCGCCGGACCAGCCGCGGCCGCCGTCGAACGAGCGGTCCAGCCACACCTCGTCGCCGCTACGGCCGTTCTCGACCGAACCCCAGACCATCGCGTCGGTGCCGTTGACGTGCACCTTGAAGCTGCGGCTGTAGAGCGTGCTGCTCACCGGCACCTGGTCGGCGGTGGCCAGCGCCGGGTCGCGGCCGTCGCAGTAGCGGTTGCAGACGGTTGCCGCCAGCGCGGCCGATGCGGTCTGCCCCTGAACCGGCGCGGCCGATGTGGTCTGCCACTGAGCCAGCGCGGTGGCCGCGAGAGCGATCGCGGCGCCGAGGGCGGCCAGCCTGAAGTTCATCACTCTGTAAACAAACAACCGAAATTGCCAACCGTCAATGTCTGACCGGCAAAAGGTATGTCGTAACCCAGTCGGCTGCCCGAACGCACTTCACGGCAACGGCACCAGAAAACCCCCAGGAACCATCATTTCGGGCGCTGCCGTGCCGACGGTCAGGCGGTCCGCCGCGGCCCGTGCGGGCTGCCGCAGGACGCGAGCGGGTCGGCAGAGGTTGTCGCCGCCGCTAAGTCAGGCCGGTCCGGGGCCGATCGGAAGGTAGGACCGACAGACCCGGGGGGTAGTGCCGTGCGGCTCAGGAAAGCGCTGCTCACGCTGGCTGCTGTGCCGCTCGGGCTGGGCGGGTGCGGCGCGCTCGGGCTCGGCGCACCGACCGCCGACGCCTCGGTCTCCGCCTCGGTCTCGCCGGGGCCGACCGGCACGCCGTGGATCTACTACGCCGCCGGCAGTACCGCGCCCAGCCCGGGCGTGTCCAACCGCTCGGTCCCGCCGTCGTCCACCCCGACGCTCGCCTACCTGCCGCTCGACCCGAACTGTTCGCAGACCTACACCCGCATCGACCAGACCCTGATCCCCATGACCGTCACCCCCGGCAGACGCTCGCTGACGGTCGCCTGGCCCCGGCAGTACAACTCCGATTACCGGATCACCGCGGTGCGACAGCCACTGGTCAGCGGCAGTCAACCGCCCTATACCTGGCAGTACGTCGCCACGGGAACCGGCTGCGCGGTCACCGCGAAGATCTCCGGTCTGGCCTCGGGCGTGCCCTATATCGTCTGGCTGGACGCCCCCAACACCGGCTACGAAGCCGACGGCACCCGCCACCTGCACAGCGGCCGCTCTCTCGTGGTGTTCCCCCGCTGACCGCCGAGCTGTGGCGGCGTTCAGCAGGTGGTCGTGGGCAGTCCCGCGGCCTTCCAGGCGGCGAAGCCGCCGGCCAGGTCGGTGGCCCGGTGCAGGCCGAGATCCTGTAGCGCGGCCGCGGCCAGGCTGCTGGTGTAGCCCTCCTGACAGGTCACGATCACCGCCAGGTCGTAGCGGCCGGCGAAGCTCAGCCGGGCGTCGCTGCGCGGGTCGAGCCGCCACTCCAGGACGTTGCGCTCGATCACGACCGCGTCCGGGATCTCGCCGAACTCGGCGCGCTGGGCGGCCGGGCGGATGTCCACCAGTACGGCGCCGCGGCTCATCGCCTCGTGCACGGCTACGGGCCCGAGCCGGCTCAGCCGGGACCGGGCGGCAGCCAGCAACTCGGCGATGCTCCGCGCGCCGACCGGCGCCCGCTCCAGCCCGACGCCGGCGTGGTCGGGTGTCGGGTCCAGCCCGACGCCGGCGTGGTCGGGTGTCGGGTCCAGTACGGGGCCGGCGTGGTCGGGTGTCGGGTCCAGCACGGGGCCGGCGTGGTTGTGGGCAGATGCCGACACGGTGCCGCTCACCACCGGGCTCCGGCGGTCTCGACCACGTGCACCTCGAGACCGCTCGCGCCCATGCGGTAGCGGGTCATCGTGCGCAGGGCCGGGCCGTACACATGCACGCTGACCGCGGGCCGCCCGGAGCGGTTGGTGATCCGGTGGATGTGCTGCGGGCCGAACCGCCGCCCGGCGCCCTCGCCCAGCTCGCGGGCCACGATCCGGGTCGGCGTGCCGTCGATCACCGTGTCCTCGGTCAGGCTGCCCGACAGGACGTGGAAGGCGCCCGCCGACCCGCCATGGTCATGGATCTCGGTGCCCTGCCCGGGTAGCCAGGTCAGCACCCAGACCTCGTGGTCGGGGGTCTCGGCAAGCCGGTGATACCAGCGGTCCACCGGATTGAACCGGGGTGCCACGGTCCACTGCTCCGGGGCGGCGGCGTAGCGGGCGGCGATGGCGAGGTGGTCGGTCACGGCATGCTCCTTGCTTTGCCTATATTACCTATCAATCCTATAGGCATAGCGCCACACCGGGGAGCCGAAAATGCCCGGCGCGCCGGGCATTCTTCACCACCAGCCCCGGCGCTTCGCCCAGGTCAGGAGCAATATGGACATAACCGTCATGATGCTGAGAATGATGACCAGCTGGGTGACATGAGTGTGGTCGCTGACGATGACGTTCATGCCGTAGACCGACGACAGCGCGGTGATCGGCAGGGTGACCACCGCGATCACGGCCAGCCGTTCGGCGGCGATCGTCATCTTGGTGTCCGCCCGGGTCCGGTAGTACTCGATCACTCCCTGCAGATACTCGCGTTCGCCGTCGGCCAGGCCGCGGATCCGGTTCAGCTGGTCGACCAGGTCGGCCACCAGGGTCAGGTCGGCGGCGGGCAGCCGATCCGACAGGGCGAGCAGCCGGCCGTAGACCTCGCTGCCGAGGGCGCCCATCGTGCGGGCCGCGAGCAGACCGTGCCGGGCCTGGAAGAGCTCTTCGAGGAACTCCTCCGGGTTGCCCATGTGACCGCCGGTGACCCGCTGCTCAAGCTGCCACACCTCGTGGGTCAGCTCCTCGATGAAGGATTCGAGCCGGTGCGCCATCGCCGACACGATCGCGTGCGAAAGCTCGTACGTGGACCTGGGTCGCAGTCGCCGGGCGATCAGCCGGCGGCGGACCGCCTCGGTTTCGCGCAGGGCGGTCGCCGGGTCGACGGCGGGGTTCAATGGGCCGTGGACGGTGACGAGGTATTTGTCGCCGATGATCTGATCGATCTCGATGTAGTGGACATGTCCCGACGGGCCCCGTTCGGGTCCGTGCAATATCAACAATTGCTGGTGCGGATATATCCGAACGCGCGGCACTCTATTGCGTTCCAGACAATCCCGGACCGCCAGCGGATGGCACCCGAGCACTTCGGTGAGGAGCAGAATCGCCTCGTCGTTACAGTCCGGAATGTCAACCCAGATCAGGATATCCTCCCTTTTGAGAAGACTCTCGACCTCGGGCACCGACCGTGTTTCGACGCCCTCGGGCCCGACGACCTGCACCTGGATCCCGACCATGGGTTTACGCTAGACCCGAAAGACCCTCCAAGCTCTTTGCCTCTTTCTGAACAGAGCGCAAAACGACACCCTGCGACCATCCGGACACGCTGCGTGTCCAGGATTCCTAACGGCATCATCGGATCGGCCCGAGGGCTCAACCGTTAAGGCGGAATACCAGTTCAGCGCGGGCGCTCCTATTACCGGCCGTTATATGGTCGGTCAGCCGCCAAGAACGGTGCCGAAGGTTCCCCCTCGCCAAAGCCTCGGCTCCCCAGATTAACGAGGACGGACACGTGTCGATCTCCCGCCGCGGATTACTCGCCGCCGGTTTAGCCGTAGCCGCCGTCGGTGCCATGGGTGTCGCCTCCACCATGAACGCCAGCGCCGATGACACACCTGTCGTGGCGGAGTCAGATCCCACGCAGACGCCGCCGGCCCTGCTGCCCAGTGGCAAGGTGCCCCGCCCGGTCGTCATGGGCGAGCCCGGATCGAGCAGCGCGGCGCTCGCCGCCGCCGGTGCCTCCGCGGCCAAGGACGTGATCGAACCCGGGTCCGACCCGACCGCGTTCGCCCCCAAGGGCGAGAGCGGACAGATCACCACCAGCACCACCGACGTCGCCCCGCCGCTCCCGCCGACGCTGAAGGCCCCGGGCCCGGACGAGGTCGGCTACGCCTACGCGGGCGGTCGGCAATACGCCGTCACGGAGGGTGCCTCCGGCACGCTGACGATCGCGAACCCCAGGCTCGGCAGCAATGACTGGCACTCGCTGGCCGAGTTCGCCGTCTCGACCCGCGACGACGACGGGACCCCCTTCCAAGCCGTCGAGGTCGGCTGGACGGTCGACCCGACGACCTTCGGTGACGCGGACAATCCCCAGCCGCACCTGTTCGTCTACCACTGGGTCAACGGCCAGGAGTCCTGCTACGGCTGCGGCTTCGTCCCACTGCTCAGCAGCTCGGTCAAGGTCGGTTCCATTCCGGCCGCCGGCGCCAGGTTCTTCGGCCTCATGCACGCCAACGGCGCCTGGTGGATCGCGTACGACACGGAGTACATCGGTTCGTTCCCGGACAGCCTCTGGGGCGGCCGGTTCACCCGGTCCGGCCTCGTGCAGGGCTTCGGCGAGGTGGCGTACCCGAAGGCTCAGGGCCAGCCCTGCTCGCAGATGGGCAACGGCCATGCGCCCGCCAACCCCGCCGACGCCAACGCGGCGAAGATCAGCAGTTGGTCGTACAACAACGGGCCGGCCGTGCAGATCTCGCTGATCAACCCGCTCAACATCGTGCCTCCCGCGCCGTACCCGAACTTCCCGATCCTCGACAGCCTCCGGTCCATCAGGTACGGCGGCACCGCGAACTGCTGAAGGTTCTGACGGCTCGATGCCCGGTCCCGACGAGGGGGGCGGGCATCGTCTTCTTCCGACACGCCCCGACTGTGAACCCGCACGCCCCCGGTGGTGTACAACAGGGTGCGCAGACGAGGGGAAATGCGGCATGAGACGACGGGTGAGCCCCGACGAAGAGCTGATGACCGCGCTCTACACCGAGCACTACGCGGTTCTGCTCAGCTTTATCTCCCGCTATGTCCACGACCGGCACAAAGCCGAGGATCTGGTCCAGGAGACCCTGCTGCGCGCCTGGCGGCACATCGACCACCTGGAGACCGACAGCACCGGCCGCACCCGGTCCTACCTGCTCACCATCGCCCGCAACGTGGTCACCAACGCCTGGCGGGCCGAGCAGCGCCGGCCCCGGCTGGTCGCCGACGAGGGCGCGGTCGAGTCGGTGCCCTCCGCCGACAGCGTCGACCAGCTGGTCGAGGGCTGGTTGGTCGCCGAGGCTCTGGAACGCCTGTCCCCAGACCACCAGGCCGTCGTGCAGGCGATGTACTACGAGGGCCAGAGCGTTTCCGTCGTCGCCGAACGCCTGCACATCCCGGCCGGCACGGTGAAGTCCCGGGCCTACTACGCGGTCCGCGCGCTGCGAACGGCGTTCGAGGAGATGGGGGTGATCCGGTGAACACCGCCCCGACCGACGCACACGACGAACTGCGGATGCTGCTCGGCGGCTACCTGCTCGGCGGCCTCGACGGTGCCGACACCGACCGGCTCGACGCCCACCTGCTCGGCTGCGACCAGTGCCGGGAGAAGCTGGACCGCCTCGCCCCGATTCCCGAGCTGCTGCGACGCCTGCCGGACGCGGCCCGCAGCAGCGTGTCCGGCACCCCGGCCCGGATCGCGCTGGCGGCCCGGCCCAGTCCGGACCGGATCGAGGGCCTGCTCAGCAAGATGCGCGCCGAACGGTCCCGGGACCGCCGGCTGGCCCGGGTGCGCTGGCTGGCCGCCGCGGCCGTGGTCCTGATCGCCGCGGCGATCGGGGTCGGCGTGGTCATCTCCGACCGCAGCGGCACCACCCCGGTGGTGCTGCCCAGCCCGCAGCTGATCACCGCCCAGTTCGAGGCGGCGCCGGGCAGCGGACTGGCCGGCGAGGCGGTGGTCACCCCGAAGACGTGGGGAGTGGCGATCGCGCTGGACGTGAGCCGGCTGCCGGCCAACGGGCCGTTCTCCTGCCGGGTACGCGACACGGCCGGCCAGACCGAGCAGGCCGCGATCTGGGGGGTGACCCCGTCCGGTCAGGCGAAGGTCACCGGCGCCAGTTCGATCCAGGTCGGCGACGTCACGTCCATCGCGATCCTCGACAAGCAGGGCCACGTCCTGGGCACGGCCACGATAGGCTGACCCGCGGTCTGGGCCGTGATGGCAGACCCGCGGCCTGGCCGTGATGGCAGACCCGCGGCCTGGGCGTGATGGCAGACCCGCGGCCTGGGTGTGATGGCTGGCTTGCGGCTCGGCCGCGGTGGGTCAGCTCGTGGCCTGGGGGCCGTAGAGCCGCTCCCGCTGGGCCAACGGGAGGGAGCAGGCCGCGGTGCCGCCCGGGAGCAGGTGGCGGTGACTCGCCACCCACCGGTACGCCGGCCACGCCGCGAAGCGGACTGGTCCCAGCCCCAGGGCCCGGCCGGGGATCTCCCAGGCCCGCCCCGCGTCGCGCAGCAGGGCGGCGATCGCGTCCGGCCCGGCGGCGACGGTGCCGTCCGGGGCGACCCATTGCACGGCCTCCTCGACCTGTTCGAGGCTCAGGCCGAGTGCGTCGAGGTCGGCGAACTGCCAGGGCAGCACGGTCGCCCTGGACGGGATCCGGCGTTCGATGAAAGTCGCACAGCTCGTGCAGAACGAGCAGTCGCCGTCGTAGACGAACGTCGGGCGGGTTTGCGTGGCCATGCAGTCAATCTTGGCACGCCCGGCAGACGAGAACGGCCACAGACCCTCGTGAGGTCCGTGGCCGCTCCCGGCGTGCGGAAAGATCAGTTGACTCGGCGCATCCGGGCCAGGTAGGTCTGGGCCACGACGACCAGGGCCAGGAACGCGCCGCTGATCACCTGCTGCCAGTTGCTCTGCACGTTGCCGATCTGGTTGATCATGTTCTGGATCACGCCGAGCAGCAGCACGCCGGCGATCGTGCCGGCGACCGTGCCCGCGCCGCCGGTCAGCAGGGTGCCGCCGATGACCACGGCGGAGATCGCGTCGAGTTCCATGCCGCTGCCCAGCACGGTGACGCCGGAGCCGAGCTTGGCCGCGTTGATCGCGCCGGCCAGCCCGGCCAGCAGCCCGGACATGATGTAGACGGTGACCTGGGTGCGCCGGACCGCGATGCCCATCAGGCTGGCCGCGTCCTGGCTGCCGCCGACGGCGTAGACGGCGTGCCCGAAACGGGTCCGGGCGAGCAGGATCACGCCGAGCACGACCAGCACGGCGACCAGCCACACCGGATAGCCGATCCCCAGGAACGAGCCGGTGCCGAAGTTCTTGACCGCGTCCGATTTCATCAGATACGTATCCGAGCCTTCGCTGCTGATCGCGCGCATCAGGCCCCGCGCGCCGAGCAGCGCCGCGAGCGTGACGATGAAAGGCGCCATTCTCGTGTACGCGATGAGCAGCCCGTTGGCCACGCCGATCAGCCCGCACACCACCAGCGGGGCGACCAGCGCGGCGAACAAGCCGTACTGCGAAGCCCAGGCCGAGACGACGCCGCCGAGCACGTACAGCGAGCCGACCGACAGGTCGATGCCGCCCGTGATGATCACGAAGGTCATGCCCAGCGCGATCAGCATCAGCGGCGCGGCGGCGATCAGGATCGTCCCCGCGTTGCCGAAGCTACGGAAGTTCGGGAAGGACACCGAGGCGACGATCACCACGACGGCCAGCACGGCGAGCGCGCCCTGGCGCTGGATCGTGCCGACGATCCGGTCGATGCGTTCCGCCTTGCGGATGTCCTGCTCGACGATCGCGGGCAGGGCCGGGATGTCGCCGGCGACGACTCCCTCCGTATCAGTCCCCTGAGTCACCGGGACCTCCGCTCTCGGGCCACGTACACGGCGATGAGGATGATGACCGCCTGCACCATCTCGGTGGTGGACGGCTGCAGATTGTGCTTGATCATGGTGGCGATGACGAGCTGCATCAGCAACGCGCCGGCCACCGTGCCGACCACCCGGACCTTGCCGCCGGTCAGTGGGGTGCCGCCGACCACCACCGCGGTGATCGCGGAGAGCTCGATCAGCAGGCCGACCGCGGAGGCGTCACTGGACTGGATCCGGGCGACCGCCAGCAGGCCGGCGATCGAGGCGAGCACCGAGCAGAGGATGTACACGGTGATCAGCACCCGCTTGACCGGCAGGCCGGCCAGCTCGGCGGCCGGCCGGTTGCCGCCGATGGCGAGCAGCCGGCGGCCGAAGACCGTGCGCCGCACGATGAACGCGACCACGAGCACCAGCAGGGCCGCGATCCAGACCAGCACCGGGATGTTCAGGAAGCTACCGGAGCCGAGGTAGACGAAGTTCGCGTCGCGGACGTCCTTGAGCTGACCCTTGGAGATGACGATGGCCAGGCCGCGGCCACCGACGAAGAGCGCCAGCGTCGCCACGATCGGCTGCAGTCCGACCCGGGCCACCAGCGTGCCGTTGATCAGGCCGACCATGGCGCCGGCGATCAGCGAGACGATGATCGCCGCGATGACGCCGTACCCGAGGTAGAGCGGGATCAGCGCGGCGGCCAGCGCCATCACCGAGCCGACCGACAGGTCGATGCCCTCGGTGCCGATCACCAGGGCCATGCCGAGCGCCACGATCACGATCGGCGCGACCTGGACCAGCTGGATCCGGATGTTGCTCAGCGCCAGGAAGTTCGCAGTGTAGAGGACGTTGTAGAGCACCAGCAGCACGATCGCGATGTACACGCCGTACGTGGGCAGCCAGCTCTTGATCTTGGCCAGGTCGAGGGCGGGCCGGCCGGCCACAACTTCAGTGCTCGCCATCGTTGTCCTCCACAGTGGCCGTCGCGATGGTGTTGAGCAGGGCCTCGGTGGTCACCTGGTCGTCGATGAGGATGCCGACGACCACGCCGTCGCGCAGGACGACGACCCGGTCGGAGCCCTCGATCAGCTCCTCGGCGTCGGAGGAGACCAGCACGACGCCGATCCCCTCGGAGGCCAACTCGTCGATCAGGGACTGCACCTCGGCCTTGGCGCCGACGTCGATGCCGCGGGTCGGCTCGTCGAGCAGCAACACCTTGGGGTCGGTGGCCAGCAGCCGGGCCAGCAGCACCTTCTGCTGGTTGCCGCCGGAGAGGTCGCCGACCCGCTGGTCGGGACTGGACGCCTTGATCCGCAGCCGCCGCATGTACTTGTCGACGACCTTGTCGATCTTGCGGTCGGAGACCAGGCCGAACCGGGCCATCTTCGGCAGCACGGCGAGCGCGATGTTCTCGCGGACCGACAGATTGGCGATGATCCCCTCGGCCTTGCGGTCCTCGGGCTGTACGGCGAGGCCGGCCTTGACCGCGGAGACCGTGGTCGGCCGCTTCAGGTCCTTGCCGTCGACCTGGATGTCGCCGCTGTCCAGCGGGTACGCCCCGCCGATAGCCTTGATCGTCTCGCTGCGGCCGGCGCCGAGCAGCCCGCCGAGGCCGACCACCTCGCCGGGCCGGACGTCGAACGTGATGTCGTGCAGCTTGTGCCGGCTGTTCAGGTTGGTCACCCGCAGGATCGGCGGCGCGTCGATGTCGCCGGTCTGCTGGCCCGAGAAGCCGGTGAAGCCCTGCCGCTTGACCTCGGCCATGTCCCGGCCCAGCATCAGCGAGACCAGCTTGATCCGTTCCAGGTCGGCCAGCTTGCCGGCGTGCACCGTCCTGCCGTCGCGCAGGATGGTGACCGCGTCGCAGATCGCGTAGAGCTCGTCCAGGCGGTGGCTTACGTAGATGATGCCGATGCCCTGGGCGTGCAGGTCGCGGATGACGCCGAACAGGGTCTCGACCTCGCGTGGCTCCAGCGACGACGTCGGCTCGTCCATGATGACGACCTTCGCGTCGACCATCACGGCCCGGGCCAGCGCGACCATCTGCTGCGCGCCGAGGGCCATCGTGCCGAGCTGGCGGCGGACGTCGGCCGTCACCCCGTACCTGGCCAGGATCTCGGCGGCCGCGCGGTTCATCCGTTCCTCGTCGAGCAGGCCGAGCCTGGTCCGCGGCTCGCGGCCGAGGAACAGGTTGTGGGCCACGCTCATCAGGGGGATGAGGTTGACCTCTTGATAGATCGTCGAAATGCCGGCGCGCTGGGCGTCCATCGGGGTGTCGAACGTGGCGGGCGAGTCCTGGTACCTCAACTCGCCACCGTCGGGCTGGTAGACGCCCGTCAGCACCTTGATGAGCGTCGACTTACCCGCGCCGTTTTCGCCCACCAGGGCGTGCACCTGGCCGGGAGCGAGTGCGAAAGAGACGTCGTCGAGCGCGCGGACCCCAGGGAAGACCTTGCTGACGCCGACGACTTCAAGGAGCGTCATGATCGCATTCACTCACTTCCAAACACTTTCCGTCAAGAGCTGTGGTAAAACCTTCCACACTCGAACATTGCACAGGCCGGGCGACAGCGCGTCGCCCGGCCCGTTCAGCTTGTCGTGCTCACGCCGCGGTGGTCAGCGGCCCGGAGTTGTTCCACGTGGCGTCGGCGGTGAAGCTCCCGGGATTGTCCCAGGTGTTGCCGCCGCCGTTGGTGGCGATGTAGACGGCCTCAGCGTAGTGCCGCCAGTATTGACGTCCTCTCCGCCCTTAAGTGGACGGAGATTCCCTCCACGCTGCGCGTGGAACACGCGGCGTCCGGGTGGGTTACCGCTTCGCCGCGCGGTGCCGGGTCCGGCCGAGACCGGCCACGCACAGGTCCTCGACATACACCGCTTGGTTGTCGCGGATGATCGCCGTGGACAGCTTGTGCTGCCAGTCTCGCCGGGTGTCGGCCACCTGCGTATGAGCGCGGGCTACCTTCACGACGGCCTTCTTCCGGTTCTGACTCCCGTGCTGCTTGCGGGACAGGTCTTGCTGCAACCTCTTGAGCTTGCGAGCCGCGCGGCGCAGAAACTTCGGCGCGGTTACCTTCGTGCCGTCGGACATGACCGCGAAGTGGGTCAGCCCCAGATCGATCCCCACCTCGGAATCGACCGGCGACAGCGTCTCGTCCTCGGCGATCTGCACGACGAACGAGGCGAAGTACCGCCCGGCCGCGTCTTTGATGATCGCAACCGACGATGGCTCGGACGGCAGGACTCGCGACCATCGGATGCTCAGGTCGCCGATCTTCGGCAGCCGCAGGTGCCCGTTGTCGAGGACCTTGAATCGGCTGTTCTTGGTGAACCGGATGGCTTGCCGGTTGTCTTTGCGGGACCGGAACCGGGGCGGGGCGACCTTGCGGCCCTTGCGTTTGCCTGTGATCGAGACTCCGCTGGCGAATTCTGTTCAGGCGGCGAGGGCGAGTTCCAGGCGTGAGAGGTGGCTGGTTCGGCGGGGGTCGAGGGTTTCGCCGTTGAACCAGGCGTCCAGACGGATGAGGTTGAGAGCGGCG
>JAVHVY010000277.1:0-7719 GCA_032160305.1 Actinoplanes sp.
CGTAGTCAGCCGGATACTGGGTCGCGGTGAAGAGGGTCCGGTCCAGGCGGATCCGGCCGGTCTTGTGGTCGACCTCGTACTTGTTCCGCTGGCCCTTGGGGATCTCAACCAAGACGTCGAAATCCATGATTCGCTCCCTTTGTTCGCGCCGCTGCGACGGTCACGACGAGCGCACCGCAGGATCCGCGCGCAACGGTGTGCCGGATGTCAGTAGTCTCCCCTAAGTCTGCTGCCGCATCCGAGGAGGGGCCCGTGGGGAGGCAGGATTCACCGAACGATCCCAGGTGGGCGGCCGGTTCTCCGGCCCAGCCCGATGCGCGGAGCGCCAATCCGGGCAATCCGCAGGCCGGACGGGCCGGCGTGCCGGTGCCGCCGCCGGTCCCGCCGGTCCCGCTCGTCCAGTCGGCCACGCCCGTCCAGTCGCCGCCGCCCCGGTCGCCGGCGCCCCAGCAGACCTCCCCGGCGAGCGGCGCGTCCGGCCGGGCCAGCGTTCCCGTCACTCCGACGCGCCCGGCGGCGCCGGTGTCGGATTTCCACCACCGCCCCAAGGTTCTGCCGACCAGCGGATTGGTCATGGACGCCGCGGCTTCGTCCGGCGTCCGGCGGCCGGCCGGGACCGGCGATGGGACAGCGGGAGCGGCGAAGCCGGGGAAGCCTTCGGGCGGGCGTACGGGAACGGTGGTGGTTTCTGCCGTTGTGGTCGTTCTGACGATCGCGGCCGTGCTGGCCGTCGTGAAGCCCGGCCCGGTCAAGGGCTGGCTGGCCTTCGGCGACCAGGTCCCGACCGCGGTGCCGGTCGCGACAGCGACCGCCGACCCGATGCCGAGCCCGGTGCTGCAGGGCGTCGGCTCGGACGCGCCGGTGCCCACCGAGGCCGGCGTACGGGCCGCGATCGCTCCGCTGCTCAAAGCCAAGGGGCTCGGCGGTTCGGTGCACGTGTCGGTGCTCGATGTGCGGTCCGGCCAGCCGCTCTTCCAGCAGAACGCGGACGCCCCGGCGACCCCGGCCTCGACCACCAAGCTGCTCACCGCGACGACGGTGCTCGCGGCCCGCGGCCCGGCCTACCGGCTGACCACCCGAGTCGTGGCCGGCAGTCAGCCCGGCGAGGTCGTGCTGATCGGCGGCGGCGACCCGACGATGGCCGTCAACGCGAAGGGCCAGTTCCCCGGCGCGGCCCGCCTCGACCGGCTCGCGGCGCTGGTCAAGACCGCGCTCGGCGAGGTGAAGCCGACCAAGGTCGTCATCGACACGTCGCTCTACCAGGGCGAGCAGACCGCCAAGGGCTGGAGTACCGGAATGATCTCGCCCGAGGGCCAGGTCGCGCTGATCCAGCCGCTGATGACGAACGCCGGGCGGATCACGCCGGTGCATCACGTGGTCGGTGCCGACCCCCGCTACCGGGATCCGGCGCTGGCCACCGGGCAGGCCTTCGCGAAACTGCTGGGGGTTCCGACCGGCACCGTGACCAGGGGTAAGGCCCCGGCGGCCGGCGCGACGGGTACGGCGCCCGGCGCTGAACTGGGCCAGGTCCAGTCCCCGCCGCTGGTGCAGATCCTCGACTGGATGCTCCAGCAGAGCGACAACGTGCTCGCCGAGGCGATGGGCCGCCAGGTCGCGCTCGCCACGGGCCGCCCGGCGAGCTTCGACGACGCCAGCGAGGCCATGATCGCCAAGCTGAACGACCTCGGCCTGCGCGGCGACGAAGCCAACCTGTACGACGCCAGCGGCCTGTCCAGGCACGACGGGATCAGCCCGGCCCTGCTCACCAGGCTGCTCGCGCTCGCCGCCGGCGGCACCCACCCCGCGCTGTCCAGCCTCTTCGGCGGGCTGCCAGTGGCCGGCTGGTCGGGCACGCTGGCCGGCCGGTTCGTCTCGCCGGCCCCGAACAAGGCCGGCCAGGGCGTGGTGCGCGCCAAGACCGGCTCGCTGAACAGGATCAGCACGATGGCCGGCGAGCTGGTCACCAGGGACGGGCGCCTGCTGGTCTTCGCCGTGATGGCCGACCAGGCTCCGGCCACCGACCCGGCTCGGCAGGCGATCGACCGGGTCGTCGCGAAGCTCACCGAGTGCGGCTGCTGACTTCCGGGTTCTTCCTGATGAGCGGCCTGGGTCGGCGCGGGTAGTGTCGGGTGCATGGCGCAGTTCGTTGACTGGGATCTAGCCGCCGCCACCGCGGGCGCGCTGTCGAAATCCGGACCCGCGGTGTCCTACGAGGAAGCCATGCGGGTGGTGGCCGAGTTGCGCGAGCTGACCGACGAGGCGGCTGGGCACGTCGCGACCTTCACCGGCCTGACGTCGCAGATCGCCGTGCCGCCTGTCCGGGTGGTCGACCGCAAGGACTGGGCCGCGGTCAACATCGAGGGCCTCAAGCAGGTGATCGTGCCGCTGGTCAACCGGCTCTCCGGCGATCGGCAGCCCGGCGCCCTGGCCGACGCGATCGGCTCCCGGGTCACCGGCGTGCAGGCCGGCACGGTGCTGGCCTATCTCTCCGGCCGCGTCCTCGGCCAGTACGAGGTCTTCTCCGGCGAGCCGGGCCAACTCCTGCTGAACGCGCCGAACATCGTCGAGGCCGAACGCAAGATCAACGCCGACTCGCGTGACTTCCGGCTCTGGGTCTGCCTGCACGAGGTCACCCACCGCACCCAGTTCACGGCCGTGCCGTGGATGCGCGGCTACTTCCTCGGCGAGGTGCAGGCCTTCACCGACGCCTCGGCGGACGGCGAGCACATCCTCGAACGCCTGCGCCGCGGTGTCGCCGCACTCTCCGACGCCCTACGTGACCCGGACAGTCGGTCGTCGGTGCTCGACCTGGTCCAGACCCCGGCGCAGAAGTCGGTGCTCGACCGGCTCACCGCGCTGATGACCCTGCTTGAGGGGCACGCCGAGTTCGTCATGGACGGGGTCGGCCCCGACGTGATCCCCACGGTCGAGTCGATCCGGGCGAAATTCAACCAGCGCCGCGAAAGCGGCAACCCCCTGGAGAAGGCCATCCGCCGGCTGCTCGGCATCGAGGTCAAAATGCGCCAGTACGCCGAGGGCCGCAAGTTCGTCCACGGGGTGGTGGAGCGGGTCGGGATGACCGGTTTCAACAAGATCTTCAGCTCGCCGCTGACCCTGCCGCGCCTGGCGGAGCTGGGCGACCCGGATGCCTGGGTGGCCCGGGTGCACGGGCCGCAGCCGGCCATCGGGTGAGCGGATGGCGCAGCTCCCGCCCCCGGTAGCCGCCCTGCGGCTCGCGGTGCGGCGCTGCCTCACCCGGCTCGCGCCACCAGAGCCGCAGCCGGGCGGATCCGGCTCGGCTGGACTGGGGGACGGCCCGGCCAGAGCGGAGGACGGCCCGGCCAGAGCGGAGGACGGCCCGGCCGGACTGGGGGATGGCTCGGCCGGAGTGGGGGACGGCTCGGCTGCCCAGGGGCGGCTGGTGCTCGTCGCCTGTTCGGGCGGGGCTGATTCGTTGGCGCTGGCCGCGGCTACCGCGTTCGTGGCCCCGCGGCTGGGGCTCCGGATCGGCCTGGTCACTGTTGATCATGGCCTGCAGGCCGGGTCGGCGCAGCGGGCCGCCGCCGTGGCCTCGTGGGCGGCTGCCGCCGGGTTCGCGCCGGCCGAGGTGGCCACGGTCGAGGTCGCCGGGCTGCCCGGCGGACCTGAAGCGGCGGCCCGGACCGCCCGGTACGGGGCCCTCTCCACCGTCGCGGAACGGCTCGGGGCGGCTGTCGTGCTGCTCGGGCACACCCGCGACGACCAGGCCGAGACGGTCCTGCTGGCCCTGGCCCGAGGTGCGGGGCCGCGGGGGCTCTCCGGGATGCCGTACCGGCGGGGGATCTTCGTGCGGCCGCTGCTCGACGTACCGCGCAGTGACACCCGCAAGGCCTGCGCCGCGCTCGGGCTCTCGCCCTGGGAGGACCCGCACAACAGCGATCCGGCGTATGCCCGCTCCCGGGTGCGCGCCGACGCGCTGCCGGCGCTGATCGCCGCTCTGGGGCCGCGGGTCGTGGACAACCTCGCCCGGACCGCGACACAGCTGGCCATGGACAACGCCGCCCTCGACGAACTGGCGGTCGCGGCTCTGGCACGCGCCCGGAGCGCACCGGCTTCCCCCGCCGACACCGATACCGGCCCCCGCGGTGCGTCGGTCGCTGGTCCACGTGCGGGTGGAACCGGCGTGGCCCAGGGCGGGGCTCCGCTGCCCGTAACAGATGGGGTGGATGTTGGGGTTTTGGAAGGTTTGGGGGAGGCGGTGCGGGGGCGGGTTCTGCATTTGTGGGCGCGGGAGCTGGGGGCTTCCGGCGGGGCGTTGTCGCATCGACACGTCGCGGCCCTGGATGCCCTGGTGACCGACTGGCACGGGCAGGGGGCGACGCGGCTGCCCGGTGACATCGTGGTTGCGCGGCGGGCGGCCACGCTCGTCCGGGTGCACCCGCCGGACATGTGAGAGTTGTCACTGACTGTGGCGGTGATCCGGGCGCCTGGCCTTGTCCAGGCCGTGTGCTGCGGCGCGATCGCAACCGACGGTGGACCCCGGGCCCGATGACCCCGTGGCATACGGCAGGCTGACACGCATGGCTGAGGGCTCCTGGTACGACGCCGACATCGAGCGCGTGATCATCTCCGAGGAGCAGATCCGCCAGAAGACCGACGAACTGGCCAAGCAGGTCTCGGCGGACCATCCGGATTCCGACGGGATCCTGCTGGTCTGCGTGTTGAAGGGCGCGGTCATGTTCATGGCCGACTTCGCCCGGGCGTTGGGCCGGCACGGGCCGTCCACCGAGCTGGAATTCATGGCCGTCTCGTCCTACGGCTCCGGGACGAGCTCGTCCGGAGTCGTCCGCATCCTCAAGGACCTGGACCGCGACATCGCGGGACGAAACGTGATCATCGTCGAGGACATCGTCGACTCCGGTCTGACCCTGTCCTGGCTGATGAAGTATCTGCAGTCCCGGCAGCCGGCGAGCGTCGAGGTGGTGGCGCTGTTCCGCAAGCCCGACGCGGTCAAGGTGTCCGTCCCGACGAGGTATGTCGGCTTCGACATCCCCAACGAGTTCGTGGTCGGCTACGGCCTGGATTTCGCCGAGCGCTACCGCGAGCTGCCCTACGTGGGCGTCCTCAAGCCCGAGGTGTACGCCCGTAGCTGAATGCGGCCATCTCAGCTCACTCTCAGGTGGATGAGGTAGTCGATCCATATATATCCGTTTTTAGTGGGATAAGCACCGGGTGGCATGGTAAACCTGCGATGACCGCCCGGCCTCGGGTGGACGGGCTCACGGGTTCGCGAGGAGCACCCACGGTGTACCGTCGAGTGACCGATGGCGCGGTGTCACTGATCATCTTCAACAGCGGCGGCGCCGGCGGACGTCAACTCACCAGGACGCCGATCAGGAGGGTCCGGGCGCTCGTCGCCCGACAACAGTATGGAACGTACGCGTTTCTTCCGCCGCCCGGTGGTCTGGATCATTCTGGTGATCATCGGTGCGATTGCGCTGAGCTCCTTCTTCACCAATGGTCCGAGCTACCAGCGAGTAGATACCTCAGTCGCCCTCGAGCGCCTCACCCAGCCCGGCATCAAGAATGTCGTGGTCAAGGACAAGGAGCAGACACTCCAGCTGGAGCTGGCCGTTCCTGAGCGGTTCAACGGCAAGACCACGGACAAGATCGAGACTCAGTATCTCTATGGGACGACGTCCGAGATCTGGGCCGACGTCCAGGGGGCCAAGACCGCCGGCCGGGTCAGCGGTACGGTCGACACGACCGTCTCCGGTGACAGCATCCTGCTCAGTCTGCTGGTCAACCTGCTGCCCATCGCGATCCTCGTGATCCTGCTGCTGCTCTTCATGTCGCAGATGCAGGGCGGCGGCTCCCGGGTGCTCAACTTCGGCAAGTCCAAAGCCAAGATGATCACCAAGGACACCCCGAAGACGACGTTCGCCGACGTGGCGGGCGCCGACGAGGCGGTCCAGGAGCTGTACGAGATCAAGGACTTCCTGCAGAATCCAGCGAAGTACCAGGCACTCGGCGCCAAGATCCCGAAGGGCGTGCTGCTCTTCGGCCAGCCCGGCACGGGCAAGACGCTGCTGGCCCGGGCCGTCGCCGGTGAGGCCGGGGTGCCGTTCTACTCGATCTCCGGTTCCGACTTCGTGGAGATGTTCGTCGGCGTCGGCGCGAGCCGGGTCCGCGACCTCTTCGAGCAGGCCAAGGCGAACGCGCCGGCGATCGTCTTCGTCGACGAGATCGACGCGGTCGGCCGGCACCGCGGCGCCGGCATGGGCGGCGGCCACGACGAGCGCGAGCAGACGCTCAACCAGCTGCTCGTCGAGATGGACGGCTTCGACACCAAGGGCGGCGTGATCCTGATCGCGGCGACCAACCGGCCCGACATCCTCGACCCCGCGCTGCTGCGCCCGGGCCGGTTCGACCGGCAGATCCCGGTCGACACCCCGGACATGGAGGGCCGCAAGGCGATCCTGCGGGTGCACGCCAAGGGCAAGCCGTTCACGCCCGACGTCGACCTGGACTCGGTCGCCCGGCGCACGCCCGGCTTCTCCGGCGCCGACCTGGCGAACGTGGTGAACGAGTCGGCTCTGCTGACCGCCCGTAACGAGAAGCGCGCGATCTCGAACCACTTCCTGGAAGAAGCCATCGACCGGGTCATCGCCGGCCCGGAGCGGCGTTCCCGCGCGATGAGCGACAACGAGAAGAAGATCACCGCGTACCACGAGGGTGGGCACGCCCTGGTCGCCTACGCGCTGCCGCACTCCGCGCCGGTGCACAAGGTGACGATCCTGCCGCGTGGCCGCTCGCTCGGCCACACGCTGGTGCTGCCGACCGAGGACAAGTACACCCAGACCCGGGCCGAGATGATCGACACCCTGGCGTACGCGCTGGGCGGCCGTGCGGCTGAGGAACTCGTCTTCCACGAGCCCACCACGGGCGCCGGCAACGACATCGAGAAGGCGACCGGCCTGGCCCGCGCCATGGTCACCCAGTACGGCATGAGCTCCAAGCTGGGCGCGGTCAAGTACGGCACGAGCGGTGACGAGCCGTTCCTGGGCCGCACGATGGGCCACGAGAAGGACTACTCCGACTCCGTCGCCGCCGAGATCGACGGCGAGGTGCGGGCCCTGATCGAGCTGGCACACGACGAGGCCTGGGAGATCCTGGTCGAGTACCGTGACGTCCTGGACACCATGGTGCTCGAGCTGATCGAGAAGGAAACCATCACCCAGGACGACATGAACAGGATCTGCCAGCGGGTCGCCAAGCGCCCGCCGATGGCTCCGTTCAACGGTTTCGGCAAGCGTCTGCCGTCCGAGGCCCCGCCGGTGCTCACGCCGGGCGAGCGGGACAAGCTGAAGGCACAGGCCGAGGCGGACGGACAGGCGGCGATCTTCGGCGGCCCGTCGTCGGACGGCAACAACTGATCACCGACGGGAGCTCGACCGAGCCCGTCGACTCCGACGACGAGCTCGACTATCTCGCTGCCCGGCTGGTCGACGGCAAGCTCACCGGTACGCCGGTCGAGCAGTCCGTCGACCTGGCCCGGATCGAGAAGGCGGTCCGGGAGTTCCTCGTGGCGATCGGCGAGGACCCGGACCGCGACGGTCTGCAGCGCACCCCGGCCCGGGTCGCCCGCGCGTACAAGGAGATGTTCGCCGGTCTCTACACCGAGCCGGACTCGGTGCTGGACAAGACCTTCGACGAGTCCCACGAAGAGCTGGTCCTCGT
>JAVHVY010000291.1:0-22670 GCA_032160305.1 Actinoplanes sp.
CCGCCGACGCCGACTTCCAGATCGCCGGCGGCCGGGTCTTCACGCTGGAGGTGACCGGTGGCAAACGGTTCACCTCGGCCTGGACGCTCAGTCCGCTGCGCCGGCTCTGGCGGGCCACCACGACTGCCGAGGACTCCGCCGGCGGCCTGATCCAGGGCGGTGGCTCGGTCGCGGTCGCGGGCGACGTCGTGCTGCTGCGCGCCGGGGCGACCACCACGGTGCTCGACGCGCACACCGGCGCTGTGCGGTGGACCTCGCCGCTGCCGGTCGTCGCCCTCAGCGACACCGTCGGGATGGTCCAGGACGAGCAGTTCCAGCCCGGTACGGAATACGACGAATCGTCCGGCGCCCCGGGCGCGCTGTTCTTCTCCGCCGCCGGGCGCCCGCACACCCGGCCGCCGCTGCGCACCGACCTGACCGGCGTCGACCTGGCCACCGGCCGGACCCGGTGGGTCGCCCCGTTCGCCGGCTCGATCTACCCGGCCCGGGCCCGCGGGGTCCCCGGCGCGCTGATCGTGCTGGCCGCCGGCACCCTCTGGCTACGGTCCGCCCGCGACGGTTCAGTGCTGCGCAGCCGGGCCCTGCCCAGCAGCCTGGGCTCGGCCTGGGGGAACGTGGTCGGCAACCTGCTGATGATCCGCCAGGCGGGCGTCGTCTCGGCGTACACGATCACGGATCTGGAAAAGCGCTGGCAGCGCAGCGAGCCGGCGGACGACGGAAACTCGGCCAGCTGCGCCGGACTGACCTGTGCGAAGTCCGGCCGGCGACTGCTCGTGCTGGACCCGGCGACCGGCGTGCCGCGCTGGCACACCGGCGGCGACGTCGACCTGCTGCCGGCCGCGGGCTACGCGCTCGAAATGCAGAGCGGGCTGAGCCGTCCGCTGCGCGCGGTCGACCTCGGCACCGGCGCCACCCGGGTCGACCTGCACGACTGGCAGGCCTTCGTGCTGGCACCGGGTGACGCCGGCAGCCCGATCGTGCTGTCCCGGCAGGTGACCGGTGGCGGTGTCGAGTTCGGGGTGCTGATGCCCGGCCGCCCGGTCGTGCGGGTGCTCGGCGTGACCAGGGCCGCGGTCACCGACTGCTTCGCCGACACCCACCTGCTCGCCTGCCGCGCACGGGCCGGCATCGAAGTCTTCACCTACGCCTCGTGAGCCAGGCGGCAGCGTGCGTACCAGATCCGCAGCCGCGCCGATTTCCCGAAGCCGGTAGCCGATCTCGCCCAGGGCCGCGACCGGCGCACAATGAGAGACCGGAGACCTCGCAGGCCGGAGCGCGGCGTGAGCAACACCCTGATCGACCTCGGCGAGCTGCCGCCACGAGGGCAGCGCCGCCAGCTCCCGCCCGCTGGACGGTGGCCGATCCCGTGGCGCGCCGTGCTCGGCGGCTTCAGCGTCGTCCTGCTGGTGCTCCTCGGCGGGGCCGCGTACCGGCCGCCGCCCGTCGGGCCGAAGGTCATCGACGCCGAGCCCGCCGACGCCACCTTCGTCACCGGTGACCGGCTCTTCGTCGTCAGCACGGGCGGGGACCCGTTCGGGTCCACGGTCCACAACAAGATCGTGAGCGCGTACGCCCTGCCGGCCGGCACCCTGCTGTCGCGGACCACGGTCGCGGTCACCGGGGCGATCTTCTCGGTGCTGGCGGCCGGGGACACGATCCTGGTCTCGTACCAGGTCGACACGGTCGGCGCCGAGGCCACCGTGGCGCTCGACGCCGGCACCGACCGGGCCCGCTGGCGGCACCCGGCCCGGCTGCTCGCCGCCTCCGCCGCCGACAACCTCGTGCTGCTGCGGGAGAACAGCCCGCAGTTCGGCAACCTGCACCGCTACGGCATCGACCTGGCCACCGGCGCCACCCGCTGGACGCTCGACCAGCCGGTCTTCGGCCTGACCATCGAGGCGCCCGACGGCGAGGGCTTTCCCGAACGGCTGGTCACCGCCACCGTCGACGGCCACGTCGAGGTGCGCAACCCGATCACCGGCGCGATCACGGCGAAGGCCGACGTGCGGCCGCCGGCCGACTGGCGCAGGCAGGGCATCTCGATGTGGGCGGCCGACGACATCGTCCTGCTCGGCGGTAGCGCCGGAACCACCGCCTACTCCCGCACCGACCTGCGCCGGCTCTGGGACAACACGGTCGACCTCTCCGAACGCTACGTCCTGCCGCACTGCGACGACTCGGTCTGTGTGGTCGGCTCCTTCGTCGGCGTCCAGGTCCTCAACCCGGCCACCGGGGAGCAGCGCTGGGCCGCCGCCACCTGGGCCGGTCTCGAACAGGTCGGCGACTACCTGCTGGCCGACGGGCCGGTCGGCGGGCCGGCCGCCGAACCCCAGAGCGTCGTCGAACCACTGACCGGCAAGCGGCGCGGCGACTTCGGCGCGTGGCGGGCCAGCGGCGAGGCCCGCCCCGACGGCACGATCGTCGGCCTGCGGCAGATTCCCGGCCAGAACGTCGTCTGGTACGCCTCGCTCAACCCGGCCACCCTGACCGTCCGGGTCCTCGGCTCGGCCGACCGGGTGTCCGGCGACTGCCGGACCACCGCCCTGGTGCTGGTCTGCCGGCGTGTCGACGCGTCGGTCGGGATCTGGCCCCTCGGCTAGCCTCTCCCTGAGGCGGCTCACCGCCTCTTCACACGGTTCGGACGAGGCTGTGCAGGGCTCGACTGAGTACGGAGGACCGCGGGTGCGCGTGTTGGTGGTGGAAGACGAGCGGAACCTCGCCGATGCGATCGTGCGCGGTCTGCGACGCAAGGGTATGGCGGTGGACGTCGCGTACGACGGGCTGTCCGGGCACGAGATGGCCTACGTGACCCGCTACGACGTGGTGGTGCTGGACCGCGACCTGCCGGGCATGCACGGGGACGAGATCTGCGCGGCGCTGGTCGCCTCCGGGGCGCTGACCCGGGTGCTGATGCTGACCGCGAGCGGCACCGTCGCCGAGCGGGTCGAGGGACTGCAACTGGGCGCCGACGACTACCTGCCGAAACCGTTCGCCTTCGACGAGCTGGTCGCCCGGGTGCAGGCCCTCGGCCGCCGGGCCACCCCGGCCGCCCCGCCGGTGATGACGGTCGGCGACCTGGTGCTCGACCCGGCCCGCCGGGTGGTTACCCGGGGCGGGGCGACGCTGGACCTGACCAACAAGGAGTTCGGTGTCCTCGAGGAGCTGCTCAAGGCCCGCGGCGGCGTCGTCTCCAGCGAGCAGCTGCTCGAACGGGTCTGGGACGCGAACACCGACCCGTTCACCACGACCGTGCGGGTGACCATGATGACCCTGCGGAAGAAGGTCGGCGAGCCGCCGCTGATCGAGACCGTGGTCGGTTCCGGGTACCGGGTGCCCGAGCCGGTGACGGTTACCCACAACGGCAGCGCCAGATGACCGTCTACCCGGGCCGCGGCCGAGACAAGATGCAGCTCCGGCCCACCTTGCGGCTGCGCCTGACCCTGCTCAACGGCATCCTGCTGGTCGGCGCGGGGGCCGTGCTGGTGCTGCTGGCCTGGCTTCTGGTCGGCGACGCGCTGCACCCGTCGTCGCAGTTGCAGGCCGGCAGTGTCGTGACCCTGGCGAACGGCAGCACCAGACCGGCCACCGAGTGGCAGTCCCAGCTGGTCGACCGGGCCTCCGAGGAGCTACTGGTCAAGGGGCTGGTGGCGCTCTTCGCGATCGGCATCATCGGCATCGCGGGGGCGTACGCGGTCGCCGGGCGGGCCCTGAAACCGTTGCACCAGGTCACCGCCACCGCCCAGCGGCTCGGCGAGGAGACCCTGGACCAGCGAATCCGGTACTCGGGGGCGGACGACGAGGTGGCCGAGCTGGCCCGCACGTTCGACGCCATGCTGGACCGGCTGGCGGGGGCGTTCGAGTCGCAGAAACGGTTCGTGGCCAACGCCTCGCACGAGCTGCGGACGCCGCTGGCAGTCATGCGGACCGAGATCGACGTGACCCTCAGCGACGACGAAGCGGACGTGGATGAGTTCCGCCGGATGGCCCGGGTGGTCCGCAACGCCTCCGAACGAGCCAACGGGCTGGTCGACGCGCTGCTCGTCCTCGCCCGCAGCGAGGCCCAGTCCGGGCGCCGGCTGGTTCGCAAGGTCCCGGCCGACCTGGCGACAAGCGTCCACAATGCGCTCTCCGCCGTACGCGCCGAGGCCGAACGCCTCAAGCTGGATGTGGGCACCGACCTGAAGCCGGCGCCGGTGGTCGGCGACCCGAGCCTGCTCGACCGGCTCGCCGGCAATCTGATCGAGAACGCGATCCGGTACAACCACCTGCTCGGCAAGCTGTGGCTGCGCACCGACACCATCGACGGGCAGGCCCGCCTGATCGTCGGCAATACGGGGTACGAGGTCGAACCGGGCGATGTTCCGGGGCTGTTCGAGCCGTTCCGCCGGGGAGGGTGGGAGCGGACCGGGTCGCGGGGGTCCGGTTTGGGTCTTTCCATCGTCCGCGCGGTATGCGACGCGCACGGGGGGACGGTTACCGCTGTCGCTCAGCCCGGTGGTGGGCTTGAAGTGATCGTCAGCCTGCCCAATGCCGCTACCACCCCGGTCGTCGCGGCCAAGGCTGTCGTTCCCCGGGCTGTGGTCTGAGGTTTGCCTTCGACACAGCGGGCGACCCGGGGGCCTCAGCCGGTCGGCCCGGCGTGCCCGTTGGGCGCTGGCCAGTGCCGGCGCACCGTGCGCTCGGAAATACCCAGCGTCGAGGCCACCTCGGCTATCCGCACACCCGGACTGTCGGCCAACACCTGGGCCACCCGTTCGGCGGTCGGCTGTGCCTGCGACTCCGGTACCCGAGCACGGCCAACGCCCCCACCGAGCCGGCTGGCCGCCGAAGCCGGCCCCGGCGAGCCGTCACCACCAACCGCTTCCCGCAGCGGCACGGTCAGAGCCGCGCTCGACAGCCGCGCGGCCACCACCGGCGACGGCGACGACGGCGACGACGGCGACGATCGCGACGACGGCGACGGCGGCGCGGTGACCACCGCGTCCGGGCTCGGCACCGCGGCGGTGACCAGCGCGTCCGGACTCGGCACCGGAGCGGTGACCGCCGAGGCCGGACGCGGCACCGCAGTGGTGACCGCCGGGATCGGCGCCGGCGCAGCCACCGCCGGTGCCAGCCGATCCGCCCACGCGCTGTAGTCCACCCGGCCTGCCAACTCCGCGGCCAGCCGGTCCAGATCCAGCGTCCGCACCGCGACCTCAGCCATCCGCGGATCACGCTGATCGGCCCGCACCACCTGCTCCACCGCCCCGGCGATCGCCGGACGTCGCTTCTCGTCAGCCATCACCAGTTGCGCGGCCTGCAATGACTCGAACAACCCCAACGGCCGCCACCGGCCACTGGATCCATCCACCCGGCCCTGCCGGGCCAACTCCGCGGCCCGCGCGGTCCACACCGGGTGACGCACGCGCCGCCACAACCCGTAGTCCGGGGCGGTATCAGCCAGCTTGCCCGCCGCCCGCAACGCGTCCCGCCGCCGCGCCGCCGAGTGCAGCAACCACAACAGGTACGCCGCGCTGGACAACACCCCGAACACGCCCGACCAGTACACATCCGGCCAATGCCCGACCACCTGGATCCCGACCGCCACCACCGCGACCGCCGCGGAAAACGTCCGGAACCCGTACGCCCGCTCACCCAGCCGCATCCGCTCATCGGCCAAGGCCGCCAATGCCATCGCCAGCAGCTCCAGACACAGCGCAAACGGCAATACCGCCGCCACCCGCACCCAGAACGGCACCGCCGACCCCCACGGCAGATGCCCCACCGCGACCCATGTCTGCCCGAGCACGGCACCCGCCGCGGCCACCGCATAGAACCAGTACGCCAACCGCGCCGGCGACCACCGCGACCGAGTCACCGCAACTCCATTGGTTGGCGACCCTTGAGCGCCAACCAGCCGCTGCTCGTCCCCCGGCGCCCGCCCATTACCCAGCCGACCAAGCAACGCGGCAACCTCACGGTCGAACGACTCGATCAATGCCTTAGCCATGCCGATCCCTCCTTCCCCCGCGGATCACACCAACGTCAGTCGCGAACCCAGCCGGCCGGCCCAACCCCTCACAGACCTGTCCACGACGCGAAAGCCCAGGTCAGCCCACAGGGCGCCGCACAAGCTCCGGATGACAGCGACGCCAGCCAGGTGCCGGTCCGAGACCCGGACGGCGACGCCGGTGATCGTCGCGGTGGCCGGGCGAAGTTGCGGGAGTAGCACCGGACGCTCCTCTAGCCTGTCGGGACGGTTGTCGCCGGGTCCTGGCTCAGACCCGGCGACCATCCTGACGGCTCGATGTTTCGGTCCGGCATCTGCCTGCGGACCGCGTCGCGTTCGTGTCGTGCCCGAGACGAACGTGTGACGCGGCCCGGCGGCGTGTCAGCTTGACTTCTCGATCTGCTCCCGAAGCTTCGGGAATTCGCTTTTCACCTGGCTCGCCGACTTGAAGTACCAGAGGATCCAGCCGACGCTGCCGTCGTCGGCCCAGCCGCACATCGCCAGATTGAAGCCGGCGGCGTTCGCGTTGCCGCACCTGGCCGCGCCGCCGAGCGAACCGGGGCTGGCCGTGATGATGCCGGTGACCTTCAGGCCGCCGACCCCGGCGCCGAGGAAGGTGCTGTCCAGCTCCTTCGCCGGGTCCGCGATCGGGGCCTCGGCGCCCGCGACGACGACGATGTCCTTCTTGCTGACTGTGCCGTAGAGGGCGCCGACCGTGTTGCCCGCGTCCGGCACGTCGGCCAGGCCCGCCTTCAGGGCCTCAGCCACGCCGGCGAACTGCGGGTCGGTCAGCTTCGGCCGGCCACCCAGCGTCGTCGGCTCGGTGATGGTGATCGTCGACGACGTGTCTCTGGTCGGTTCGTCGGTCGGGTTGTCGGTCGGGATCGTCGCCGCCGGAGTGGCGAGCGCCTTCTGCGCCTCGTCGACTATCTTGTCCGCTTTGTTCTTCGCCGCCAGGAAAAGTGCGGTGCCGCCGCCGATGCAGAGCACCAGCACGACCGCGACGGAGATCAGCACGATCGGTAGCACCCTGGACTTCTTGATCGGTGGCTGCGGAGCGCCGTAGCCGGGCTGCTGCCCGTAGCCGGACTGCTGCCCGTAACCCGGCTGCTGCCCGTAACCCGGCTGCTGTGCGTAGCCGGGCTGCTGGCCGTACGACGGGGCCGGGGGCGCCGACGACGGGTAGCCGGGCTGCGGCGGGACCGACGACGGCACGTCCGGGTTGGGCTGGCCTTGATACGGCTGACCCGGGTTGGGCTGGCCGGGGTTGGGCTGGCCGGGGTTGGGCTGGCCCGGGTTGGGCTGGTCCGGGTTGGGCTGGTCCGGGTTGGGCTGGCCTTGATACGGCTGCCCGGGGTTGGGCTGGCCGGGGTTGGGCTGCTCGGGGTAAGGCGGGCCGGGAAAAGGCGGCTGCGACATCAGAGGGGCTCCATTGATCGGGCTACAGCCGGACCAGAGTACTGACCCGGGCCGGTGACGGGGCCCTTTCCGGGGCCGCCCGTCACCGGAAGACCACATTTCCGCCCGATGAATCTGTCAGGCCTTCTGCTCGATCTCGCCGCGCATCGCGACGAACTCCTTCTCGAGGTCGGCCTTCTTTTTGAAAAGCATCGCGACCATGCCGACGCTGCCCCGGTCGGACCACACGCAGACGGCTGTCGGCACCCCGGCCGTCGAGCTGTCGCCGCACTTGGCGAGACCGCCGAGCGGGCCCGGGTTGGTGTCGGTGAGGCCGGTGGTCGAGAAGCCGCCTCCGTTCAGCCCCTGGGTGAACTCGTCGAAGCGGCTCTGCTGGGAGCCGATCAGGGTGGACGCTGCCGCGATCATCACCAGATCCTGCTTCTGCAGGTCGCCGTAGATCGCGCCGACGGAGCTGGTGGTGCCCTTGAGGTTCTTCATCTGCGAGCCCAGCGACTGGACGCTGCCCGCCAGCTGCGGGTCGGAGACCTTGTCGCGGCCGCCCAACGTGGTCGGTTCGATGACGCTGATCCTGGCCGCCGCGACGACCTCGTCGACCTTCTTCTTACCCTGCACGACGAGCAGCGCGCCGCCGCCGATGCAGAGCAGCAGGACCACACCCACCACGATCAGGACGACCTTGAGCGCACCGCCCTTCTTCTTCGGCGGGGCGCCGTATGGCGGCTGACCGGCTGGCGGGGCGCCGTATGGCGGCTGACCGGCTGGCGGGGCGCCGTACGGCGGCTGACCGGCTGACGGGGCGCCGTACGGCGGCTGACCGGCCGGCGGCGGGTAGCCCTGCTGGCTGCCCTGGTCGTAGCCGGGCTGCTGGGGCGGGAGCGGCGTGCCGTAGCCGCCCGCTGGGTAGGAGTCGCCCGACGTGGGCTGGGCCGGCGGGTCGGCCGGCGGCTGGTATCCGCCCTGGTTCGGCTCAGGCTGTCCGTACGGCGGTTGGGGCGGCTGCGACATCGGGCACTCCAGGATCGGTTCGGGTCAGCCGCCGGAGCCTAATCCACCCTCGTCAAGCTGCGGCGACGCCCCCGTGCAGTGCTGCGCGGGGGCGTCGGATATCCGTCAGATCAGGGTCGGGTTTCAGGCTGGCAGACTTGCCGTGCCGACCGGCAGGAAGCGTTGGCCGGTGACCCGCTCGGCGGTGCCGCTACGGTCCAGATACGGCGTCACGCCGCCCAGGTGGAACGGCCAGCCGGCGCCGAGAATCATGCACAGGTCGATGTCCTGGGCCTCCGCGACGACCCCTTCGTCCAGCATCAGCCGGATTTCCTGGGCCAGCGCGTCCAGCGCCCGCTGCCGCACCTCGTCCGCGCTCAGCGGCACCGAGTCGGTTTCGAGCAGCTTCTCGACATCCGGGTTGATCTCGTCGTCGACCATCAGCGGTAGCCCGGCGTCGGCAATCCGACGCAGGTTCGGGCTGTTGCCGAACCGGTCCGGAAACGCCTCGTGCAGCGTCTCGCCGACGTGCAGGGCGACCGCTGGGCCGACCAGCTGCAGCAGCGCGATCGGCCGCATCGGCAGGCCCAACGGGTCGAGCGCCGCGTCGACCACCGCCAGCGGGGTGCCGGCGTCGATGGCCTTGAAGACCTCGCTGGTGAAGCGGGTGAGCAGCCGGTTGACCACGAACGCGGGGGCGTCCCTGACCAGCACGGACGACTTCTTCAGCTCCCGGCCCACCACGAACGCCGTGGCCAGTGTCGGGTCGTCCGTACGCTCGCCCTTGATGATCTCCAGGAGCGGGAGCACGGCGACCGGGTTGAAGAAGTGGAAGCCGACCAGCCGCTCGGGGTGATCGAGCTCGGCGCCCATCTCGGTGATCGACAGCGACGATGTGTTGGTCGCCAGCACCGCCTCCGGGCTGACGATCTTCTCGATCTCCGCCCAGATCTGCTTCTTCAGGTCGAGGTTTTCGAAGACCGCCTCGATCACGAAGTCGGCGTCCGCGAAGACGGACTTGTCGACCGAGCCGCTGACCAGGCCGCGCAGCTTGGCCGCGGTGCCCTCGTCCATCCGGCGCCGGCCGAGCATCTTGTCGATCTGGCCGCGGACGTAGTCGACGCCCTTGTCCACCCGGGTCTGGTCCAGGTCGGTCAGCACCACCGGCACCTGCAACCGGCGCGCGAAGAGCAGCGCGAGCTGCGACGCCATCAGGCCGGCGCCGACGATGCCGACCTTGGTGACCTTGCGGGCCAGCGACTTGTCGGGCACGCCGACCGGCCGCTTGGTCCGCCGCTGCACCAGGTCGAACGCATACAGGCTGGCCCGGGACTCGTCGCCCATGATCAGGTCGGCCAGCGCCTCGGTCTCGGCGGCCGTGCCCTCGGCGAACGGGGTGTCCTTGGCCAGCGCGAGCAGTTCCAGCGCGCGGTTGGCCGACGGGACCGCGCCGTGCAGCCGCTGGTCGAGCTGCTGCTTGGCGAAGAACAGCACGCCGTCCCACATGTCCTCGTCGACCTCGGGGCGCTGGACGGTCACCGTGCCGTTGACGACCCCGGCGGCCCACTCCAGGGAGCGTTCGAGGAAGTCGGCCGGCTCGAAGAGCACGTCCGCGACGCCCATCTCGGCCGCCTGCTTGGGCCGTAGCACCTTCTGGGTGAGCGGGTTCTGCAGGATCACCTGGGCCGCGCCGGGGATGCCGATCAGGTTGGGCAGCAGCTGGCTGCCGCCCCAGCCCGGTACCAGGCCGATCGCGACCTCGGGCAGGCCGAGCGCCGCCGCGCCGCCGGAGACCGTGCGGTAGTGGCAGTGCAGCGAGACCTCGAGGCCGCCACCGAGCGCCGCGCCGTTGATGAAGGCGAACGTCGGGATCGTTGACTCCTTGAGCCGGGCGAAGACCCGATGGCCGAGCTCGCCGAGGGCCACGGCCTGCTCCCGCTCGGCGATGTACGGAAGGCCGGTGATGTCCGCGCCGACACAGAAGATGTACGGCTTGCCGGTGATCGCGATGAATGCCGGCGCGGCATCGGTGGCCGTGCTGATCGCCTCGTCCAGCAACGTCAGGCCGGCCGGGCCGAAACTGTTCGGCTTCTTGTAGTCGAAGCCGTTGTCGAGCGTGATCAGCGCCGCGGGGCGCTCCAGCCCCGGCACGGCCACCATCCGGACCAGTGCTTTGGTCACAACCTCGTTCGGGTACGTCGGAAGAGCCGTCACTTGTCGAATCCTTCCCGCTGAGCCGACTGGCTGGACTCGGTCCAGGCAGGGTTCTCCCAGATGACCGTTCCGCCCATGCCGATGCCGATGCACATCGCGTTGATGCCGTAGCGCACCTCGGGGTGCTCGGCGAACTCGCGCGCCAGCTGGGTCATCAGCCGTACGCCCGACGAGGCGAGCGGGTGGCCGACCGCGATCGCGCCACCCCACGGGTTGACCCGGGGGTCGTCGTCGGCGATGCCGAAGTGGTCGAGGAACGCCAGCACCTGCACGGCGAACGCCTCGTTCAGCTCGAACAGGCCGATGTCGTCGATCGTCAGGCCGGCCAGGCGCAGCGCCTTCTCGGTCGACGGGATCGGGCCGTAACCCATCACCTCGGGCTCGACGCCGACGAAGCCGTACGACACCATCCGCATCGCCACCGGCAGGCCCAGCTCGCGGGCGGTCTGCTCGCTGGCCAGGATCGCCGCGGTCGCGCCGTCGTTGAGGCCGGCCGCGTTACCCGCGGTGACCTTGCCGTGCGGCCGGAACGGCGTCTTCAGCGTGGCCAGCTTCGCCAGCGAGGTCTCGCGGGGCGCCTCGTCGACCGTGGCCAGGCCCCAGCCCTGCTCGGCGTTGCGGATCGCCACCGGGACCAGGTCGCCCTGCAGCTTGCCGTTCGCATACGCCTTCGCCGTCTTCTCCTGGGAGGCGAGCCCGAACGCGTCGGCCCGCTCCTTGGTGATCTGCGGCAGCCGGTCGTGCAGATTCTCCGCCGTCGCCCCCATGACCAGCGCGGACGGGTCGACCAGCTTCTCGGCCAGGATCCGCGGGTTCGGGTCGACGCCCTCGCCCATCGGGTGCCGGCCCATGTGCTCGACGCCGCCGGCGATGGCGATGTCGTACGCGCCCATCGCGATACCGCCGGCGACGGTGGTCACCGCGGTCATCGCGCCGGCGCACATCCGGTCGATGGAATAGCCGGGAACGGTCTTGGGCAGGCCGGACAGCAGGGCCGCGGTCCGGCCGATGGTCAGGCCCTGGTCGCCGATCTGGGTGGTGGCCGCGATCGCGACCTCGTCCACCCGCTCGGGCGGGAGCTGCGGGTTTCGGCGCAGCAACTCACGGATGCAGCGGATCACCAAGTCATCGGCGCGGGTCTCGGTATACATGCCGCCGGCCTTGCCGAACGGGGTGCGGACGCCGTCGACAAAGACGACCTCGCGGACTTCACGGGGCACAGCAAGCCTCCAAAACGGGTGGATGCTCGGATCCTACTAGCGAGTAACTACGTTGCCTACCGTTGCTTCGGCCCGTTCACCGGCTCGTCGGCCGCCTCGGGCCTGGCCGCCGGAGGCGGGGCGGTGGTCGGCGCGGTCGCGGGCTCGGGTTTGTCCGCCGGCTCAGGCATGGCGGCCGGCTCGGGCCTGGCCGCCGGGGTCGAGGCGGTGGTCGGCGCGGTCGCGGGCTCGGGCAAGGCTGCCACTATGCCGTCGGCAATCAGGGTGACCTGCCAGTTGCGGGCGCCGAAACCGAGCAGCGTCCCCGTCACCGTCTGCAGGCTGATCTCCTCCGGCGGCGACCAGGCCAGCCGGCGGATGAAATCGGGACTGATCAGATTCTCCGGGGGCAGCGTGTGCGCCTCGGCCGTGCCGACCACCACCTGCCGGCAGCGGGCCAGGCGTGCCGCGGCGACCGGGTCGCGCTCCGCCCAGCGGTGCGGCGGCGGCGGGCCGTCCACCGGCACGTTCATCGGCAGGTCCTCGTCGGGCAGGGCGCGGGCCTCGTCGAGCGCGTCCAGCCACACCCGGGCCAGCCGGCGCACCGAGCGGCCCCCGAAACCGGTCAGCGTCAGCAGAGTCCGCTCGTCCTTCGGATCGAGCTCGGCCGCCGCGATGATCGCCGAATCCGGCAGCACCCGGCCCGGCGCGGAGTCCTTGCGGGCGGCCACGCCGTCGCGGGCGTACCAGAGTGCCCGCACCCGGGACTGGGCCCGCGCGCCGCGCACCCGGTGGATTCCCGAGGTGCGGCGCCACGGATCGGCCCGTACCCGCGGCGGGCGGTCGGCGCTGGCCACCAGCGCGGCGAACTCCTCGGCCGCCCACCCGCTCTTGCCCTGCTTGTCCAGCTCCGCGGCCAGATGGTCACGCAGATCGGTGAGCAGCTCGACGTCCAGCGCCGCATAGGTCAGCCACGACTCCGGCAGCGGGCGGGTTGACCAGTCCGCGGCCGAATGGTGCTTCTCCAGCGTGAAACCCAGCAACGACTCAGTCAGCGCGGCCAGCCCGACCCGCTCGAAACCGGCGAGCCGGGCCGCCAGCTCGGTGTCGAACAGCCGGCGCGGCCTCAGGCCCAGCTCGGCCAGGCAGGCCAGATCCTGGCTCGCGGCGTGCAGCACCCACTCGCTCTCGGCAAGCGCTTCATCGAGCGTTCGCAGATCGTCGAGCGGCATCGGATCGATCAGCACCGTGCCCGCGCCGGCCCGGCGCAGTTGCACCAGGTAGGCCTTCTGGGTGTACCGGTAGCCCGACGCCCGTTCCGCGTCGACCGCGACCGGGCCGGTACCGGCACTCATCCTGGCGACGACATCGTCCAGCTCAGCGGCGGTTTCCGCCGGTCTCGGAGTGCCCTCGCGGGGCGCTGTCAGGGGGACGGGACCGCCAGATTCCGGGTCGGGCGGCACGGCGTGCGGTCCGTCAACTGCTAGGTCCGGCGCGTCCCGACGGCGCAAGTCTGCTTCGTCGGTCACCAGGTAACCGTACGGGGGTCACCCCGGCGTGGTGTGCAGCCGGGTCCGGCGCGTCGGCACGCCGGCCCGTACGGCGTGTCGAAACAATCCCGCCGCGGGCCCGTCCGGAGCCGGGGTCCCGTGCGTATTAGGTGCGTGAGTGTCAAGTTCCCAGGAGGCCGCAGCGCATGAGTACCAGCTTCGACCCGTGGGGCCTGCCGCCACAGCAAGGCGACCCGTGGGGCCTGCCGCCGCGGCAAGGCCGGGAACCACTCGACCCGCTGCTCAGCCTCCCCGACCATCCGTCGGGCGAATGGGCGGCCACCCCGCAGCGCCAGGTGGGCCATCCCCGGCCGGCCCGCGACGCCTACGCCGCTGCCTCGGGCCTGCCGTACGACATGATGTCCGATCCGGAGCCGCTGCCGTTCGCCGGCCGGCCCGCGCGTCGCCTCCGGCGCGGTCTGACGCTGGTGCTGGTCGTGCTGCTGATCGGCGTCTCCGGGTGGGAAGCCTGGCGGCTGGAACAGGTCGATCGGCGGCTGGACTCCACGAGCACCCGGCAGGCGGCCACGCTGCACGCCCAGAACGACAGGGTGACCAAGGAACTGTCGGAGGTGTTCGACCCGCAGTCGGTGTCGTCCAACGTGCTCCCGTCGGTGTTCCGGGTCCGGGCCGGCAACTTCACCGGGACAGCGTTCTCGATCGGGGACAAGGCGCCCGACGGCCAGTCGAATCTGCTGACCAACTTCCACGTCGTCCAGTCGGTCTTCGACAAGGGTGTGCGCAAGGTCTTCCTGGAGCGGGGCCAGACCGAGCTCGGCGCCACCATCGTCAAGATCGATCGCAGGAAGGATCTCGCTCTGCTGCGCGCCAGCAAGAAGATCGCCGGCCTGCCCGTGGCGGCCGCAACGGTCAAGCCCGGCCAACCCGTGGTCGTGGCCGGTGCCCCGCTGGGCCTGGACGACACCGTCACCAGCGGCGTCATCAGCGCTTGGCGCCCCGACGACCAGGACGGCGCGGTCATCCAGTTCGACGCCCCGATCAACCCCGGCAACTCCGGCGGCCCGGTAGTGAACGCCCACGACGAAGTCGTCGGTGTGGCCACCGCCAAAGCCCGAGACGCCGAGGGAATCGGCCTGGCGGTCCCCATAAAAACGGCCTGCGACACGTTCAATGACATCTGCTGAGGCCGCCCGGAAGCGCTACATGCTGTGGACCAATTCGGTCAACCGGGTCAGCGTGTCCGGGTTGGTCTCCGGGAGCACCCCATGGCCCAGATTGAAGATGTGCCCCGGCGCGGCCCGTCCTTCACCGACCACCCGGCGAGCTTCCGCCGCCACCGTCGGCCACGGCGCGAACAGCACGGCCGGGTCAAGGTTCCCCTGAAGCGACCGGTCAGGCCCGAGCACAGCCGTCGCCGTGCTCAGCGGGGTCCGCCAGTCGACACCCACGACGTCTGCTCCCGCCTCGGCCATCGCTGTCAACAGGACCGCCGTCCCCACCCCGAAATGGATGCGGGGGACGCCCAGCTCCGCCAGCCCGGTCAGGACCCGGGACGAGTACGGCAGCACGTGCCGGCGGTAGTCGGCCTCGGAGAGCGCCCCGGCCCACGAGTCGAAGAGCTGGACCGCGCTCACCCCGGCACCGATCTGGACGCGCAGGAACGTCAGGGTGACCTCCGCCAGCCGGCTGAGCAGCGCGTCCCACAGGGCCGGCTCGCCGTACATCATGGCCTTGGTCTTCAGGTAGGTCCGGGACGGACCGCCTTCGATCAGGTAGCTGGCCAGCGTGAAGGGGGCACCGGCGAAGCCGATCAGCGGGATCGCGCCGAGTTCGGCGGTCAGCATCCGGACCGCTTCGGCTACGTAGGAGACGTCGTCGACCGTGATCGGACGCACCTGGGCCAGGCCTTCGGGAGTGCGGACAGGCTCGGCGACGACCGGGCCGATACCGGCGACGATGTCCAGGTCGACGCCCGCCGCGGCCAGCGGGACCACGATGTCGCTGAACAGGATCGCCGCGTCGACGCCGTGCCGGCGGACCGGCTGAAGGGTGATCTCGGTGACCAGGTCGGGGCGGCGGCAGGATTCGAGCATGCCGACGCCTTCGCGGATCTTGCGGTACTCCGGCAGGGAGCGGCCGGCCTGGCGCATGAACCACACGGGGGTGTGCGGCACGGGCAGTCCCCGGCAGGCGCGCACGAAGGGCGAGTCGGCTGCTGTGTTCACCGGGCCATCGTGTCATGGGAGTGCGGCGGTCTTGCGGCGCGGCGATCGAAGACGGACCGCCCTCCTCGGCATAGGCTTCGACACATGGCGCCCACGTCCGCAGCACCCGAGGCGTTCACCCGCGCCGTCGCCGGGCTGCGCGGGGCCGCCCCGCGTGAGGAGATCCTGCTCGAGGAGACCGCCGCCCCGCAGCGGCTGGCGCCGTGGGGCTTCGCGCTCAGCGCCACGGTGCTGCGCGACCGTGAGGAGGTGGCCAGCGGCCGGCTGATCCTGCTGCACGATCCGGCCGGGCACGAGGCCTGGCAGGGCAACCTGCGGCTGGTGACCCTCGTGACGGCCGAGTTGGAGTCGGACATGGCCGGTGACCCGCTGCTGCCCGCGGTGGCCTGGACCTGGCTGACCGACGCTCTGGAGCAGCACGAGGCCGGGCACACGGCAATCGGCGGCACCATCACCCAGACCACCTCCACCCGGTTCGGGGAGCTCGCCGGTCCGGCTCCCACCGCCGACCTGGAGGTCCGCGCGTCCTGGACCCCGACGTCCGGCGACCTCACCGCGCATCTGCACGGCTGGTGCGCGATGCTCGCCTCGACCGCGGGACTGCCACCCCCGGGCGTGACCGCGTTGTCGCATCGCCAGCGCGCGGCGGCCGGCTGAGCCAGCCGCGCGACTGTCGGCCCTGCGCCCGGATTGGCCCTGTGTCCCGGATTGGCCCTGTGTCCCGGGTCGGTTCTGTGTCCCGGGTCGGTTCTGTGTCCCGGGTGGTTCTGTGTCCCGGTCGGTTCTGTGTCCCGGTCGGCTCTGTGGGCCAGGTTTGTGCGGTGGCACTCACATCGGCTGACCCGAGTGGTCGTCGCGATCGCGGACCTGAGACTGTTGGGGCGTGCGGAAGCGGGTTGCGGTCGTCGGAGGTGGAGTCGCCGGGCTCGCTGCTGCCGTCGCGCTGCGGGACCGCGCACCCACCGGGACCGAGATCATCGTGTACGAGCAGTCCGGCGCCCTCGGCGGCAAGCTGAGCACCGGTGAGCTGGCCGGTGTGACCGTCGAGCGCGGCGCCGAGTCGTTCCTGGTCGGTGCTCCGGACGGCACCGAGTCGGCGGCCGTCGCCTTCGTCCGGCGGGTCGGTCTGGGCGACGCCCTCGTGCACCCGGCCGAGGTCCCGGCCGCCCTCGCCTTCGGGGGCCGGCTCGAGCCGATTCCGGCGGGAACCCTGGTGGGCGTACCCGGGGATCTGTCGGGTCTGGGACGGATTGCGCGGGTGGCCGCGGATGCCGACGGCGACGATGGCCGGCCGTTGCTCGCCGCCGGCGACGATGTCGCGGTCGGCCTGCTGGTGCGGGAGCGGTACGGCGACGAGGTAGCGGACCGCCTGGTCGACCCGATGCTCGGCGGTGTCTACGCGGGCCGGGCCGACACGTTGTCGCTGGCGGCCACGATGCCCGCCCTGGCGGCCGCCGCTCGGGTCGAGCACACCCTGGCCGGCGCGGTCCGGGCCGCTCAGCGAGCGTCGGTCCGGGTGCCGGGGCGGCCGGTCTTCGGCGCGGTCGACGGCGGGATGAGCCGGTTGATCGAGGCCGCGGCGACGGCCAGCGGGGCGCGGATCAGCGTCGGCCTGCCGGTGCGGGAGATCTCCCGGACCGGACGCGGCTGGCGGCTGCTTCTCGGCCCGGTGCCCGCGCCGCAGGTGGCGGAGGTGGACGCGGTGATTCTCGCGGTTCCCGCCAAGGCCGCCGCGCGGCTGCTCGCCGGCCTGGATCTGTCGGCCGCCGCCGAGGTGGAGGTGCTCGACTACGCCGGCGTCGCCCTGGTCGCGCTGGCCCTGCCGCCGGGGACGCCGTTGCCGGAGCTGTCCGGGTTTCTGGTGCCGGCGACCGAGGGGACGCTGGTCAAGGCGGCGACCTTCGTCACCCGGAAATGGCCGCACCTGGGCGGCGCCGACCGGCCGGTGATCGTGCGCGCCTCGATCGGGCGGGCCGGCGAGCAGGAACGGCTGCATGTCGACGATGCGGTGCTCGCCTTGACGGCCCACTCCGAGCTGGGCAGCCTGATCGGTGCCCCGTTGCCCGCGCCGCTCGGGTGGTGGGTGCAACGCTGGGGCGGCGGTCTCCCGCAGTACGCCCCGGGGCACGTCGACCGAGTCGCCACCGCCCGGGCCACCCTGGCCGGGCTGCCGGGGCTGGCGCTGGCCGGCGCCGCGTACGACGGGGTGGGTGTCCCGGCCTGTGTGGCCAGCGGCGAGCGCGCCGCCGAGAGCGTTCTGAAACTTCTGGAGGATTGATGTCCGAGCCGCAGAGCAACGCCGCCCGCGTGAATGAGCTGAACGCGACGATCCGCTACACGATGTGGTCGGTGTTCAAGGCCTCGTCGCCGTTGCCGGGGTTGCGCGAGGATCTGGCGAGTGAGGTGGACGGCCTGTTCGAGCAGCTAGCGGGCAAGGACGTCGTGGTCCGCGGCACGTACGACGTGGCCGGCCTGCGGGCCGACGCCGACCTGATGGTGTGGTGGCATTCGGCCTCGCCGGACGCTCTGCAGGAGGCGTATTCGCTGCTCCGGCGCACCCAGCTGGGCCGGCACCTGGAGCCGGTCTGGTCGCAGTTGGCGCTGCACCGGCCGGCCGAGTTCAACAAGAGCCACCTGCCCGCGTTCCTGGCCGGCGAGCAGGCGCGGCCGTACCTCTGCGTTTACCCGTTCGTCCGGTCGTACGAGTGGTATCTGCTGCCGGACGAGCAGCGGCGGGCGCTGCTGGCCGAGCACGGCAGGATGGCCCGGGGGTACCCCGACGTGCGGGCGAACACGGTGGCGTCGTTCGCGCTCGGCGACTACGAGTGGATGCTCGCCTTCGAGGCCGACGAGCTGTACCGGATCGTCGACCTGATGCGGGACCTGCGGGCCTCGGGCGCGCGCCGGCACGTGCGCGAGGAGGTGCCGTTCTACACCGGGCGACGGCGCTCGGTCACCGAGTTGGTTGCGGCGCTGCCCTGACCATCGGGATGTGTGCAATGCCGTCCTCGAGGTATTCCGGCCCGTTCTGTTCATAGCCGAAGGTGCGGTAAAAACGGACGAGGTGCGCCTGGGCGTCCAGGACGCTGGGCCGTTCGCCGATGATCGTCAACGCCTCCTGGACGAGCCGGCCGGCCAGCCCGGCGCGGCGGGCACGCGGCGCGGTGACGACCCGGCCGATCCGGTGCCGGTCGCCGTCGTCCAGGATGCGCAGATACGCGGCGATGTCCCCGTCGGACGAATACCACACATGCCGGGTGCCCGGCTCGACATCCCGGCCGTCGAGGTCGGCGTAGGCGCACTCCTGCTCGACCACGAAGACGTCGCCGCGCAGCTTCAGAAGGGCGTAGAGGGTGCTCGCGTCGAGCTCGGCGAACGTGGCGACCCGCAGCTCAGGATCCATGCGCACGATCCTAGGTCGGCGCGTCGTCACCGCCGCGTGCCCGGGTCGTTGTACGGACAGGTGCCCGGCTCTGTGGAGAAACTCATGATCAAGCGCAGCAAGCTGTTCGGCAACAAGACCCGTGTCACCTTCAGCCTGCCGGCCGATCAGCCCGCCGGCCCGGTCAGCGTGGTCGGCTCGTTCAACGACTGGGTGCCCGGTCTGCACGAGCTGAAGGCTCGCCGCGACGGCACCCGGACCATCAGCGTCCAGCTCGGCCCCGGCCACTACCGCTTCCGCTATCTCGCCACTGACGGCGTCTGGCTCGACGACGAGCATGCCGACGCGGTCGGCCCCCAGGGAAGCGAACTGCGGCTGTGACCGGATCATCGGGAGCCAGTCTCCGCGGATCTCTGCTCTCCTTGTCGTGAGTCAGCCCGGCCGCATCACCCAGCGCCTGTTGCGCCGCCTTTGCCCGTACTAGACGGGTTTGTATTCACGTTGGGGCGTCGAGAGTTTCCACACCGCATCGAAGGCGGATCGGCACAGGCCGAGGTCAGCGGGATCGGTGGAAGTCACGATGTCCGTGCTGAGGCCACTGCCGGCGTAGAGCAGGAAGACCACTAACCGGTCATCGAACAGGTAGAAGTCGTTGCCGGGAAGAGCGACCGACGACACCAACGCCCGGGACGTCCAACGAATGTCCTCCCCAGCGTCCACCATCGGCTGAGCGATGCTGTAGCTCCAACGCTGGTAGTCACTCAGCGGTTCCGAAACCACGCGGGCTCGACGCACGGACTTGCCCTCGGCCACGTGTCGGCGCAGAGCGGAGCACCAGTCATCGAGCCAGCTCAGATCGTCCAGCTCACCGGTCGCCCACCTCGCCAGGTACGGCAGCTCGACCTCCGTGCCGTAGGCGTCGCGCATCTCAAGATGATCGGAAGACCGCTCAAAGGACTGGAGCAGGCGGTCAAATTCCGCTTCATCCAGTGACGCCACAATCCTCCTTGCCGATCAGAGTTAGGCGCACGGTCAACACCCGTCTCGGAGGTTGCGAGGTGTTGCGCGTCCAGTCATCGTGGTTGCCCCCTCACGTACGGTCAAGGGGTCAATGACTGTCGATCAGGTCGGCCGGATCAGGCTCAGGCTGGCGGTCGTCTGTGTCCCATGAGGTAATGGCAGCGCGACCGTAAGGGCTCGCTAAGCCGGGCGTCTTGAGTTCCGCAGGCTGGCGGCTCTGAGGTAGAGCCGTCGCTCCTGCCCTGGTCCTGAGTAGTCAGGGTGTTTGACCAGCCCTTCAACGTCCCACCAGGGCTCGTCGTCGAACACGGTCTCTGACACGATCTTCGTGATCTTGACGAGCAGAGGACCAACACCAAAGCGGTAGTCGGCCTCGGCGAGCTTGTAGATGGCTCCGATTGCTGGCACGGTTCCCCGATCCTGTGCGTCTGGAGGTGATCATCTCTGAGGCGGTGCTGCTCGCCGAGCTCCCTGAAGGGGTGATGCGCGCCCAACTGTGGCACTTGCTACGGGCGAGCGAGCTTCCGCACGTGCAGGTGCTCGTGCTTCCATTATCTGCTGGGCTGCACAGAGCGGTGGTGGCTGGGCCGTTCACCATGCTCGACTTCCCCGCCGATGACGGAGGCGTCGCGGCCAGCACGGTCTACAGCGAGAGCCAGACCGGCGCGATCTACCCGGACGGCACGTCCGAGATCAACGACTATCACGGAGTGTGGTCAGGGCTAGAGGCTGCCTCGCTCAGCAAGGCCGAATCAATCGAGTTGATTTCCCGGATAATGCAAGGAGCTGAATGATCATGAGTCATGACCTGACCGCCGCCGAGTGGCGCACGTCGTCCCGGTCCGGCGGCAGCGGCCAGTGCGTCGAGGTCGCCACCAATCTGAGCGGCATCGTGGCCGTCCGCCACAGCAAGCGTCCCGATGCCGAGGTGATCATCTACACCGAGGCGGAGTGGGACGCCTTCATCGGTGGGGCGAAAGGCGGCGAGTTCGACCTGTAGCCCGCCCACCCCCACCGTCAGGCTGTGTCGGCATCGAAGCAAGGGCACCGTAGTGCTCGGCTTCAGCCAGGGGCCGCGTAGTCAGACGACAGGGGCGATCGGCTTCCAGGTCCTGGGGACGTGGGTCGATCGCCCCTGGTCAGCGTCAGGCCTTCGGGTCCAGCCGGATCGACAGGCTGTTTACGCAGTGCCGGGTGTTCTTGGGGGTGAGGTGTTCCCCCGTGAAGACGTGGCCCAGGTGCGAGTTGCAGTTGGCGCAGCGGATCTCGACCCGCGTCATGCCGTGGCTGCGGTCCGTGATCTCCTTGATCGCGCCCGGGATCGCGTCGTCGAACGACGGCCAGCCGCAGTGTGAGTCGAACTTGGTGTCGCTGGGGTAGAGGGCGGCGCCGCACGCACGGCAGGTGTACGTGCCCTCGGTCTTGGTGTCGACGTACTCGCCGGTCCAGGCGGGCTCCGTGCCGGCCTGGCGGAGCACCCGGAACTCCGCCGGGCTGAGCCGGATCCGCCACTCGTCCTCGGTGGTGGGCAGGGTGGTCTCGTCAGTTGCCATGGCGTCCACGGTACGTCGATCCACCAGCGCCGCACCACCAGTGCGGTTACCACATGCTTACGGTCGTTGTACCGGTCATGGACGATGCATCGGCGGGCGTGCCGGCCCGGTTCCGGCCCACCTGGCAGCAGGCCGTCGGGCGTGGGCTCTACCTGGGTGTGCTGGTCGCGGTGGCGGTGGTCCTCGGTGGTCTTTTCGCCGTACTGGCCGCCAGCGCGCTGCTGAACGCCGACTTCCCGCCGGACTGGCTGTGGCCGGTGCTGATCGTCGCACCGCCGCTGCTGGGCGCCGCGGCGAGCGTGCCATTGTCGCGCCGGCTCGGGACCGAGATCGACGCCCGGGGTATTCGGATGGTCTCGCCGTTCGCCCGGGGGCTGGCGCCGTGGAGCCGGGTTGTCGACCTGCGTGCCGAGCGCCGCGGCGGGCGCCTGGTCGTCTCGGTCTATCTCGACTCGGGGGCGAGTGCGCAGCTGGGGGCGCCCTACAGCGGGGGACTGTTCGCGGCTGACCCGAAGTTCGAGGGGAAAATGTTCGCGTTGTCACATTTGTGGCGGAGCCACCGGTTCGGGGGAGTTCCGAGCTGATTGAGGGTGATTTGAGTGTTCCCAAAACGGGCATATGGTCTAAACTCCTCATCAAATCCGGAATCAGTCCTACAGCAACAGAACGGATACTCCTCATGAGTTTGACCCGCCGGTTGGCCGCAGGACTTCCTGCGGCCGGTATGATCATCTTCGCCACGCTCGCCTTCGGCGGGACACCGGCGAGTGCCGACGTCTCGGTCGCCCGCGCCGCGCAGCCAGCCGTCGCCAGCTCGCCCTGTGCCGGCACCGCCGCCGCCTGCAAGACCGGCTACGGAGCCGATGCGCAGAATCCGGGCAACACCGGAGCCGGCGCGGGCCCGGGCAGCACGACCCCCGGGCACGTCCGGGGCCACCGGGGTTACGGCAGCATGAGCCCGACCACCACGCCGCCCACGGTACTGACGACGACGCCGCCCACCGTGCACACCGTGCCGCCCAACACGCCGTACACGACGACGCCGACCGGCTACACCGACACGGTCCCGCCGACCGGCGTCAGCCCGACCACCGTGTCGCCGAGCCCGAGCGGTACGAGCTACGGGGTCAGCCCGGCCCACACGCTGCCGGTAACCGGCGCACCCAGTGCC
>JAVHVY010000318.1:0-5474 GCA_032160305.1 Actinoplanes sp.
CGGATATCTCGACCGCGTCGAGGTACGGCGCCGCTTCGGTCAGGACCGCCGGGATGTCCTCCGGCCGACCGCGATGTCGCAGGTCGAGCAGGCTGCGTACGGCTTCCATCGGGTCGGCCACAACCCCATCCTGGTGGCCGGGGCTGGAAACGCAAGGGCAGACTGGCCCCCATGCGTACCCGACGCCTCGCGTTCGCCATGGTCCTCCTGCTCACCGCGTGCAGCAGCTCGAACCCGGCAGCGCCGGCCGGTACGCCCCCGGAGACGGCGCCTGCCGGCAGCGCGCCTCCGCCGGCCGGCACGTCGGCGGACTGGCCGATGTACCACGGCACGCCGGACCACGCGGGCAGGTCGGCGACCATGCCCGCGGCCGGGACGCCGAAGCTCGCCCAGGCCCTCAAACTGGACGGCAAGGTGTACGCGTCCCCGCTGGTGGTCCGCGGTCTGACAATCGTGGCCACCGAGAACGACGCGGTGTACCCGACCACCGGATCGCCGGTGATCGGCGGCGGCCGGGTCTGGGCGCTGGACCCGAAGGGCGGCGTGCTGCATGCCCTCGACCCGGCCACCGGGAAGAGCGTCGGTCAGGTGACCGTGGGCGAGACCAGCCGCTTCGCGACGCCGGCACTGTCCGGCTCGAACGTCATCGTGCCCACGCTCACCGGGATCGTGGTGGTCCGCGCCTGACCCGGCGGGCGGTCAGACGCCGGACAGCCGCCGGGTCGACGGCCGCAGGTACACCGCCCAGGTGACCAGCACGCACAGCGCGTAGAACGCGATGAACGACAGGTACGCCGCGTCCGCCGTTTTGTATGCGAGGAACGACTGGCGGAACGCCAGGTTGACCAGCACCCCGCCGAACGCCCCGATCGCGCCCGCGATGCCGATCACCGCGCCGGACAACCGCCGCGCCTCGTGCTCGGCGCCCGGGTGCAGCGCCCGGAAGATCCCCGGGATCATCTTGTACGTCGAGCCGTTCCCGACACCGCTGAATACGAAAAGCGCGATGAACCCGACAAGGTACAGCGGTAGCGAGTGCGCCTGCGAGGCGAGCAGCACGATGGCCGCGCCAACGGCCATGGCCACGAAGTTCCAGAACGTCACCCGGGCGCCGCCGAGCCGGTCCGCGAGCGCGCCGCCGACCGGCCGGATCAGCGAGCCGAGCAGCGGGCCGAGGAACGTCAGGTACGCGGCCTTGACCGGGGTGCTGAACACGTCCGCGAACTGCACCTGCAGTACCTGCCCGAACGCGAACCCGAAGCCGATGAACGAGCCGAACGTGCCGATGTACAGCAGCGACATGATCCAGGTGTGCGGCTCGCGGGTAGCGTCGCGCATCCCGCGCTTCTCGTTGCGCGCCTGGGAGAGGTTGTCCATGAACAGCGCGGAGCCGACGGCCGCCAGCACGATCAGCGGAATGTAGATGCCGGCCACAATGCCCGGGTGCCCGGCGCCGAACACCGCCAGCACGAACAACCCGACCAGTTGCCCGGCCGCGACGCCGAGGTTGCCGCCGCCGGCGTTGATGCCGAGCGCCCAGCCCTTGAGCCGGTCCGGATAGAACGCGTTGATGTTCGCCATCGAGGACGCGAAGTTGCCGCCGCCGACCCCGGCCACCGCGGCGAGAACGATCAGCGTCGAGTACGAGACGCCGGGCCGGATCAGCAACGCCGCCAGCACCGCGGGGATCAGCAACAGCGAGGCGCTGACGATCGTCCAGTTGCGCCCGCCGAACCGTGCCACCGCGAACGTGTATGGGATCCGCAGCACCGACCCCACCAGTGCGGGCACCGCGGTCAGCAGGAACTTGCCGGCCGGGTCGACGCCGTACGCCGGGCCGAGGAACAGCACCAGCACCGACCACACGGTCCAGACGGAGAAGCCGATGTGCTCGGAGAAGATGGAAAAGACGAGGTTGCGCCGGGCGACCCGGGCACCCTGGTCCGCCCAGAACTCGAAATCCTCGGGCCGCCAGTCGGCGATCCAGTGGCCCTGCACGGTCAGCGCAGGCCGGGTGGCGGGCAAAGTCGCAGTCATGTCATACCTCCAGGACAAGGTGGTTGTCGTCGTCCACGCGGACCGCGTAGACGGTGAGCGGCGGCTGCCCGCTGGTCGAGCAGCCGGTAGTCAGATCCCACGAATTGAGGTGCAGCGGACAGACGACGACCGCCTGATCGATCTGGCCGTCGGCGAGCGGCCCGCCACGGTGCGGACAGACCGCGGACAGCGCGCGCAGAGATCCGTCGCGCAGCCGGAACACCGCGACGCTCTCGCTTCCGACGGCATAGGCACGGCCCTCCCCGAACGGAATGTCGTCGACCGGCCCAAGGCGAGTCATGCCGAGCCGGCCGGGCATGCCCTCGTGGCCCTTGCTTCGCTCGGTGCGCTCGGTCATGCCAGCACCGTCAGCGGGACGGACGTCCGGAACTGGCCCGGCGTCGCGGGCTCGCGCCGCTCCTGCCACGGATCCCGGTAGGCGGCGACGGCGGCGGCCATCGCGGCGTCGAGATCCGCGGCGATGCCGTCGGAGTCGTCCAGCAGCACGGCCCGCAGCCGCTCGATGCCGACCCGTGGCACGAACGCGTACGTGCGCTCGAGCCAGTTCGCGTTCTCCCGGTAGTACTGCAGGAACCGCCCGGTGAGCGTGATGACCTCGTCCGCCGAGCCGACCGTGGCGAGCAGGTCGCCCTTGCGCACGTGCGCGCCGGCCGCGCCGCCGACGTAGATCTCCCAGTGGCCGCCGTCGATCGCGACCACACCCAGGTCCTTCACGTACGCCTCGGCGCAGTTGCGCGGGCAACCGGTGACCGCGAGCTTCATCTTCCCCGGCCCCTCGATGCCCTGGAACCGCTCCTCGATCGCGATGCCCAGCGCCGTCGAGTCACCCACTCCGAAGCGGCAAAACTCCTGGCCGACACAGGTCTTCACGGTGCGGAAACTCTTCGCGTACGCGTACCCGGAAGGCATGTCGAGATCGGCCCAGATCTGCGGCAGCGTCTCCTTGGGCACGCCCAGCAGGTCGATCCGCTGCCCGCCGGTCAGCTTCACCATCGGCACCGCGTACTTCTCGGCCACCTCGGCGATCCGGCGGAGCTGGGCCGGCGTGGTGACGCCGCCCTTCATCTGCGGCACCACGCTGAACGTGCCGTCGCGCTGGATGTTGGCGTGCACCCGGTCGTTGATGAAGCGGGCGTCGCGCTCGTCGACGTACTCGTCGCCCCACATCATCTTCAGCAGCGAGGCCAGGCCCATCTTGCTCTTCGCGTCCTCCGCGCCCTGCGGCGCGAGCAGCGCGAACACCGAGGAGACCGACCTCAACCCGTGGGTCCGGATCGCCTGCATCAGCTCCGGCTTCGGCATCGGTACGCCGGCTACGTACCAGCTGGCAGCCGGGTCCTCCTCGACCTCGCCGCCGGCCGCCCACTCGACGATCCGCCGCACGACGCTCTTGCAGGTACCGCAGCCCTTGCCTGCCCGCGTGGAGTCCATCACGCCGCCGACCGTCCGGCAGCCGCCCTGCACCGTCGCCACGAGCGTGCCCTTGCTGACCCCGTTGCAGTTGCAGACCTGGTCGCCGACCGGCATGTCGGCGACGCTCACCTCGGCCGGCGCACCACCGAGGTCGAACATCAGCTCGGCCCGTTCCTCAGGCAGCGCCAGCCCCCGGTCGAACGCCTGGATCAGAAACGCCACTTTCTTGACGTCGCCGACCAGCGTCGCGCCGACCAGGCGGCCGTCGCGGATCACGACGCTCTTGTAGATCCCCTTGCGCGGCTCGGCGAAGACCAGCGTCTCGTCGGTGTCGCGCTCGGCCTCCGTGAGCCCCATCGACGCGACGTCGACGCCGGCCACCTTGAGCTTCGTGGCCACCCGCGAGCCGTGATAGGCGGCGTGCGGGTCCTTGCCGGTGAGGTGGTCGGCGAGCACCTTCGCCTGCTCCCACAGCGGCGCGACCAGGCCGTACGTCTCACCGCGGTGCTGGATGCACTCCCCAACCGCGTAGATGTCCGGCTCGTCCTGGACCCGCAACTGGTCGTCCACGACGATGCCGCGCTCGACCGGCAGACCGCTCGCCGCGGCCATCTCGGCGTTGGCGCGGATCCCGGCGGCGACCACCACGACGTCACAACCGATCACCCGGCCGTCCGCGAGCTTGACGCCGGTCACCGCGTGCTTGCCGAGGATCTCGGTGGTCCGCGCGCTGGTGACGATCTCGATGCCGAGCTGTTCGACGCTGCGTTGCAGGATGGCGCCGGCCTGCGCGTCGAGCTGGGCGTTCATCAGGTGGCCGGCGGCGTGCAGCAGGGTGACGTGGCCGAGGTGGTTCTGCAGGCCGCGGGCCGCCTCCAGGCCCAGCAGGCCGCCGCCGATCACCACCGCGCGCTCGTGCTCGCGGGCGTACCGGATCATCGTGCGCGTGTCGTCGAGCGTGCGGAACGCGAAGACGCCCTGGTGGTAGCCGCGGCCGGGCCGGTGGATGCCGGGGATCGGCGGCACGAACGCCCGGCTGCCGGTGGCGATGATCAGCTTGTCGTACGGCGTCTCGGTGCCGTCCTCGGCGTACACCCGCTTGGCGAAGCGGTCGACGCGGGCGACCCGGATGCCGGTGTGCAGCGTGACCCCGTTGTCGGCGTACCAGGAGAGGTCGTTGAGAAAGATGCCCGCCTCGTCCTCCACCCCGGCCAGGACGTTGGAGAGCATGATCCGGTTGTAGTTGCCGTACGGCTCGTCGCCGAACATGGTGATCGCGAAGTCGCCACCCCGGGCAAGGATCTCCTCGACCGTGCGGGCGCCGGCCATGCCGTTGCCGATCACCACCAGACGCTGCGGCATCAGAGCTCCACCAGACCCAGATCGATGACCACGGAGCCGGTCACCCCGGCCGGTGCGGCCTGCGGGAAGCGGAGATTGGAGTACACCTCAGGTGGTCCCTTCTGACTCAGGTGCGGGCGCGATGGTCACCGCGCACGCCTTGAAGGCGGGCATCTTGGAGTGCCGGTCCAGCGCTGGATCGGTAAGCCGGTTGGTACCCGGCCAGTGGAAGGGCGCGAAGATCGTGTCCGGCCGGATACCGGTGTTGAGCCGCGCCCGCAGCACCGCGGCGCCGCGGCGGCTGCGCAGCTCGACCAGGTCGCCGTCGGTGATTCCGTGCCGCCGCGCCAGGTCGGGGTGCAGCTCGGCGCGCGGCTCCGGCACCGCCACGTTCAGCGACCGGACCCGGCGAGTCTGGGTGCCGCTCTGGTACTGCTGCATGTTCCGGCCAGTGGTCAGCACGTACGGGAACTCGCGGTCGGGTGTCTCGTGGGGATCGGAATGGTCGACCCGGATGAATCTGGCCCGCCCGTCCGGCGTCGGGAAGCCGTCGGCGAACAGCCGCGGCGTACCCGGATGGTCCTCGGCCGGGCACGGCCAGAACACCCCCTGCTCGGCGTCGATCCGCTCCCACGTGATGCCGGCGTAGTCGGCGATCCCGC
>JAVHVY010000333.1:0-6199 GCA_032160305.1 Actinoplanes sp.
TCTCCAGGCTACGGCTGCCCCGGTCGTACGAGCGGTCGATGTGTTCGAGTAGGACGTCGGCCAGCGGCGCCGCGGCCAGGCCGATCAGGATGCCGCCGCCGACCAGCGCGATCGTCGCTACGGTCGAGGCGTGGATCAGCGCCGCGAAACCGATGCCGAGTGCGCCGACCAGGACCGGGATCAGCATGGCCAGGCCCAGCGCGCCCCGGCTCGCCACCGTGCCCCACTCCCGGCTGCCGCGCTTGTGCCAGACCTGGTCGAGGTCGCCGAGCCGGTAGTCGCGCCCGCCCATCCGGACGCCGGTCGACGTGACCAGCACCTCGCGGTCCCGGTAGTACGTGATCATCGGCGCCTCCTGTCGACCGTTCGTCACCTTAACCGGTACCCGCCGTAGGCTGACCCGAACCGACAACCAGGAGGCGGCGGCGTGGGCGACTTCGTACGGCTGGAGACGAGCGAGGGCATCGGCACGATCCGGCTGGACCGGCCGCCGATGAACGCACTGAACACCCCGTTCCAGGAAGAGCTGCGGGAGGCGGCGCACGCGGCCGCGAGCGATCCGCAGATCCGGGCCGTGGTGGTCTACGGCGGCGAGCAGGTCTTCGCGGCGGGCGCCGACATCACGGACTTCACCACGCTGACGTTCCAGCAGATGAGCCTGCGGGCCGGTGCCCTGTCCAGCGCTTTCGACGCCGTGGCGAAGATCGAGAAACCGACCGTCGCGGCGATCACCGGTTACGCCCTGGGCGGCGGCTGCGAGCTGGCGCTGGCCTGCGACTGGCGGGTCGTCGCCGAGAACGCCCGGCTCGGCCAGCCGGAGATCAGGCTCGGCATCATCCCCGGCGCGGGCGGCACCCAGCGGCTGGCCCGGCTGATCGGCCCGGCCCGGGCGAAGGATCTGGTTTTCTCCGGCCGGATGGTGGACGCCGAGGAAGCCCTGCGGATCGGGCTCGCCGACCGGGTCGTGCCGGCCGCCGACGTCTATCGGACAGCAGTCGAGCTGCTCACGCCGTACACGAACGGTCCGGCTCTGGCCCTGCGCGCCGCGAAGCTGGCCATCGACGGCGGCCTGGGGATGCCTCTCGCGGCGGGCCTGGCCTGGGAGAGCCAGCTCTTCGCCGGATTGTTCGCCACCGATGACCGGGTCGAAGGGACGACGGCCTTCGTACAGAAGCGCAAACCTAAGTTCACTGGACGTTAGGGGGTCGCACAGATCGATCAGTTGCCATAAAGTTCCCGACTGTGACCGAGCCTGCGGCCCGTGTGACGTCCGTCCGGCGCACAGTCACCGTGGCTGCCGCGCTCGTCGCCGGTCAGGCGGTGCTGTGTGGCGTGATCGGCTGGGTCACCCTCGGCGGCCGGGAACCGGCCCGATCCACCACCCGGGCCGCCGAGCCGCATCTCGGGCCGGCCCTGGTGGTGCCGCCGGTCACTGTCGCCCCGATGCCCGTCACCGCGCCGGGCCGTCCCGGGCCGCGACCGGCAACCACGGCGGCCACCGGCACGCTCCTGACCGGCTCGTCCACACCCGAGGGCGCCGGCCCCAGCGTCCTGCCCACCCCCCGCGCTACCCCGCCGCACACCGCGACCAGGACCCCGGCCAGTCCCCGTCCGTCCCCGCCGACGTCCGCCCCGACCACCGACGTCCTGATCCCGACCCCGACGGCACGCCCTTCCGACATATTGGTCAACGTCGTGATCGGCGAGAAGTGCGTTCCGGAGGGCGCGGACGGGCTGACCGTGGCCAAGGTCACCGTGCGCTGCCAGCGCGACCGGAGTGGCGACCTCGTCTGGCAGATCATCTAGCGGGGCACGGCCTAGACTGGCACGCATGTCCATCGAGCAGGGTCGGCCTCCCCGGCATGCCCTCGGCATCGACTTCGGCACTTCGAACACGGTCGCGATGGCCCGCTGGCCGGACGGCCGGGCCCGGTCGATCTTGATCGACGGGTCGCCGCTGCTGCCGTCGGCCGTCTATGCCGAGCCCGGCGGCCAGTTGATCGTGGGCCGGGACGCCGTGCACAGCGCCCGCCTCGACCCGGCCCGCTTCGAGCCCAACCCGAAGCGGCGCATCGACGACGGCACGGTGCTGCTCGGCGGGAACGAGCTGCCGGTCGGCGACCTGATCACCGCCGTGCTCGGCCGGATCGCCGAGGAGTGGCACCGGGCGGTCGGCCCGGTGCGGCCCGATGTCACTCTCACGTGCCCCGCGACCTGGGGCGCGACCCGCCGCGGGCTGCTCGCCGAGGCCGCCGCGGCGGCCGGGCTGGAAGGCGCCCGGCTGGTCGCCGAGCCGGTCGCCGCCGCCACCTACTTCGCCGAGGTGCTCGGCCGCGACGTGCCGATCGGCTCGGTCGTCGTGGTGCACGACTTCGGAGCGGGCACCTTCGACGCCAGCGTCGTGGCGCGCACCGCGGAAGGTTTCGAGGTGATGGCGGTCGACGGCCGTGACGACATCGGCGGCCTCGACGTCGACGCCGCGCTGGTCCAGCACCTGGTCAGCGACGGCTGGGAGCCGATGATGGAGCCGTCGTCGCTGGCGGAGCGGCGCGCTCAGCGTCAGCTCTGGGACGAGGTCCGGATCGCCAAGGAGCGCCTCTCGCGGCACCAGTCCGCCGATTTCGTCGTCCCGCTGCTCAACCGCGAAGTGCACCTGACCCGCGACGAGCTGGAGACGGTCGCGCGGCCGATCCTGGAGCAGACCGTCCAGATCACCCGCAGCCTGCTGCGCTGGGCCGACCTGAGCGACGGCCGGCTGGCCGGGGTCTTCCTGGTCGGCGGCGCCAGCCGGATCCCGCTGGTCGCCACGCTGCTGCACCGCGCGCTGGGCGAGGCGCCGGTGGTCATCGAGCAACCCGAGCTGGTGGTCGCCGAGGGCAGCATCCTCGCGGATGCCGCCCTGCTGGCGAGCGGGCCGGCGGCGCCGGGCCTGACGGCCGAGTTTCGCCTGGTGGCCGCGCGGCGCCGGGAGTCCGACACCGTACGGGTCTCCGCGACCTCCCTCGGCAATCAGTCGACCCCCGGGGCGCCCACCAGCCCTGCCCCGAAGCCATCTGCCGTGGCCGTCCCGGACGACCAGGAGACGGTGCGTTCCGCCCTGACCGGCAGGCCCCTGCCGCCGCCCGCGGTCGACCCCTGGCCGGACGCCGCCGAGCAGCCCTGGGAGCCGGACCCGGACGCCACCGTTGCCGGCGAGCCGTCCTGGGAGCCGGGCCGCGCGCTCTGGACTCCCGCCGCCCCGACCAGCCCGGTCGCGCATCCGGTGTCGGCGGGCTGGGCCGTCGGCTCCCCGGACCGGCCGGCCTCGTCCAGCTGGCCGAGCTCCGCCGAGGCGGAGACACTGCGCACGGCCCGGCCGTCGTCGCCGAGCCCGGTGCGCGGCATCCGGCCGACGCCCGTGCGACCAGGGGCCGAGCCCCGGCCGCACGTTCCGCTGCAGGTTCGGCGGCGTTCGGGCGGGTTGCTGCGCTTTCTGCGGATCCTGCTCAGTGCCGTGGTGCTGATCGTCGCCCCGCTGGTGGCCCTGGTCCTGGCGTATGCCTCCCGGGCCGGCGTACCGGTGTCGGAGGCGGCGCTCGACATCCTGCGCGACATCGCCGACCTGATCCGTAGGTGAGCCGGTTTCATCTTTCGCCGGGGGACCGGTAGCGTGCGGTCGGGACTTCAAGCGTCGGGAGCTGGGTATGGCGGACACGATCGAGGGGCACGGTGGCGATCTCGCGCTGGCGACCCTGCGGGCGTACGGGGTGACGGAGATGTTCACCCTCTCGGGCGGGCACGTGTTCCCGCTGTACGACGCCGCGCACAAGACCGGATTCCCGATCTACGACGTGCGGCACGAGCAGTCCGCAGTCTTCGCCGCCGAGGCGGTCGCCAAGCTGCGGCGCCGTCCCGGCCTCGCGGTGCTGACGGCCGGCCCGGGGGTCACCAACGGCATCTCCGGCATGACCAGCGCGTTCTTCAACGCCTCGCCGGTGCTGGTGCTCGGCGGCCGGGCGCCCGGGTTCCGCTGGGGTTCCGGCAGTCTGCAGGAGATCGACCACATCCCGCTGGTCTCGCCGGTGACCAAGTACACGGCCACGGTCGGGGACACCGCCGCCATCCCGGCCGAGGTGGCCGCCGCGCTGACCGCCTCGCTCACCGCCCATCGCGGACCGTCCTTCCTGGATCTGCCGCTCGAAGTGCTCTTCTCCAGCGCGGAGACGGCCGCCCCCGCCGCGCCCGACGTGCCGGTGCTGGAGCCCGACCCGGACGAGGTCGCCCGCGCCGCCGCCCTGCTGGCCGGCGCCGAACGCCCGGTGATCATCGCCGGTTCCGACGTCTGGGCCGGCGACGCTGTCGCGGCCCTGCGCGCAGCCGCCGAAACCCTGCAGATCCCGGTCTTCACGAACGGGATGGGCCGCGGAGCCCTCCCGCCCGGGCACCCGCTGGCCTTCGCCAAGGCCCGCCGCCCGGCCCTGAACGAGGCGGACGTGGTCGCCGTGATCGGCACTCCGCTCGACTTCCGGCTCGGCTTCGGCGAGTTCGGCGCGGCCCAGGTCGTGCACATCGTGGACGCCCCGGGCCAGCGCGCGAGCCACGTCGAAACCGCCGTCTCCCCGGCCGGCGACCTGCGCCTGATCCTCTCCGCACTGGCCGACTTCACCGGTCACCGCGCCGGCCACGCCGACTGGATCGCGGGGCTGCGCACCGCTGAGGACGCCGGCCGGGCCCGTGACGCCGAGGCGATGGCCGCCGAGTCCGACCCGATCCGACCGGCCCGGATCTACGGCGAGCTGCGCAAGGTACTGGCCCCGGACGCGGTCACGATCGGCGACGGCGGCGACTTCGTCTCGTACGCGGGCCGCTACCTAGAGCCTGCCCAGCCGGGCACGTGGCTCGACCCCGGGCCGTACGGCTGTCTCGGCACCGGCCTCGGCTATGCGATGGGCGCCCGGGTGACCTACCCGGGCCGGCAGATCTGCGTCCTGATGGGCGACGGGGCGGCCGGCTTCTCCCTGATGGACGCGGAGTCGCTGGCCCGTCAGGGACTGCCGGTGGTGATCGTGGTCGGCAACAACGGGATCTGGGGCCTGGAGAAGCACCCGATGCAGGCGATGTACGGCTACGACGTGGCCGCCGACCTGCAGCCCGGCCTGCACTACGACAAGGTGGTGTCGGCCCTGGGCGGGGCCGGCGAGACCGTCGAGAAGGCGGCCGATCTCGGGCCGGCCCTGGAGCGTGCCTTCGACTCCGGCGTTCCGTACCTCGTCAATGTCCTCACCGACCCGGCCGACGCGTATCCGCGGTCGTCGAACCTGGCGTAGGTATGCGGGGTGGGGCTGGGGGAGTCGCCGGTGCTCAGTCCTCGTCGCCGCGCTGCTGCAGCTCGCGTTCCCATTGGGCCAGCAGCTCGCGCTCACGCCGGGACTTCTCGGTATCCACATGGCGCAAGAAATCCATGTCGTCGTCCGGGGCGGCGGGCCGCTTCCTGAAGCGCTGCACCGACCGCTCGTGCGGCGGCGCGACCGGCCGTCCCCAGACGAAATAGGATATTGCGCCCAGCAGCGGGATCACCAGAATCAGGAACACCCACAGTGCCCGGGGCATGGCGCGCACCCGTTCGGCGGAGAGCACGCTGATCAGCGCGAGTACCACCAGGACTAGCTGCGCAGCAGCCAGAAAAACGAACAACCGGACCATGCTCACCATCATGACGCGCGCAGTCGGGAACGGCGACGATCAGAGCAGGACAACAAGTCCGCCGAGCGCGGCGAAACCGGCGGTGATCAATGCGTACGCGGTGATGGCCTGCCGGCCCGGCCGGGGCGGGTACGCACCGAGCCCCGCCATCCGCCGCCGGGCCAGGGCGATCAGGGCCGCCCAACCCGCCAGCGCCGTGGCCGCGATCAGCCAGAACGCCACTCCGGCGTGCGGGGCGAAGGCCGGCCGGGCGGCCAGCAGTGCGACGGCGGCGGCGGACAGGCCGGTGCGGCGCCAGGCCAGCCGGGTGCGTTCGGCGGACGCGCCGTGATCCGGTGTCCGGTCGGCGCTCACTGGTGCACCCTTGTTTCACTCGAACCGATCCTGCTCAGCGTCCTGATCCTGCTCAGCGTCCTGATCCTGCTCAGCGTCCTGATCCTGCTCAGCGTCCTGATCCTGCTCAGCGTCCTGATCCTGCTCAGCGTCCTGATCCTGCTCAGCGTCCTGATCCTGCTCA
>JAVHVY010000138.1:0-11798 GCA_032160305.1 Actinoplanes sp.
GGATCGGCGCCCCCGTGGCGCCGATCCGCCCACTGAAGATAGCCGTCGCCTCCGACATTTTCGGTTGTTATTTCAGTCGAGCACCGGGCTCCAGGAGTTCGACCCCCTGGAAGAGCTGGGTGAACTGGCCATGGGATCGCGGCCGGATCTGACCGTCTTGACCTCGCTTGCTTGGCCGCTGGTCCGGAACGCTGGCGGATTCTCGGCTGGGCCGCGGTGGCAGGGGCCGTGCCGTTGTTGTGGGATGCCCATCGGGTGCCGGATGGCTCAGGCGGCGCGGGACGCGCGGACGACCAGGCTGTCGAGCAGTTCCGCGGTGGCGGCGGTCACGGCTGCGACCGCCGCGTCGAAGGCCTCCTGGTTGTGGGCCGCCGGGGCCCGGAAACCGGAGATCTTCCGGACGTACTGCAGGGCCGCCGCCTGGATCTCGTCCGAGGTGACGTCGCTGGTGTAGGGCTCGCGCAGGGTCTTGATGCTTCGGCACATGTTCCCCATAGTCGCCCGGGACGCGCTTCGCCGATAGGGGATCCGGCTGGTCGGCATGCAATATGTTGGCCGGTATGCCGATTTCGCCGTATCTCAAGAGCCTGCGTGACGAGCTAGGCAACCGCCTGCTCTTTCTCGCCGGGGTGACCGCGGTGGTCTTCGACGACGCCGGCCGAGTGCTGCTCGCCGAACGCTCCGACAACGGTCACTGGGCGTTGATCGCCGGGGTCATGGATCCTGGCGAGCAGCCCGCCGAGACGGCTGTCCGGGAGTGTTTCGAGGAGACGGCCGTGCACGTCGTCCCCGAGCGGCTGATCAGCGTGATCACCCAGCCGCCGAACACCTACCCCAACGGCGACGAGTGTGAATACGTCGACATCGGCTTCCGCTGCCGGGCGGTGGGTGGCGAGGCACGGGTGAACGACGACGAGTCGCTGGCCGTCGGCTGGTTCAGCCTCGACGACCTGCCGCCGCTGAGCGAACTGGCCCGCAAGCGCATCGAATGGGCTCTGGAACCGGACGGCTCCCCGGCCTGGTTCTCGGCGCCGGCCCCCGTGCGGGCAACGCCGGCGGCCTTGCCGCAGTGAGCGCCGCCAGCGTCGTGGGGGAGAGTCGGCGGCCTTCCCGCAGTGAGCGGCGCAGCGTCGTGCGGTGGCGGCGGATCGGGAGTGGCCGAGGCCCGTCGTCTACGGAAGGTTGCGCAGCCGGACGTGGTCGTCGTGCCACTGCTCGCCGACCAGAAAGCGTTTCGTGCCGATGATCTCGAAGCCCTGTCTGGCGTAGAACTTCGCGGCTCGTTCGTTGCGCTGGTTGACTCCCAGCCAGCATGAGGTGGCGCCGGTCGCCACGGCCGCCGCCAGGGTCGCCCGCATCAACTCGGCCGCGATGCCGCTGCCGTGGCTGCCCTGGAGCAGGTAGAACTTGCTCAGCTCGATGCTGCCTTCGGCCGGCACCACCGCTCGCACGTCCGGGTCGGCGCTCGGGCCGCGGACCAGCATGGAGTAACCGGTCGGGCCGTGCGCCGACGATGCGAGCACCATGATCCGGTTGTCGTCTTTCAGATACTCCTCGAACTTTGCCAACGACAGGTGGGCGGCGATGAAGTCGTCGATGTCGGTCTGCTCCGTGTCAGGTGGGCAGGCCAGGGCAAACGTCCGGGCGGCAAGCGAGTGCAACTCGGCGGCGTCGCCGGGAACGGCCAGACGGGTAGCTATCGACATGACAACCACGATATCCGTCACACCATCCGACCCGATGGGAGGCCACAACTGATAAGGAAGCCTGCTTTAAAGTCGGCACGTGCTTGAAACTCGAGAACTAGGCGACGTGATCCCGATCCCGGCCCAGGTGCGGCCCGTCCCGGCCGCGGATTTCACGATCATCTCTGGTACGGCGGTCAGCGCCGCCCCGGGTGCGCAGGAGGCGGTCGGCCTGCTCCGGGCAGCGACCGGCCACCCGCTACCGGAACGTGCCGGCGCCGCGGAGATCAACATGATCCTGGACGACGGAGACAACGGCGACGGCCACGGCGATGAGGGCTACAAGATCACGATTGCTGCCGACGGCGTCACGGTCCGGGCCGCCACCCCGGCCGGCCTCTTCTACGCCGCCCAGACGCTGTGTCAGCTGCTGCCGGCCCGCACCACGCTGTCCCGCAGCACACCGCCGGTGGACGGCGCGATGCCGGCGGGCGGGGTGACGCTGGTGGGCGGGGTGACGCTGCCGGGCGGGGAGATCGTCGATCGGCCGCGGTTCGCGTACCGGGGGGTGATGCTGGACGTTGCCCGGCACTTCTGGACCGTCGGCGAGGTCGAGCGCTTCATCGATGGGCTGGCCGCGTACAAAATCAATCATCTGCATCTGCACTTGACTGATGACCAGGGGTGGCGGCTCGCGATCGAGAGCCGGCCGCGGCTGACCGAGGTCAGTGGCGGGAAAGGCACCGGGGTCGAGGGCGCCGGGCCGGGTTTCTACACCCAGGCCGACTACGCCGGGCTGGTCGATTATGCGGCGCGGCGGTTCATCACGGTCGTGCCGGAGATCGACATGCCCGGGCACGTCAACGCCGCTCAGGTCGCCTACGGGGAGCTGACCGCGAGCGGAGAGCCGGTCAAGGCGCGCACGGACACCGAGGTCGGCTACAGCTCGCTGGTCGCGGACTCCGACGAGACCTACGCCTTCGTCGAGGACGTGATCCGCGAGGTCGCCGCCCTGACCCCGGGGCCGTACCTGCACATCGGCGGCGACGAGGCGCAGGCCACGACCGCGGACGACTACCGCGCCTTCATCACCCGGGTGCTGCCGCTGGTCGCCAAGTACGGCAAACGGGCCGTCGGCTGGCACGAGATCACCGCCGTCGAACTGCCCGAGACCGCCGTCCCGCAGTTCTGGTGGGTCGAGCCGTCCGACGAAGGCACCGCCCGTGCGGCCGCGAACGGCAGCAAAGTGATCATGTCGCCGGCCGACCGCACCTATCTGGACATGAAATACACCGCTGACAGCCCGCTCGGCCTGGACTGGGCCGCGCTGATCGACGTCGAACGCGCATACGACTGGGATCCGGCGATCCGGCTGCCCGGCGTCGGCGAGCAGCAGCTGCTCGGCGTCGAAGCCGTCCTCTGGTCGGAGACGCTGCGCACCCTGGACGACGTGCTCACGATGACCTTCCCGCGGCTCCCCGCGATCGCCGAGATCGGCTGGTCACCGCGGGCGACCCACGACTGGCAGTCGCTGCGTCGCCGGCTCGCCGGGCACGGGCCACGCTGGGCGGCCAACGGCATCGCCTTCCACCGTTCGCCGGAGATCGACTGGGCGTGACGTGCCCGCGGTGGCGTGGACCACGCCCGACGTGGTACCCATCGACATCCGCAGGCGTGAGGCCAGCGTGCACGATCCGAAATCTTCCTTAAGTTTCGGCGGGTGACCGGTACCGGCCCCAGTGGCCTTTGCGCACGTCAACCCGGTACTCCTGGTCGTGAATGTCACCCGTTGCGGTGAGTGGTGGGCCGCCTGCACGTCGGGCCGCACCCCTACGCTTGCGCCGTGAAGAATCGGGCGACGGCCTCGGCGGTGCTGCTGGCCGGCTTCCTCGTGGTGGCGGCCGCCCAACTGGCGCTGGTCGTCATCCCGGTTCTGCTCGTCCTCGCGCTGCTGCCCGGCTCGGTGGCGCTGCGGTTCGGAGCGCCGCTCTGCATCGCCACGGTCGGCCTGATGGCGTACGCGACGTGGCACGCCCTGCATGTGCGGGCCGCCGAACCGATCGGGGTGCCCGTCTCCCGCGACGACGCCCCGCAGCTCTGGGCCCTACTCGACTGCGCCGCGGCGGCCGCCGGGACCCGCCCGCCCGACGCGGTCATCGTGGTCGCCGAGGCCGCCGCCACCCTCAGCGAACGCACCCGCCTGCTCGGCCTGCTCGGCGGGCGCCGCGACCTCTACCTGGGCCTGCCGCTGCTGCAGGCCTGGGACAACACCCATCTGCGCGCCGTCGCAGCCCACGAGCTCGGGCATTACTCGCCCGCGCTGGGCCGGCTCGCCCCGCTTGCCTACCGGGGCCGGGTCACGGTCGGCCGCACCGTCCCCCGGATTACGAAGCGCAACCCCGCAGGTCCACTGCTGCGGGCGTACGCGGAGCTGTATCGCCGGGTCGACGCGCCCTTCAGCCGTGCCCAGGAGCTGGCGGCCGACCGGATCGCGGCCGAGTTCGCGGGCCGCCGCGTGGCCGTCGCAGTGCTGCGTGACCTGCCGGCGCTGGATGCGCTGCACCGGGTCTTCCACGCGGAGTACGTCGGGCCGGGCTGGCGCGCGGGGCATGTCCCGGACGACATGTTCGGTGGTTTCCTGCGGATGCTCGCCGCCCGCGCGGACGAGGTGACCAGGCTGCGCACTCGCGAGTACCCGGCCCCGGGCCGCTGGAGCACCCACCCGCCGGTGCCGGACCGCCTGGCCGCCCTGACCGCCCTCCCAGCCCCAGGCCCCACAGCCCCGGTTCCGGCCCCACCAATGGCTCCGGCCCCACCAATGGCTCCGGCCCTGCCAATGGCTCCGGACCTGGCTCCGGCTCCGGTCCTCGCGACAGCTGGCGCTCCGGTCCGCGTGCCGAGTTCCGCAGCCTCTGTCGACGATGGTTCGCCCGGCGAGGGTGGTCTGCTGGCCGGGAGTGGTCTGCCCGGCGAGAGTGGTCTGCTGGCCGGGAGTGGTCTGCCGGCCGAGGGTGGGCTGCCGGCCGGAAGTGGTCTGCCGGCCGAGGGTGGTCTGCCCGCTGAGAGTGGTCTGCCGGCCGAGGGTGACGGGGAACTGGTGCCGGATCTGCCCGGGCTCGGACTGGCGTTGCAGGCGGTCGCCTATCCGGCCAACGGGCGCGCCACCGTCGGCTGGGATAAGTTCTTCGGGGCGGCCCGGACCGTCGAGATGCAGCGTGAGGCCGAGGCTGCCCTCGGCGCCATCTCGCGGGCCGCCGGTGAGCCGGTGACGACCGCGGCCGGTGTGCTCGACCTGGCCGCCGACGGCCGGCTGCAGAAGGTCGCCGAGGCCGTCTTCCCCGGTCTGCCGGCCGAGCAGACCGTCGGGCGGATCGGCGAGCTGATCACCCTGCTGCTCGCCCTGGCCGCGCTGAACAGCGGCGCCGGTCGCTGGCGGCACAGCTGGACCGGGACGGCCGCGCTGGTCGCCCCCGACGGCGGACCGCTGGACCTGGCCGGTCCCGCCGGGCTGCTCGGCGATCCGGCCACCGTCGGCGCGGCCCGGGAGCGGCTGGCCGCCCTCGGCGTCGACCTGGCCGCGCCCGAGGGCGAACGCCCGGTCCCGCCGGCCGGTGAGGTGGTCGGTGGCGTGGTCAACCTGGTCGTCGACGGGTCGCGTACCGACCTGCTGATCGTCGACACCGGGTTGTTCCTGGTCCCGGGGCTGCCCCGGTCCCGCAACGGCTCGGCCAAGCGACGGTTGGCCCAGTTCGCGGCGGCCGACGTGCCGCGGCGGGACGTGACCGCGCCCGGGAGCCGCTTCGTGCCGTACGCGGAAGTGGCGAGGCTGACCCAGACGCGGCGCACGCCGAAGTCCTGGGATCTGAGCCTGCGCGACGGGGGCACGCTGAGCCTGCGCACCTCGCTCGATTCCGACGAGTTGCCCGGCGGCTGGGCGGCACTAGATCATGCCGTCGCTTTCCTGGCCCGCACCCGTTGAGCTGTCGGAAGGTCCGGCTTCCGCGAAAACGGTCAATCTGCTTAGCCGTGGCGACGGTCCGATCCGTGTTTCCGGTGGAGACGGTCGCATCTGCGACGTTGGGGTGACCCGGCCGTTGCAAATGGTGACAATGGGCATCGGACGATATTCGCTTCAGCGTCGGCGAACTGGGTAGGGAACACCCGTCGGAGCAGCGATGATCGTCGGCAGACCGGGGGGAGGGGGCGCTGATGGAGCGGGGACCGCTGGCGCTCTTCGGAGCCATCATCGCGGTGGGCCTCGGCCCCGCGATGTGGCTGGGGGCGCAGTTCGGCCACGTGGCGAGCGCGACGAGCCCGCCACCGGCAGCCGTCGTCGTCCAGGAGAACACGGGCAAGGGCGGCGAGGGCGCAGCTGCTCCCGCCGATCCGGGGCAAAAGATCACGACCGATCCGAAGGGCAACGGCAAACCGCTCGTGCCGGCTGCCCGGCCGAAGCCGCGCGAGTCCCGCGCGGCGCCGTCGGCCAGTGCCTCGGCCAAACCGCGTGCCTCGGCCTCCACACTCTCGGATGACCAGCCCCCGACTCCGCCGACCGGGTCCAGCAGCACGCCTTCGGACCAGCCTTCGTCCGGCGGCCCCGGTAGCGGCCAGGGCGATGGGCCGCAGTCGGTTCCGACCGTTCCCGTGCAGCCGGTCACCGGCTCCCTCGCCGCCGCTTGAGGCCGGTCGGTTCGCTTTGGTCAGGGCGACGATCGCCGCCGCTTGGGGCCGGTCGGTTCGCTTTGGTCAGGGCGACGATCGCCGCCGCTTGAGGCCGGTCAGTCCGCTTCGGTCAGGGCGACGATCGGGATCCTGCGGTGGCCGGCCCTCTCCTGATGCTCCACGAAGAACGGGAACTTCGCCGTGATCTGCTTCCACTGCTGGTCGTAGTCGGAACCGGTCAGCGGCTCGGCGGTCGCGGCGAAGTCCTGCCCCGGCACCTCGACGCGTACAGCCGGGTCGGCGGTCAGGTTCAGATACCAGGACGGGTCGGCGGTCGCGCCGTTGTTCGAGGCGATCACCAGCAGACGGTCGTCGTCGCGGACGTACATCATCGGGCTGGTCCGTTGCTGGCCGCTCCGGCGCCCGGTCGTGGTGAGCAGCAGCAGCGGCCGGTCGCCCATCGAGGCGCCGCCGTCGGCGCGGAACTGGTCGATGAGCTGCCGGTTGTGGGCCAGCATGTCGTCGGGCATGGTCATTCGGATGATGCTAGCCCGTTCGGATGAGGCTAGCCCGGACGCCTGACATCTCGTGTCAGGCGTCCGGGCCGGCTGATTCCTGCGGTCAGAGCGACAGAACCTTGTGCAGGACGTCGCGGTAGGCGCGCACCTCCACCCGCAGCTGCTCGGTGTCGTCCGAGCCGCTGCGCAGGCTGTCCTTCTGCGACTTGAGGCTCGCGGTGAGCTTGTCGACGGCTTCGTCGATGAGGGCGGCGGCCTCGGCGGCGGCGTCCTTCGGGCTGTCCACGAAGCGCATCTGCACGTCGCGCCAGCGCTCCTGGAAGGCCTTGGCGTCATCCGCGCCGAAGAGCGACTCGACGGGCTTCTCCGCGACGGTGCCGGGCTTGGCCGGGGCGTCCTCGACAGCGGCCGGGGCTTCGGCGGCTGATGCGGTTGGAGTCTGTGCTTGCGCGGTGGCCGGCATCGGAACGGCGGCGACCACCGGAGCGGTCTCGGCGGTGTCCGCCGGCGTCGGGTCCTCGGCGAAGGTGTCGTCGTGCCGGGTGTCGGCGTCCTCGGCCGCGGTGGCGCCGGCGTGGGTCGTGGACTCGCTGTCGCTCTCGATCACATCGAGCTTGTCCGCGTCGTCGGCCACGTCGGTGTGCGCCTCGGCGTCGGTGTGCCCGGTCTCGGCCGTGTTCTCGGTCTCGGCCGCGTTGTCGGTTCCGGCCGCGTTGTCGGTCTCGGTCTCGTTATCGCTTTCGCCGAGCGGGCGGTCAGTCACCGGGTCCACGGCGTGCGGCTCGTCGAAGTCGCCCTCGTCGCGCAGCGCCGGGTCCTCGTCGGAACCGGCCACCTCGGCGTCGGTCGGCTCGTTCACCGGCGCGTCCGGAGAGGTCACCGTCGATTCGGGGGAGGTCACCGTCGATTCGGTGACGCGCGCGTCCGCGGAGGTGCCGCGCTCGTCCAGCGAGACGTCGACCTCCGGGTCGTGTTCGTCGGTCGCGCCGTCGAGGTCGTCTGTGTCGGGCTCCGCCGGCACCGTGTCGGTGTCCTTCGGGACGTTGTCCGCGCGGGTGTCCGACCACGGCGACCCGGCCCGCTGCTGCGGCACGGCGTTGGGGTCGTCGGGGCGTTCGGTGTCGGTCTCGGTGGTCTCTCTTGCGTCGTTCGAGAAGAAACGCATGGACGGGGGGCTCCTCAGCTTCTCGTGGCGTCGGGACGGGAGCCCGCGACGTCGGTGTCGTGATCGGGTGGGTCGGCCGGCTCGGTGGTGGCGGAGCCGGTGAGACTGGCGGCGATGGAGTTGGGGGAGGTCGTCAGCGGGTCGGTGCCGAGCAGATCGGCGAACAGGGCGCGGTAGTGGACCAGCGCCTGGCGCAGATCCTCGGTGCTCGCCTCGCCCTTCTGGCTGCGCAGGCTGATCGCATGCGCGTCACGATAATGCCCGAGCGTGCGGGCGTGGTCCACTGATAGATTGGCCAGCTGGTCGTCGTAGCCGGCGGTGGGGTAGCCGCGTTCGTCGATCAGCCGGGTGACCAGGTCGTCGGCGGTGGCAACAGCCTGCTCGGGGTGGTCGACGAAGTCGATCTGGACTTCCTCCCAGGCGTTCGAGTAGGTCGCCTTGGACTCGGTCGAGAGCGCCTTGAGCTCGAACTCGGCGTGCCGCTTCTCGCGTTCGCGCAGTTCCTTCTCGCCATCCGAGCGGTTGCCGGTGTCGGCCACCACCCGGTCGTACTCGGGGCCGAAGGTTTCCTGCAGTTGTCTGCGCCGGCTGGCCTGGATGCCGAAGACGATCGCGGCGACGATCACGAGCACGACGACGATGAGGATGATCACGACGATGGGGGACATGGGAGCCTCCTTATTCACGGGAGGTATTCCCACCTACCTACGGCGGTCAATCCCGATCATTGTGATCAACTGCGACGATCGCTGTGCCAATCCACCGGACAAAAAGGACAGACGGCCTATATCTTGTACGCAAGAAGGCTAGTGGAAGTCGAAACCATTACGTATTCTGCCGAAGGCGCACGCACATCGTCACAGCCGTACGAGGTGCTCGGTGTCAGTCCCTGCCGTATCCCCCGGGCGGAGCCTGATGAGAACCCGCAATTGGTCGATCCGCTCGAAGATCGTCGCTATGGTGACGCCGCCGCTCACTGCCCTGTTCGCCCTGTGGATCTTCGCCACGGTGATCACCAGTGGACCGGCGCTCAACCTACTCAACGCGCAGACCCTGCTGGACACGGTCGGCACCCCGACCAAGGTCCTGATCGGCGAACTGCAGCGGGAACGGCGCGCCACGGTCATCTACCTCTCCGACGCGAGCGCCTCCCCACAGGCGCTGAACACCCAGCGCGCGGCCACTGACCGGGCCGCCGCCGAGTTCCGCAAGGGCGCGGGCAGCTCGGCCGCCCAAAACGCGGCCACCGACACCCTGCGGAGCCGGATCACCCAGATGTTCGGTGACCTGGACGCGCTGAGCGGCGACCGCAGCAAGTACGTCGACACCCGCTCGATCGCCCCGGTCGTCGCGCAGGGGCTCTTCAACAGCATGGTCGACACCGGATTTCAGCTGGCCAGCGCGACCGCCAGCTACGGCGACGACTCGATCGACCGGCAGGTCCGGGCGCTCATCACGGTCGGCCGGTGCCAGGAGTATCTGACCCGGGTCGACTCGCTGCTGCGCGGCGCCGCCGCGGCCGGCAAGATCACCGCCGACAGCCGCCGCGAAATGCTGACCGACATCGGCACGTCGCAGCTCATGCTGACCGACGGAGTGGCCGACCTGCCCGCGGCGGAACGCACCGACTTCCAGGCCTTCAACACCGGCACCGCCTTCGCCCGGGTCCGCCAGATGGAGTCCACCCTGCAGATCGAGGCCAAGGCCGGGGCGCCGTCACCGGTCACCGCCGACCAGTGGCAGCCCGCGTACGACCAGTCCGTGCAGCAGCTGTGGTCGTTGGAGGAGAACAGCTTCACGGCGCTCGCCAAGCGCGCCACCCCGGTCGCGGTGCAGGTGCTGATCCGGCTCGGCGCGGCAGGCCTGCTCGGCCTGATCGCCATGGCCGTGTCGCTGATCGTGTCGATCCAGGTGGGTCGCTCGGTCGTCGGGCGGCTGCGCCGGCTGCGGATCGAGGCACTCGAGATGGCCGGTGAGCGGCTCCCGACCGTGGTCCGCCGGCTGCAGCGCGGCGAACCGGTCGACGTCGACGTGGAGACCCCGCCCCTGGAGTACGGCCAGGACGAGATCGGCGAGGTCGGCCGCGCCTTCAACGAGGTACAGCGCACGGCCGTGCAGTCCGCGGTCGACGAGGCGAAGGTCCGGCGCGGCCTCAACGAGGTCTTCCTCAACATCGCCCGGCGCAGCCAGACCCTGCTGCACCGCCAGCTCGCCCTGCTGGACCGGATGGAACGCCGCGAGTCCGAGCCGGCCGAGCTGGAAGACCTGTACCGGGTCGACCACCTCGCCACCCGGATGCGGCGGCACGCCGAGGATCTGGTCATCCTGGCCGGCTCCGCCCCCGGCCGCGGCTGGCGCAACCCCGTACCGGTGATCGACGTGATCCGCGGCGCGATCAGCGAGGTCGAGGACTACAAGCGGGTCGACATCCGCTCGATCGAGTCGGCCGCGATCCTCGGGCGAGCGGTCGGCGACATCATCCACCTGCTCGCCGAACTGCTGGAGAACGCCGCCTCGTTCTCCCCGCCGCAGACCCGGGTGGTGGTCGAGGGCCAGGTTCTGCCGAACGGCTACGCCGTCGAGATCGAGGACCGCGGTCTGGGTATGTCCCCGGAGGCGATCGAGGACGCGAACCGTCGGCTGCTCGAACCGCCCGACTTCGATCCCGCCGACAGCGCCCGGCTCGGCCTGTTCGTGGTCGCCCAGCTGACCGCCCGGCACGGCATCCGGGTGTCGCTGCGGCAGTCCGCCTACGGCGGTGTCACCGCGATCGTGCTGGTCCCCGGCGAGCTGGTCACCCCGCACGGTGGCCCGCTGGCGCTGCCGGCGGGCCCGACTTCGGTGGACAAGTCCTGGGACCGGCCGCTGGTCGGCACCGGCACCGACGACCCGTCGCGGCACTCCCTCGCCGCCCTGCAGTGGCAGGGCACCGAGGAGCTGCGGTCGGTCACGGTGTCCCGGCGGCCGATCACCCTGAACGGCTCGGCGCATGCCGCCCCGCCCACCCAAGAGCTGCCGCTCGCCCGCGGCCCGAGCCCGAGCGCGGTCGTCGACGGTCTCACCCCGGACGGGCTGGTCCAGCGCCGCCGTACCAGGCCGCGCCAGGAGCAGTGGGCGCCGGAGCCCGAGCCGTTGCCGGCCGGCCTGGAAAGCCCGGAGCAACTGCTCCAGCGCCCGGCCCAGCCGCTCTCGGCCCCGCCCACTCAGTCGGGGCCGCCAACTCAGTCGGGGCCGCCAACTCAGTCGGTGTCGAGTCCGTTGATGCGGCCGGTGTCGAGTCCGGTCGGCCGGCCGCGGCCGACGACGCTGGGCGATTCCGTGCCGTACGCCGATGACGGACTGCCCAAGCGGGTCCGGCAGGTCAGCCTGGCGCCGCAGCTGCGGGCACCGGCCGCCGACCCGCCCAGCGCCCCGGCTCGGGCACCCGAGCAGGTGCGCAGCATCATGAGCGCCCTGCAGTCGGGTACCAACCGCGGTCGGCTCGCCGCCGCCACAGGGCACCCGGCCGGCGAGCCGCCGGTGCCGGCCGGCGCCTTCGCCGAGGCCGCTACCGTCATCTTCCCGGCCGTTCGGGATTGGGACGGTCCGGCGGGCAAGGAAGACGGTCCGGCCGGCAACGAAGGCGGTCCGGCCGGCAACGAAGCCGCCGACGCGGCCGGTGGCCCGAGGGCTATCGACGCGGCCGGTGGCCCGAGGGCTATCGACGCGGCCGGTGGCCCGAGGGCTATCGACGCGGCCGGTGGCCCGAGGGCTATCGACGCGGCCGGT
>JAVHVY010000341.1:0-11439 GCA_032160305.1 Actinoplanes sp.
CTCGGTGCGCAGCCGCCCGCCGGCCTGGGTGAGCGTGCGCAGCGCCGGGTATTTCACCGGGTCGAAACGCAGCCGGCGCAGCATCTCGTACTGGTACGGCACCGCCGCCATGCTGGTCACGCCGTGCTCGGTGATCGCGTTCCAGAAGTCGCGCTGCAGAATGCCGGTTCGCTCCAGCACGACCGTCGCCCCGCGCAGCCGGTGACTCTGCAGCACGGAAAGCCCGTACGTGTAGAAGAGCGGCAGCGTGGTGACCGCGACGTCGCCGGCAGTGATGCCGAGGCTGTCCGCGATGGCTTTGGCGTTCGCCTGGATCGCGCCGCGGGACAGCCGGACCAGTTTCGGGTTGCCGGTCGAGCCGCTCGTGGTGAGCAGCAGCGCCAGCTCCGGGTGCGGCGGTGCGGCGGCCCCCTCGCGGACCCACGTGTCGCCCTCGGCCAGGTAGCCGTCGGGCGGTGCGGTCGTGATGCCGGTGACCAGTACCGGCCGGAAACGGTCCAACATGTCGAGCAGCGCGGTCCGGTCCAGATCCGGGTCGAGCAGCGCGATCGGCCGGCCGGCCCGCAACGCGCCCAGATACCGGGCCACCGCCGGGATCTCGGTCGGCATCAGCGCGAAGACGACACCGGGCGGCAGCGCCGCGAAGAACCCGGCCGCCGCGTCGACGTCCGCGTCGCTCAGCCTCGCCCCGGTCGCCGCGTCGATCACGGTCACAGCGTCAGCCCGCCGTCGACGCCGAGCACCTGGCCGGTCACGAACCGGGCCCGCGGCGAGAGTAGGAAACAGATCACGTCGGCCACCTCGTCGGCGTCGCCGAGACGGCCCAGCGCGGTCGCGGCGATCCGCTTCCCCCGACCGGCCGCGTCCAGGCTGTCCAGCATATCGGTGGCGATGAAGCCGGGTGCGACCGCGTTCACCCGGATGCCGCGCGGGCCCAGCTCCTGCGCGGCGGACCGGGCGAGCCCGGCCACGGCGGCCTTCGAGGCGGCATAGACCGCCTGGCCGGCGATGCCGACGGTCCCGGTCACCGACGACACGAGCACGACCGCCGGCGTACGCCCACGGCCGAGCAGCCGGACCGCACCTTGCAGGGTGTGTGCCGCGCCCACCGCGTTGACGGCGAAGAGCCTGTGGACGGTGGCGTCGTCGGTCATGCCGAGCAGCCCGGCCGCGTGTGTGCCCGCGTTGACGACCAGCGCGTCGAGCCGCTTGAACCGGTCGAAGGCGACCCGCATCATCGTGCGGCTCGTCTCCGGATCGGCGATGTCCCCGCTGGTCGGCACGGCGGTGATGCCGTACTTGCCGGCGAGGGCCTCGGCGGCGTCGGCCACCGCGGCGTCGCCGTGCCCGTGCAGGACCAGGTCGTACCCCTGCTCGGCGAGGCGCTGGGCGGTGGCCCGGCCGATCCCGCGGGAGGCGCCCGTGACGAGCGCAACCCGTTCACTCATTGAAGTCAACACCGTATTTACCGAGAATTCGCATTGCCTCGCCAAAACTGGACATATTGATGACGTCCTCAGTGTCGATCATTACCGAGAATTCATCTTCAATGGCCGCGACGAGCGACATGTGGGCCAGGGAATCCCACTTCTCGTTGTGTTGGTAATGCAGATCGTCCACGGGCGCGTCCGCCGGCAGGTCCAAGGACGTGCGGAACGCTTCACGCAGTCGCTGCAGCTCAATCACGGGGTGACTCCAAAGGTGGCGGTCAGAGGAGTCCTACCTTCTCCCAGATCCCACGGCCTGGCGACAACATCCGGCTGAACGAAAAGTGAACTCGCGTTGGCGTTTTCCGGCGGCCCTGGAAATGCTCGTAAGCGCGGTTATGCTTCCGGCTCAGTCGCCTGATGAGCCACCCATGTGGGAGTATTTCGTGTCTATCAACGGATCGTCGATCCTCGTCACCGGAGCCACCGGCTCGTTCGGCAAGGCGTTCCTGGGCCACGCCCTGGCCAACCTGGACCCGCAGCGGATCGTCGTCTTCTCCCGCGACGAGCTCAAGCAGTACGAGGTCCGGCAGATGTTCGGCGACGACCCCCGGCTGCGCTTCTTCATCGGCGACATCCGTGACCGCGACCGGCTGGCCCGGGCGATGCACGGCGTCGACACCGTGGTGCACGCCGCCGCCCTCAAGCAGGTGGACACGGCGGAGTACAACCCCAGCGAGTACGTCGCGACCAACATCAACGGCTCGCAGAACGTGATCGACGCCGCCATCAACGCGGGCGTGCAGAAGGTCGTGGCACTGAGCACCGACAAGGCGTCCAGCCCGATCAACCTGTACGGCGCCACCAAGCTGGTCGCCGACAAGCTCTTCATCGCCGGCAACCACTACGCCGCCACCCACCCGACCCGGTTCTCTGTCGTGCGCTACGGCAACGTGATGGGCAGCCGCGGCTCGGTCGTCCCGTTCTTCCGCAAGCTCAACGCCGAGGGCAGGAGCCTGCCGGTGACCGACAAGCGGATGACCCGGTTCTGGATCACGTTGGACGCGGCGGTGAAGTTCGTCGTCGACTCGTTCGACGTGATGCAGGGCGGCGAGCTCTTCGTGCCGCGGATCCCGAGCATGCGCATCCTCGACCTGGTCGAGGCCGTCGCACCGGACGCACCCACGCACGAGATGGGCATGCGGCCCGGCGAGAAGCTGCACGAAGAGATGATCGCCTCCGACGACAGCCGGCGCACGCTGCGCTTCCCCGACCGGTACGTGGTCCAGCCGGTCGTCGCCTCGTGGGGTTACCAAAAACCGGCGGGCGGCGAGCCGGTGCCGGACGGCTTCAACTACCGCTCGGACAACAACGACCTGTGGCTCGAGGTCGACGAGATGCGCGAGCTGCTGCGCGAGGTCAACTGATGCTTCCGTACGGGCGGCAGTCGATCGACTCCGACGACATCGACGCGGTCGTCGACGCGCTGCGCAGCGACTGGCTGACCACCGGCCCGCGGGTCGCGGTGTTCGAGGCCGACCTCGCCGCGGTCGCCGGCGCACCCTGCGTCGCGGTCAGCAACGGCACGACTGCCCTGCACACCGCGTACGCGGCCGCCGGCGTAACGACCGGCGACCAGGTGATCACCACGCCGATGACCTTCGTGGCCACCGCCTCCAGCGCCGCGATGCTCGGCGCGACCGTGGTCTTCGCCGACGTCACCGACGACACGGCCAATCTGGATCCGGCCGCGGTCGAAGCGGCCGTGACCGGCTCCACCACGGTGATCGCCGCTGTCGACTACGCCGGTCACCCGGCCGACTACGACGAACTGCGCAAGATCGCCGACAGCGCGGGCACCCGGCTGCTCGCCGACGCGGCGCACGCCATCGGGTCGACCTACCACGGCCGGCCGGTCGGCACGCTCGCCGACCTGACCACGTTCTCGTTCTTTCCGACCAAGAACCTGACCACCGGCGAGGGCGGCGCCGTCGCGGCGACCGACCCCGAGTTGCTGCGCCGCGCCCGGACGTTCCGCACCGTCGGGCTGGTCCGCGACCCGGAGTTGCTACGGCACCCCGACGAGGGCGGCTGGCATCAGGAGGTGCACGAGTTCGGGCTGAACTACCGGCTGCCCGACCTGCTCTGTGCGCTGGGCAGCTCGCAGCTGCGGCGGCTCGACGCGTTCAAGGCGCGGCGGGCGGCACTGTCGGCCCGCTACGACGAACTGCTGGCCGGCGTGCCCGGGTTGCGCCTGCCGGTGCAGCGCGCCGGGGTCGAGCCGATGCGGCACCTCTATCCCGTGCGGATCCAGGACGGGCGGCGGCGTGAGGTGTACGACCGGATGCGCGCGGCCGGGATCGGGGTGCAGGTCAACTACCTCCCCGCGTACTGGCATCCGGTCTTCGCGGATCTCGGGTACCGGCGGGGCATGTGCCCGGTCGCCGAGGGCTTCTACGCCGAGCAGTTGTCCCTGCCGCTCTACGTAGACCTCAGCGACGCCGACCAGGACCGGGTCGTCGAGGCCCTGCGCCGGATCCTCGGGAGCTGACCGGGTGCATCACGCGAACCACTTCTACGGCCACGCGCACGTGCTGGCCGAGTACTGCGGTCTCGACCCGGACGATCCGCCCCGGATCGAGGGCTACCTGCAGCATGGCTGGAACGTCGCCGACGGCCTCGGATACGGCACGCCGTACGTCTCCGGGCGGCCGATCTTCGTCTGGTCGGAGCGGACCCGGCGGCGCGCGTGGTCGATGGGCCGCAAGCACGCCACGGTGACCGGGGCGCCGTTCCTCTACCTGCTCCGCCTCCACTCCACTGTGGAGGGCGACCGGGCGCGGGAGGGGACGATCTGGTATCCCTTCCACGGGTGGGAAGGTCAGCACGTGCACGGCAGCCACCAGCGGCTGATCGACGAGATCCGCGCCACCGAAACCGGGCCGGTCACCTTCTGCCTCTACTGGCACGAGTATCGCGACGACAGGACCCGCGCCCGCTACGAGAAGGCCGGCCGGGTGATCACGCACGGCTACCGCGGGCTGCGCTGGCAGGACACCGAGACCCGCTTTCTGCACCACCAGCTCACCGAGCTGCGCAGACACCAACGCGTCGCCTCGAACCGGCTGAGCAGCGCGGTGCTCTACGGCGCGGCCACCGGCTGCGAACCGGCCGTCTACGGCGACCCGATGCGCCTGGCCGGGGAGGAGACCAGGGTGGCCGAGCGGATCCGCCGCGAATGGCCCGAGCTGCACGGCCCGCACCCGGACCCGCACGCCGCGACCGAGGTCGCCCTGGCCGAACTGGGCGCCGACGACCTGGCCTCGGCCGCCGAACTACGCGCGATACTCGGCTGGCGGATGCCGGCCCGCGCGACCGCCCCGCAGCCAGCCACGGGCTCGGCGCAGCCAGCCACGGGCTCGGCGCAACCAGCCACGGGCTCGGCGAGCATGCCGGCGGTGCGCGACAGCACCGGGCGGCACCCGGCCGCACCGCACAACGCCCTCGCCGGGGAGGGCCGGAAGCGCATGCCTGAGGCAGGCACCGGATGAGCGGGGTGACGCTGATCGGCGGGGAGATGCCGGACTGGTCCGATCGCGGCCCGGACGATCGCCCGGCCGCCGGCGGGGCCGTGCTGGCCGAGATCCTGCGCCGGATCGCCCCCGCCAGCGGCCGGGTCCTGGTGGCCGGGCCGCACGACGATACGCTGATCGAGGCGCTGGGCACCCGGGCCGAGGTCGTCTGCCTGGTCCGCTCCGAAGTGGACGCGGTCCGGCTGGCCCGCCGGGGCGTACCCGTGCTCTGCGGGACCCTGGCCAAACTCACCGAGGCCGACAGCTACGACGTGGTCGTGGCGCTGGACGGGTTGGACCGGCTGTGCTCGGTCGAGGGTGCGCAACTCGACTGGGCGGACGGCGTACAGGTGCTGCGGCGGGTGCTGCGGCCGGGCGGCTCGTTGCTGCTCGCGGTCGAGAACGAGCTGGGCGTGCACCGGTTGGTCGACCGGTCCGCGCCGACCTCTGCGAACGGGCCCGGCGACTGGCGGCCGGTCGGCGAGTTCGACGAGACCAGACCCGGCAACCCGACCCGGCTGGCGGCCCGGCTGTCCACCGACGGGCTGGCCGTGACCTGGGTCGCCGCCGCCTGGCCGGTGCCGGCCGAGCCGACCCTGCTGGCCACCCCGAACGCGCTGCAGGACGGTCCGGTCGGAGCCCTGTCCGCCGTGGCGGCGGCCGCGGTCGCCTCCGCGTACGCCGGCCGCCCGGTCCTCAGCGACCCACGCCGGCTCGCCGCGGCGGCCGTGCGCGGCGGCCTGGGCGCGGAATTCGCCTCGTCCTGGATCGTGCTCGCGCACCGCGCCCCGAGGCCGACGCTGGAATTCGCCCCGCCGCCAGTGCTGCTCGGCGACGGGCCGGTCGTGGAGCTGACCCGCGACCGGGACGGCGGCTGGGTGCGCACCGTAGTCAGCACCCTGCCCGGCCGCGACGACAGCGGCTTGACCGGCCCGCTGCCGAAAGGGCGGCTGCTTGAGGAGCTGCTCCTCGCGGCGTGTCTGCGGCACGATCTGCGGACCGCCCGCCGGTTGCTGACCGGCTGGGCGCTCTCGGCCGGTCCGGGCACCTTCGACAACGTGCTCGTGGACGGCGACACGTTCGCGCTGCTCGATCCGAGCCGGGCGCCGGTCAGCCCGGCGGCGGCGGTTCGCCGCTTCGCCGAGACGCTGCTGAGCGGCGGCTACGCGCACCCGTGGGCGTCGGCAACCGATCTGGGCTCCCTGGCCGCGGTGCTCGGCGCGGCGGCCGGGCTGGACGAGCTGCCGCCGCAGCGGGCCGATTCCGGACCGGCTGACGAGCTGGACGAGCTACCGCCGCAGCGGGCCGGCTCCGGACCGGCGGACGAGCTGCCGCCGCAGCCGGCCGAGTCCGGACCGGCGTTCGACTCGCCGCGCGCGCCCTTCGACTCGCTGCGCGAGCAGGAGGAACAACTGCGTCGCCTGCGCGAACAGCTCGCCGACGCGGATGAGCGGGCCACCTGGTTCGCGGCCGAACTCGCCGGCCGTGATGCCGAACTGCGCCGGGCGCGTCTGCAGATCAAGGCCTTCAGCGGAAAAGTCGGCTACCGCGTCGCCAGACTCGGCGCGGTCAGCGCCCGGAAAGCGCTGCGGCGCATGCGAAAGGATCATTGATGGGTACGCTCGGCGTCGTCCAGGCCCGGATGGGTTCCACCCGGCTGCCCGGCAAGGTGCTCAAGCAGCTCGCCGGCCGGACCGTGCTGGAACGGGTGGTCCGCGCCGCCCGGGACAGCAACGTCCTGGATGAGCTGGTCGTGGCGACCACGGACGAGGCTGTCGACGACGCGATCGTGGCCGAGTGCGCCAGGATCGGCGTCCCGGTGCACCGCGGACCGGTCGACGACGTGCTGGCCCGCTTCCTCGGCGTGCTCGAGGAGTACGAGTCGCAGACGGTGCTGCGGTTCACGGCCGACTGCCCACTGCTCGACCCCGAGTTGGTCGCGCTGGCCGCCAAGGTGTTCGCAGCCGCGCCGTACGTCGACTATCTGAGCACCTCGATCGCCCGGACCCTGCCCCGCGGGCTGGACGTCGAAGTGGTCCGGACCGACGTGCTGCGCAGCATCGACAAGCTCGCGACCGAGCACCACCGCACACACGTGACCTCGTACCTCTACTCGCACCCCGAGGACTTCACCGTGCTCGGGCTGACCCTGCAACCGGACCTGTCACACCTGCGGCTCACCCTGGACACGCCGGATGACTGGCGGCTGATCGAGGCGATCATCGAACACTTCGGCGACGTCTCCGTACCGGTGCGGACGCTGACCGACTGGCTGGCGCACCGGCCGGAGCTGACCGTGCTGAACGCGCACGTCGAGCAGAAGACGCTCGTCCAGGCGTGACCGGCGTCGGGATCCGCTGCGACGCGGGGCCGCGTACCGGGGTCGGGCACCTGGTGCGCTGTGTCGCCCTGGCCGAGGAGCTGACCGACCGCGGGGTGGACGTGCACTTCCTCAGCGACCTGGGCGGGCTGGCCTGGGCGAAACGACAGTTGACCGACCGGGGACTGCCGTGGCATCCGGCGCCGTACGACCCGGTGGGGCTGGTGGCGGCGGCCGAGCGGCTGGGGGTTGACGCGGTGGTGCTCGACTCGTACCTGCTCGACGGCGGTCACGGCAGCGCGGTGCGGCGCAGCGGGCGGACCGTACTGGCCGTCGTCGACGGGTCGCTGCGCGGGCAGGTCGCGGACGTCTACGTGGATCAGAACCTGGACGCGGAGCGGGATACGCCGGTGCTGCCGGTGGGGGCGCAACGGCTGGCGGGGCTGGACTATGCGCTGCTGCGGCAGGCCGTGCGGGCACATCGGCCCGCTGCGCCACGGGGTCGGGTCTCGCGTACGCCCAAGATCGTCGCTTTTTTCGGCGGTACCGACGCCTACCGCGCGGCCCCGGTCCTGGCGCGGGCCCTGATCGCGACGGGGGCCGGTTTTGAGGCGACCGTCGTCGCCGCCGACGCAAGCCTGCGGGCCGAGCTGCTCGCGCTGGTCCCGGCGGGCGGGCAGCGGCTGACGGTGCTCGACCCGACCGACGAGCTGCCGAAACTGCTCGCGGACGCCGACCTGGTGATCAGCGCGAGCGGAACGTCCACCTGGGAGCTGCTCTGCCTGGGACTCCCGGCGGCGCTGGTCTGGGTGGTGGACAATCAGATTCTCGGCTACGAACGCACGGTTGCCCGCGGCCTGGCAGCGGGTCTGGGCCACCTGGCTTCGCTGCCCTCGGCGGCCGCCGTCAGCACCCTGCGCGGCCTGCTCACCGACCCGGACGCCCGCGCTGAGCTGGCCGCCCGCGGCTGGGCGGCGGTCGACGGCCTCGGCGTCGCCCGGGTGGCCGACGCCCTGCTCCGCCGATGCCGCGACTAACCGCGGCGTAGGTCGCGGCCGATCAGTACGGTCCCGCTCGCGTGTCCACCGGCGAGAGCCGAGTTATCGGCGGTCAGGCGCAGCGCAGCCCGCCGGCCATCTCCGGGGCTGGTGTCGTTCGTTCGATCTGCCGGACGGCGCAGCGGGCGAAGTTCAGTCCGGAGAGTTTCTCGTACTCGGCTACGGTACGGACCGGGCCGGGGCCGTAGCGGCCGCGGACCACACCGAGGAGCAGGTTGCGCACCCGGCGCATGCTGATCTTGTTCCGCTCATGCCAGGCGGGCTTGCGCTCGGCGCTGGTGGCGTGGTCGTCCCAGTGCCGCGGCTGCGCCTTGCGCTCGTAGAAGTGGAAGATCATCGACACGGACGGATGAAACAGGTCGTAGCCCCAGGTGAAGGCACGCAGCGCGAGGCTGATCTCCTCGCCGTGGAAGTACAGCTCCGGGTCGTACGGGACCTCGGAGACGAACGAGCCCAGGGTGAAGATGAAACCCGCGGCCACAAACCGTGCCGGAATCGGCTCGCCCGGTTCGTGCGGGTCGACGGGACCGCCGCGCACGACCGGCACCGGCCCGACGAACTTGTCGAAGACGATCCCGGCCGGCGTCCGCCGGTCGGGCGTCGGCAGCCACGGCACGTAGGCGGGAAGATAGGCGGTCAGCAGGGGCTTGGCACTGCCGGTCTTCGCCATGTCCGCGATCAGGCTGGTGTCCCACCCCTCGACGAACCGGTGATGGCTGTCCAGCTGCATGAAGTAGGTCTCGCCGGCATAGAGCTCCATGGCTTTGGCTCGGGCCCAGCACACACCGCCGCTGTCCTCGGCCGCGACGTCGAGCACGGTCACCCGGGGATCATCCGCGATGGGGTCGATCGTCTCATCGCCCGCGTGCTGCCAGACCAGCCCGATCCGGATCTCGTCCGGGCGGTCGGCCTTGGCCAGGCAGTCCTGGATCGTCGACACCAGTTCCGGGTCGCGATAGGCGGCGACGGACACGAAGATGCTCATCTCTGCCGATCTTAGGCAGCCCACAGTCCCGCGACCAGATCACCGAGCCCTTCGGGCACGCTCCGTGCACGAAACGCCTCAGCGGCTCGCGGCGGGCGGCGCCCCCGCACGACACATACCGCTGCCGGTGCCCCCGGACCGTTTTCGCTCAACGATGATTCGGGTATGAAGCGCGCGTAGGGTCGGCGGCATGGATCTCGGACTGGTGAGCACGCTGTGAGCGCACCCGAGGGCCTGGTCAGATACGGCACGACGGCCGGGCGCTGGGTGCTGTTCGCCACCGTGATCGGCTCCAGCCTGGCCTTCATCGACGCGACGGTTGTCAACATCGCACTGCCCGCGATCGGCCGGGATCTGCACGCGAGCGCCGCCGGCCTGCAGTGGACGGTCAACGGGTACGCGCTGAGCCTGGCCGCGCTGATCCTGCTCGGCGGCTCGCTCAGCGACCGCTTCGGCCGCCGGCGGATCTTTCAGATCGGCGTGGGCTGGTTCGCCGCGACGTCTTTGCTCTGCGGCCTGGCGCCGACGGTCGAGCTGCTGGTGGGCGCCCGGGTGCTGCAAGGAATCGGAGGCGCGCTGCTCACGCCGGGTGCATTGGCCATCCTCGAGGCAAGTTTCGTACGCGAGGACAGGTCCAAGGCCATCGGCGCCTGGTCCGGTCTGGGTGGCATCGGCGGGGCGCTGGGCCCGTTCCTGGGCGGCTGGATCGTCGAGGTGGCGAACTGGCGCTTCATCTTCCTGATCAACGTGCCGTTGGCGCTGCTGGTGGTGGTGATCGCGGGCCGGCACGTGCCCGAGTCGCGCAACCCGGCGGCCACGCACCGGCTCGACGTCCTCGGGGTGGTCACCGGCGCACTGGGGCTCGGCGGCCTGACCTACGGCTTCACCGCCTGGACGGCCGAGGGTTTCGGCAGCCCGGCCGTGCTGGTGTCACTGACCGTCGGCGTGCTCGCGATGGCCTGCTTCCTACTGGCCGAGCACCGGTCGGAGCACCCGATGCTGCCGCTCGGGGTCTTCTCGTCGACGGCGTTCTCGGCGGCCAACCTGGTGACCTTCCTGGTCTATGCGGCCAACGGCGGCGTGTTCTTCCTGGTCGTGCTCAATCTGCAGGTGGTGGCCGGTTTCAGCCCGCTCACCGGTGGCATCGCCTTGCTGCCGGTCACCGTACTCATGCTGCTGTTCTCGGCGCGCGCGGGAGCCCTGGCCCAGCGGATGGGTCCGCGCGTCCCGATGACGGTCGGGCCGCTGATCTGCGCGATCGCTCTGGTCATGATGTCCCGCATCGGCGCGGGCGCGTCGTACTGGGTGGCGGTCCTGCCCGCGGTGATCCTGTTCGGTGTCGGCCTGTCCCTGCTGGTGGCGCCGCTGACCGCCACCGCGCTGGGTGCGCTCGACGATGCTCACGCCGGCATAGCCAGCGGCGTCAACAATGCGGTGGCGCGGGCCGCGGGTCTACTGTCCGTGGCGGTGCTGCCCCTGGCCGCGGGCCTGGGCAGCGGCAACCTGACCAGCCCGGCCGACCTGCACCCGACCTACCGCAACGCGATGCTGATCTGCGCGGCCCTGATGGCGGTCGGCGGCATCCTGGCAGCGCTCCTGATACCGACCCGGCTCCCGGACCGCACTCCCCCGTCACCCCTACCCGCCGACTCCGCACCCAGCCCGGCCCCGACTTCATCGCCCCCGATCTCCGCACCTTCAGCGTCCTCGGCTGAAGCGGCGCCCGCCATGGCGGCGGCCGCTCTCGGCCCTCGCCGCCCCAGCCCGATCCGCACCTATTGCGACCCTTCCGGCCCCCCGGTTCAGCCACGCGACCACACCCGCAACTGACACGTTGCATGTCCCGCTCCCGTCGTCGAATGGGGAGGCGACGAGCAGCGGTTCTCGCGGGCCCAACCGCCCGCCGCCTCCTGCCGCGGACGGTAGGTGACGGTAGGCAGCTACTTATTTAATGGTTGGCTGGTGTTGTTGTGCGTGGTTGTGGTAGGTGCCGGTTAGTGGCGGGGTCGTAGTAGCGGGAGTTGTCGTATTGCAGGCCGGTCTCGGTGTCGAGGTATCTGCCCGCAGACCGGAGTGC
>JAVHVY010000480.1:0-5097 GCA_032160305.1 Actinoplanes sp.
CTGGACATCGACGGCGTCGGTCACGGTACGGGATCCTTCTCTCGGTGGTCATGGGCGGCCCTCACCCTGCCATCCTGCCGGTTCGCCCGGCGGAGGCGCGCCGTACCCTCACCAGCGTGACACCGGAGTCCGCAGAGCGCACAACGACGTCCCCGGACGGGTATGCCGAACGCCTGATCGTGCCGTGGTGGTCCTGGCTGCCGGCACTGATCGGGGGGGCCGTGCTGGCTTTCGAGGTCTCGATCGGCGCGACCGACGTGCCGCTCTGGGTGCCCTTCGCGGTGGTCCTGCCGCTGACCGCCGCGCTGCTCTGCTGGATCGGCCGGATCCGGGTCGCGGTCGGCGCCGGCGAATTCCAGGTCGACGACGCCCGCCTGCCGGTTTCGGTGATCAGCGAGGTGGTGGCCCTGGACGCGGCCGGCAAACGCGAGGTGCTCGGGGTCGGCGCCCACCCCCTGGCCTTCGTCGTGCAGCGGCCGTGGATCGGCGGCGCGGTGCAGGTGCTGCTGGACGACCCGGCCGACCCGACGCCGTTCTGGGTGGTCAGCACCCGGCACCCGGTCGAGCTGGCCACCGCCCTGCTGGCGGCCGCCGAACGCTGAGCCGGCCTGGCGTCGGTGCGGGGCAGCCGCTAAGCGCCGGGCAGGGCCTTGGGCCCGCCGGGCAGCGCCTTGCGGGCGGATTTCCGCAGATCCTTCAGCAGCTTGTCGCCCAGGCTCCGGGTAGCCCGGCGGTTCAGATAGCTCGCCACCGCCGCACCGGTCAGCAGCGGCCCCATCGTGGTCAGGTTGCGCCCGAACCGGCGCAGCAGAGTGCCCTGCAGCTCCTTGCGGGCGGCGGTGCCGAGCACCGAGGCGACCCCGACGCCGGGTACCAGCGGGTTGACCCCACGCTGGCCGGCCCAGGCCTGGATCAGCTGCCCGGCGCGGTGCGTGCCGGAGCCGGTGACCGGCTGGCCGTAGACCTCGTGCAGCTCGCCGATCAGTTTGAGCTCGACGGCCACGACCCCCACGGTCTCGGCGGCCAGCAGCACGGGGGCGGAGAGCAGGGTGGGCGTGGCGGCCCATTCCACTGCGGCCACGCCGCCGCCGGCCGCGCCGATCCCGGCGGTGGCCCGAGCGGCGTTGCGGATCAGGCGTTCGGCCAGGTCGTCGTCGTCCAGGCCGGGGAAGTGCCGGTGCAGGGTCTCCTGATCACGTACGGGAATGTGCGGGGCAACGTCGCCGACCACGTCGGCCATCCAGCGCAACGCGGCCTTCGGCCGGAAGAGCTGGCCCACGCCCCGGCGGCGGACGTCACCGACCAGCCGGCCGAGCAGCTTGCGGCGCTGCGGCGGCTCGATGTCGTCGGCCGTCAGCGCGGCCACCGTCTGACCGATCTCGGCGTCGGTCGCGGCGTGGGCCGGCGTCTCGGACGGATCGGCGCTGAGTGCCCCGTCACCGGGCTGCGAGGTGGGTGCTCCGGTCTCGGGCTGCTTCATCGTCGGTCCTTCCGTCGCCTGTACCCGACTTTTTTCGGCTTGTTCACCGGTTGCATCAGGCGGTGCCCAACGGGCGGCACCTTCAAACGGAGCCGGTCGACCCAGGGGTCGGCTCGGCGCCCGGCCGTCGACGACGGCCGGGTGGGCTCACGCGCTGCGCGCGAGCGGCCGTCAGGCGCACTCGCGGCCGATCAGTTCCCCGTTACGCTCCACCGCAAGCTGGCTGCGGTGATGCACGAGGAAACAACGGGCGCAGCGGAACTCGTCGGACTGCATCGGCAGCACCTTGACGGTCAGTTCCTCGTCGGCCAGGTCGGCGCCGGGAAGCTCGAAGCTCTCCGCCACCTCGACCTCGTCGACGTCCACAGCGCCCGACTGCGAATCGGCGCGGCGGGCCTTGAGCTCCTCGAGGCTGTCCTCGCCGAGGTCGACCTCGTCGCGACGCGGAGCGTCGTAGTCGGTGGCCATCGGATTTCACTCTCCTGTATCGATGTGTCACTTGGCGTTAGTAACGCCGGCGACGTCGTTCTGGTTCCCGGTTCCTGCGGACTTTTCTCCCGTACGGAAGCGACCCCGCCTGAGCCATCTCACTACCTCGGGAAACTGCCCCGGCGAGCGCGGTACCTTACCGCCCTTGCGGAAGGCTTGTACGCGCGGCGGCGGCCAATTGTTCCCGATGTGACTGAGGCGACATCAAGGTAGGGGCACCGGCCTCTGGATCATCGTCGGCGCGCCGGAAGTAATCCCGGTTTCCGCACGGCTGGTGCACAGACGCTAACCTCACGGCAGTGCTGTCCCGCCACCGGACGGCCATGTAGTCACGTCACGTAGCCACTGGGGAGCCCGCACCATGAGCTTTGCGCGCGTCCGAGCGCTCGTCATTGTCGGAGTGCTCGCTGTGGCCGCGGTGGTGTTCGTCATCGTCGCGCTCGTCCGCGACAGTCAGCGCGGCCTGGTGGCGGGCACCAGTTGCCCGGCCGGCGCCCCCCTGGCCGACGTGACCCTGCCCGATGATCCGAGCCAGGTGACGGTCAAGGTGCTGAACGGCACGAAGACCCCGGGGCTCGCCGAGGGCCTGACCAACGACTTCAAGAACCGCCGCTTCAAAGTGCAGGCGCCCGGCCAGGACAAGAAGCAGGTCAAGGATATCGCCGTGATCCGCTACGGCCCGGCCGCGGTCGGCTCGGCGCAGCTACTCGAGGCGTACTTCCTCGGCCAGGCCACCCCGGAGTACAACCCGAAGCGCAAGGGCGCGGTGGTCGACATCGTGGTCGGCGGCCAGTTCCAGCAGCTGGCCACCTCGACCGAGGTCAACCAGTCACTGGTCGAACTCGGCGAGCCGGTGGTCCCGCCGGGCGCCTGCGCCGCCCCCGCCAAGAAGAGCTAGGCCGCCTGCGTCGCCCCCGCCAAGAAGACCTGGGCCGCCTGCGTCGCCCCCGTCAAGAAGAGCTAGGCGGCCCGCGTCGCCCCGCCAGAAAAGCTGGCGATCCGGCGCCGCGCCCGGCGAGACAGGGCTGATGCTAGGGCCCGCCTGCGGCGTCCAGCTTCGCCAGAGCGTCGTGCAGCGCCGGGAAGATCGCCGGTGGCGCCGCGATCAGCATCGTGTGGTCCGCCGGGGCACCGTCGATTCCGGACACGACCAGTCCGGCCTCCCGGCAGATCAACCCGCCCGCGGCGTGGTCCCACGGGTTCAGCCCCTTCTCGAAGTAGGCGTCCACGCCGCCCTCGGCCGCCAGGCACAGATCCAGCGACGCCGCCCCGAAGCGGCGGATGTCGCGCACCTGGGTGATCAGTCCGGCCAGCACCCTACCCTGGTGGGCCCGCCGGGCCGCGGCGTAGCCGAAGCCGGTGGCCACCAGCGACTGCTCCAGCGTGGTCCGCCGCGATCCGGTCAGCCGGCGCTCGCCCTGCCAGGCGCCGCCGCCGCGAGTTGCCGTCCACTCGGCGCCGGTGACGCCGTTGTGCACCACCCCGGCGACCACCTCGCCGTCCACCTCGGCCGCCAGCGAGACCGCCCACTGCGGCAGGCCGTAGAGGTAGTTCACCGTGCCGTCGATCGGGTCGAGAATCCAGCGCACTGTGTTGCTACCGGCGCCTGGTCCTACGGACGGCGCGGAGAACCCAAGCCGCTGCGCGGCTGTGCTGCCCGTCGGGGCCGCGGAGTCGCCGTACTCTTCGCCCAGCACGCTGTCGCCTGGGCGGTCACGCCTCAGGCCGTCGACCACCTGGCGTTCGACGGCGCGATCAGCAGCGGTCACCACGTCGGTGTCGGTGCTCTTCGTCCGGACGTCGGTGATCGCCTCGGCGCGCATCCGGCGAGCCGTCGCGGCCGCCTCGCGGGCGATTCGCACCGCCGTGCCGAGCAACTCACCGGGTGTCGATGCCACCGGTTTCTGTGTCACGTCATTTACCCTTTCCGCTGATAACATTCTCGCGGCAACTGCTCCGATGCAGCTCGGCGACCCCCTTCGCCGTGCCGTTGGCGTGCTGCGCCGCGAGGATGTCTGGCGACGGCGCTACAATTCACCCCTGCCCACGCTTTCACGGACCACCGGCCGCGGGCCGGTCCGCAAAACGAGGGCTCCCCACACACCACACCGGCCCGCTCCCTTTGCCGTGCTGCGCTGGGCGCAGGCCGCGCCCAACCTCATCGCCTCCGGAAGGTCATTCGTGACAGAAGCCCACCAGACCGGTGCCGACGTACGCTCTCTCACCGAGGCCCTGATCGCCCACGCGCAGGGTGCGGGCGGGCAGATCACGTCGGCCCAGGTCGTGCAGACCGTCGAGTCCGCCGAGGTGACACCGGCTCAGGCCAAGAAGATCCTGCGAGGGCTGGTGGACGCCGGCGTCACCGTCGTGGTGGACGGTTCGGCGAGCACTCGCCGTCCCAAGGTCGCCGCCGCCCGCGCCGCCACACCCGCCTCGAAGGCCACGACCGCCAAGGCGGTCCCACCGGCCAAGAAGGCAGCGGCTCCGGCGGCCGACGACGCGGCTGCGCCGGCCGACGAACTGGCTGCGCCGGCCAAGAAGGCGGCTCCCGCCCGCAAGGCTGCCGCCGCCAAGGCCGCGCCGGCCAAGAAGGCGGCTCCGGCGAAAGCCGCCGCCGCTAAGGCGGCCGGCGAGGGCGAGCCTGCCGCAAAGGCGGTCGGCGAGGGCGAGCCGGCCGACGGCGAGGAGGTCGATCCCGAGGAACTCGCCGCCGTTATCGCGGACGTCGTCGTCGAGGAACCGGCCGCCCTGGTCCAGGCCGCGGCGACGGATGCCGCCGCGACCGCGACCGACGGCGACTTCGAGTGGGACGACGAGGAGTCCGAGGCGCTCAAACAGGCCCGCCGCGACGCGGAGCTGACGGCGTCGGCCGACTCGGTCCGGGCCTACCTGAAGCAGATCGGCAAGGTCCCCCTGCTGAATGCGGAGCAGGAGGTCGAGCTGGCCAAGCGGATCGAGGCCGGCCTGTACGCGGCCGAGCGGCTGCGGGCCTGCGACGACGGCGAGGAGAAGCTCGAGCGCACCTTCGAGCGCGACCTGCGCTGGATCGGCCGCGACGGCGAACGGGCGAAGAACCACCTGCTCGAGGCCAACCTGCGGCTGGTCGTCTCGCTGGCCAAGCGCTACAC
>JAVHVY010000362.1:0-9055 GCA_032160305.1 Actinoplanes sp.
CCGCGGCGACGGCGCCGGCCGAGGCGAGGACGAGTCCGACGGACAACACGACGACCGGGCGCCAGGCGCGGCGCAGTTGTGGCCAGGACAGGTCTTCGCCGGCGGCGAACAGCAGCGGCGGAAGAACGACCAGGCTGATGATGTCGGGGGTGATCTGAATCTTCGGAATGTGGGGCACCAGCCCGACCAACACGCCGGCGACCACGAGCAGCGAAGGCGGCGGAACCCGCCAGCGCTGCGCGAATGCCGCCACTACCGTCGCGATCAGCACGAGTACCAGAACTATTTCCACACCGCGCACGCCGGCCTCCGTCATCACGACTTTGCCGACCAGACTTCCCGGCGCCCCGCCCTAATTTACCAGCGGCCGGCATTTCCCGACGGGCAGGGCGAGGGTCATGGTGAGGCCGCCACCGGGGGTTTCCTCGGGGTTGAGGGTGCCGGCCATGGCTTCGGTGAGGCCGCGGGACAGGGCGAGGCCGAGGCCGACGCCGGTGTGGTTGTCGCGGTCGCCGAGGCGTTGGAAGGGCAGGAAGACGTCGTTCCAGCGGTCTTCGGGGATGCCCGGACCGTGGTCGATGACGCGGATCTCGACGGTGTCGCCGAGGGTGCTGGCGGTGATGGCCGGCGGGTGGCCGGTGGGGCTGTAGCGCAGGGCGTTGGCGGTGAGGTTGACGATGATGCGTTCGAGCAGGCCGGGGTCGGCGTGCATCAGCGGCAGGTCGTCGGGGATGTGCAGGGTGACGGTGCGGCCGTCGGGGCCGAGATCGTCAAGGGCTCGGGGTACGACTTCCTCGGCGCCGACGTCGATCGCGGAGACGCCGAGAGCGCCGGCTTGCAGGCGGCTCATATCGAGCAGGTTCGCGATCAGGCGGTCGAGGCGATCGAGGGATTCGTCGGCGGTGGCGAGCAGTTCGCCGCGGTCGTTGTCGTCGAAGTGCACGTCGGTGCTGCGCAGGCTGGCCACCGCCGCCTTGGCGGAGGCCAGTGGCGTACGCAGGTCGTGGCTGACCGCCGCGAGCAGCGCCGTCCGCAGGCGATCGGCCTCGGCGAGCGGCTTCGCGGCGGCGGCCTCGGCGGTGAGGCGTTCCTGGCGCAGGGCCACGGCGGACTGGGCGGCGAACGCCTCGACGATACGACGGTCGGAAGCCTCCAGGGCGTGGCCGCGCAGCAGCATGGTCAGATCATCGTCCACTTTGACCTCCGCGTCGGCCTCGTGGCCCGTCATGCACGGTTCGTCGCCGACGGTCGCCACGACCGCGCCGCGTTCGAGCAGGGTCACGGATTGCAGGGTGAAGGTCTCGCGAAGCCGTTCGAGCAACGCGATCAGCGGCCGCTCGCCGCGCAGGACGCTGCCGGCGACGGTGGCCAGGGTTTGAGCGTCGGCGCCGGCCTCGGCGGCTTGCCGGGTCGTGCGGGCGGCCGTGTCGACGACCCAGCTGACCGCGATGGCGACGACGACGAAGATGCCCAGGGCGAGCAGATTGTCGCCCTCGGCGATGGTGAACCGGCCGATCGGCGGGCTGAAGTACCAGTTCAGCAACAGCGACCCGGCGACGGCCGCCAGCAGGGCGGGCCACCTGCCGCCGACGAGGGACACCCCGACGACGGCCGCGAGGAAGACCAGGATGTCGTTGATCAGCGACAGGCCGGCTCCGACGTGCAGGAGTGCGGTGAGGGCCGGCAGCCCGAGAAGGGTGGCGGCAAAGCCGGCGACGCGGCGACCCCGCGACAGCGCCGCGGGCATCCGGGCGGACCGGCGTCCCTGGGCGGCGCGTTCGTGCGTCACGAGGTGCACGTCGATCGAGCCGGACATGGCGGTGGTCGTGACCCCGACGCCGGCGGACAGCAGCTGGGCGAATTTGCCGCGGCTGCTGACGCCGAGCACGATCTGGGTGGCGTTGACGGCCCGGGCGAAGTCGAGCAGGGCCCGGGGCACATCCGCACCGGCGACCTGATGGTACGTGCCGCCCAGACTCTCTACGAGCACGCGTTGCCGGGCGAGGGCGGCCGGATCGGCGCCGGCCAGGCCGTCGCTGCGGGTGACGTGTACGGCCATCAGGTCGGCGCCCTTGTTACGGGCGGCGATCCGGGCGGCACGGCGTACGAGGGTGTCGCCCTCGGGGCCGCCGGTCAGGGCGACCACGACCCGTTCGCGGGTCTCCCAGGTGGCGTCGATGCCCTGATCGGCCCGGTACTTGTCGAGCTGGTCGTCGACCTTGTCGGCCAGCCAGAGCAACGCCAGCTCGCGCAGCGCGGTCAGGTTGCCCGTACGGAAATAGTTGCCCAGCGCCGCGTCGATCTTCTCCGGTTGGTAGATGTTGCCGTGGGCCATCCGTCGGCGCAGCGCCTCGGGGGTCATGTCGACCAGTTCGACCTGCTCGGCGGCCCGGACCACGGCGTCGGGCACGGTCTCGCGCTGCTCGACGCCGGTGATCCGGGTGACCACGTCGTTGAGCGATTCGAGGTGCTGGACGTTGACGGTGGTGAGCACGGAGATGCCCGCGTCGAGCAGCTCCTGCACGTCCTGCCAGCGTTTCTCGTGCCGGGAGCCGGGCACATCGGTGTGCGCGAGCTCGTCGACGACGGCGAGCTCCGGCTTGCGGGCCAGGACCGCGTCGAGGTCCATCTCGGTGAACTCGGCGCCGCGATACTCCACCGTCCTGCGGGGCAGGATCTCGAGATCGCCGAGCATGGCCGCGGTGTGCTTGCGGCCGTGCGTCTCGACCAGGGCGACGACCACGTCGGTGCCGCGCTCGGCGCGCCGGTGGGCCTCTTCGAGCATCGTGTACGTCTTGCCGACGCCCGGGGCGGCGCCGAGGAAGATGCGCAGTTCTCCGCGAGCCATCTCGACACCGCCCTCCCCTCTGGATCTACTGGTGGCCGTCGAGGGCCAGGTTGAGCTTCAGCACCTTGACGCCGGGCTCGCCCAGGAAGCCCAGGGCACGCTGGTCGGTGTACCTGCTGATCAGGGTATGGACCTGGGCGGGGCTCAGGCCACGCTCCCGGGCGATCCGGGGCGCCTGCAGGTTCGCGTACGCCGGGCTGATGTCCGGGTCGAGGCCGCTGGCACTCGCGGTGACCGCGTCCGAGGGCACGACCGGCGTGGCCGGTGCGGTACCGCGGATCGGGGTGATCACCCCGCCGAGCGCCACGTAGTCGACGCCCGGTTTGGCCGGCTCCACGGTGACGCCGTGGTAGGTCTGCCGGAACGGTGTGCCGGTCTGGTTGACCGACACGACCCGGGTGACCGGGCCGGTGAAGCCGTCGCGGTAGAAGACGGCCAGGACGGCGCCGACGCCGTCGGTGGTGCAGTATGGCCGGCTGCCGTCGACGTCTTCGAGCGTGCCGATCGCGAGGCTACGGGCGCAGACCTGGGTGAGCAGGCTCTGTGAGGCGTCATCCGGGTTCGTCGACAGGGTGTCGACGACGCTGTCCGGGCCGAGGTTGCTGGCGCTGGTGGAGGTCGGGTCGTAGCCGTCACCGGCTGCCGACGGGCGGCTCTGGAAGTACCTCGGGATCGGGTTGCCGTCGGAGTCGGTGAACGCCTGCCCGATCAGTTCGCTGCCGACGGTGGTGTTGCCGACCGTGACCAGTGAGCCGGCGGCCCGGTGGTCGAGTCCCGGCAGTGTGCCGACGGCGACCATGGCCAGCGGGTAGACCAGTCCGCAGAGGACGGTGAGGACGAGCAGCGCACGCAGCGCCGCCAGGTGTTGAGCGAGCCAAGCGGGCAGTCGCATGATCAGATCCCCGGGATGAACTGGATGAGCAGGTCGATGAGCTTGATGCCGATGAACGGGGCGATGACGCCGCCCAGGCCGTAGATCCACAGGTTGCGGCGCAGCAGCGCGCTGGCACCGGCCGGGGTGTAGCGCACCCCGCGCAGGGCGAGCGGGATCAGCGCGACGATGACCAGGGCGTTGAAGATGACCGCGGACAGGATCGCCGAGCCCGGCGAATGCAGCCGCATCACGTTCAGCGTGTCCAGGCCCGGATAGACGGTCGCGAACATGGCCGGAATGATCGCGAAGTACTTGGCGATGTCGTTCGTGATCGAGAACGTGGTCAACGCGCCCCGGGTGATCAGCAACTGCTTGCCGATCTCGACGATCTCGATCAGCTTGGTCGGGTCGGAGTCGAGGTCGACCATGTTGCCGGCCTCCTTGGCCGCCGACGTGCCGGTGTTCATCGCCACGCCGACGTCCGCCTGGGCCAGCGCGGGCGCGTAGTTCGTACCGTCGCCGGTCATCGCGACCAGCCGGCCGCCCTCCTGCTCCTTCTTGATCAGGGCGAGCTTGTCCTCCGGCGTCGCCTCGGCCAGGAAGTCGTCCACCCCGGCCTCGTCCGCGATCGCCTTGGCGGTCCGCGGATTGTCCCCGGTGATCATCACCGTCCGGATGCCCATCCGGCGCATCTCGTCGAAGCGTTCCCGCATGCCCGACTTGACGACGTCCTTCAGGTGGATGACACCCAGCGCGTGGGCCGGCTGCCCGGTCAGGCGCTCCGCCACGACCAGCGGGGTGCCGCCGGTGGAGCTGATCACGTCGACGATCTCGCCGACCTGCTCCGTGGGGTGGCCGTCGTTGTCGCGGACCCACTTCAGCACCGCCGCGGCGGCACCCTTGCGCACGATCCGGTCGTCGAGGTCGACGCCGCTCATCCGGGTCTGCGCGCTGAACGGCACGAATGTCGCCCCCGCGAACAGGCCCGGCTCGCGTTCCCGCAGCCCGTACCCGTTCTTGGCGAGGATGACCACCGACCGGCCCTCGGGGGTCTCGTCGGCGATGCTGGACAGCTGGGCGGCGTCGGCCAGTTCGGCCGGGTCGACGCCCTGGACCGGGACGAACTCGGCCGCCTGCCGGTTGCCCAGGGTGATCGTGCCGGTCTTGTCGAGCAGCAGGGTGTCGACGTCGCCGGCCGCCTCGACCGCCCGGCCGCTCATGGCCAGCACGTTGCGCTGCACGAGCCGGTCCATGCCGGCGATGCCGATCGCCGACAGCAGCGCCCCGATCGTGGTCGGGATCAGGCAGACGATCAGCGACACCAGCACGATGCCGGTGACCCCGTGCGCGTCGATCGCGCTCGTGTCGGGCGCCGCCGCCTGGTACGCCTTGGCGAAGATGGCCAGCGGCTGCAGGGTGACCACCGACAGAACGAAGATGATGGTCAGGGCGGCGAGCAGGATGTTGAGCGCGATCTCGTTCGGGGTCTTCTGCCGGTTCGCGCCCTCGACCAGGGCGATCATCCGGTCGACGAAACTCTTGCCCGGTTCCTGGGTGATCTCGACGACTATCCGGTCGGACAGCACCTTGGTGCCACCGGTGACCGCCGACCGATCGCCGCCGGATTCCCGGATGACCGGCGCGGACTCGCCGGTGATGGCCGACTCGTCGACGCTGGCGATGCCCTCGACGACATCACCGTCGCCGGGAATCGTCTCGCCGGCCTCGACCACGACCCGGTCCCCGCGCCGCAACGCCGGCGCGGGCACCTGCTCCTCGTCACCGGCGGCGGTCAGCCGCCGGGCAACGGTGTCCGTCTTCGATCGGCGCAACGCCGCGGCCTGAGCCTTGCCGCGGCCCTCGGCGACCGCCTCGGCCAGATTGGCGAACACGACGGTGAGCCACAGCCAGACGGTGATCGACCAGGACAGCACGCTCGGCTGGGTGATCGACAGGACCGTGGTGAAGACCGCGCCGATCTCCACGATGAACATGACCGGGTTGTGCCACAGCGTGCGCGGGTCCAGCTTCTTTGCCGCCTCCGGCAGGGAACGCCAGAGCTGGGCCGGGTCGAGCAGCCCACCGCCGACGCGGCGGTTGCCGGCCACGGTGGGCGTATCGGTGCGGGGTCTCTCCACAGTGGGGGCGGTCATGCTGCGCCTTCCTTCGTCATGCCCTGTGTCAGGCCTTCCGCGATGGGTCCGAGAGCGAGAGCGGGCAGGAACGTCAACGCCACGAGTACGACGGTGACGCCGACGACCATCCCGACGAACAGGGGTTGGTGCGTGGGCAGGGTCCCCTCCGAATCCGGGGTGGGCCGCTGCCGGGCGAGCGAGCCGGCCAGGGCCAGCACCAGGACCATCGGCAGGAACCGGCCGAGCAGCATCGCCAGGCCGAGGGCGGTGTCCCACCACGGGGTGTTCACCGTGATACCGGCGAACGCGGAACCGTTGTTGTTACCGGCACTGGTGAACGCGTAGAGCACTTCGGACAGGCCGTGCGGGCCGGTGTTCAGCGCGGTCGAGTTGTTGCCGGTGGCGAACGCGGCCGCCGTGCCGATCAGCACGATCGCCGGGGTGACCAGGAAGTACAGCGACGCCAGTTTCATCTCCCGGGCACCGATCTTCTTGCCCAGGTACTCCGGCGTGCGCCCGACCATCAGCCCGGCCACGAACACGGTGATCACCGCGAGGATCAGCAACCCGTACAGGCCGGAGCCGGTACCGCCGGGGGCGACCTCACCGAGCATCATGTTCGCGATCGTCATCGCCCCGCCGAAGGACGTGTACGAGTCGTGGAACGAGTCCACCGCCCCCGTCGACGTCAGTGTCGTCGCCGAGGCGAAGGTGGCCGAGTTCGGGATGCCGAACCGGACGTCCTTACCCTCCATCGCGGCGCCCACGGCTTGCGGAACTGTGCCGGCGCCGTGCAACTCGAAGCCGACGGTCAGCGCGACCGAGGCGACAGCCAGGATCGCCATCACCGCCACGATCGCGTAGCCCTGCCGGTTCTGCCCGACCATCCGGCCGAACACGCGCGGCAGGCTGAACGGGATGGCCAGCAGCAGGAAGATCTCCAGCCAGTTCGTCCAGGTCGTCGGGTTCTCGAACGGATGGGCCGAGTTGACGTTGTAGAAGCCGCCGCCGTTGGTACCGAACTCCTTGATCGCCTCCTGGCTCGCCACCGGGCCACCGGTGAGGTGCTGGGTGGCGCCCGCGAGGGTGGTCACGTCGGTGCCGCCGGACAGGTTCTGCACCATCCCGGCGACCATGAAGACGATCGTGACCAGCACGCAGACGGGCAGCAGGACGCGCAGCACGATCCGGGTCAGGTCGACCCAGAAGTTGCCCAGGCCCGGGTTGGTGCGGGCGGCGAACCCACGGACCAGGGCGACCGCGACGGCGATGCCGACGGCGGCCGACGCGAAGTTCTGCACCGCCAGGCCGGCCATCTGCACCAGGTGACCCATGGTCGACTCACCGGAGTACGCCTGCCAGTTGGTGTTGGTCACGAAGCTGACCGCGGTGTTCCAGGACAGGTGGCTGTTGATGTTCGCCATGCCGAGCGACAGCCACAGCTTGTCCTGGACTCGCAGGAACAGGTAAAGGAACAGGATGGACACCGCCGAGAAGGCGAGCACACTGCGGGCGTACACGGCCCAGGTCTGCTCGGCCTTGGGGTCGACGCCGACCAGGCGGAAGACGCCGCGCTCGACGCGGGAGTTCCTGGTGCCGCTGACCACGTAGTACAGGTAGTCGCCGAACGGACGGTAGATCACCGCGAGCGCGACGATCAGGGTGATGATGAACAGCCAGCCGGCCATCAGAACTTCTCCGGGAACAACAGGGCCGCGACGAGGAAGGCGGCGAGCAGGACGGCCACGATCAGGCCGATGAGGTTGACGGCGCTCACCAGCGTTCGACCGTCCGGATCAGCACGGTCAGCGCCGCGAACAGCACCACCGTGAGCACGACGAACACGAGATCAGCCACCGGGGACTCCAAGACGAGAGGTTGTTGCCTATCGCCGAGAAGCACAGCGCGCACCGACCTTCGTTGTCATCGGCATTCACACGATGTCTACGCAGACCCCGGTGTTCTTGACGCGTTCTTAACGCCCGCAGTGGCAGCGGTCACGGCCGTCACAGCTTCTCCTGGTGCCGGCGATTCCAGCACACGTGGGCTGTCCCCGCCGGCCGCGTCAACGCGGGCGCCGACCCCGAGACCGTCCAGGACCAACTCGGGCACCGCGGTGGGCCTACTCCAGGGCGGCGAGGGCGGTGTTCTCGCTGGCGTCCTGGGCGGCGATGCCCTCGGCGTCCTTCGGGGTGGGCGCGTCGTCGTCGCGGCCGCGCAGCGGGATCTCCGTGATGAAGACGGCGAGCAGCGGTACGGCGGCGGCGAACACGATCGCCCAGATGAAGACGTGCGAGATCGCGAATGCCATCGACTCGAGGAAGCCGGTGCGTACCGGCGTGGGCAGTTGCTTGAGGGCGGTGGGGTCGACGCGGCCGCCGCCGCTGATCAGCGCGGCGCCGGCGGTGCCGAGCCGGTCGCTGAGCTGGGCGGTGAGCTGGTGGTTGAAGACGGCGCCGAACAGCGAGACGCCGAACGAGCCGCCGATCGAGCGGAAGAACGTCGCGGCGCTGCTGGAGACGCCGAGATCCTTCTGGTCGACGCTGTTCTGGGCGATCAGCATGGTGGTCTGCATGAGGAAGCCCATGCCGACGCCGAGGACCGCGATGAACAGCCCGGTCTGCAGCCGGCTGGTGTTCACGTCTTGTCGAGACAACAGGAACATGGCCAAGGCCATCACCACACCGCCGATGACCGGGAACATCCGGTACTTCCCGGTACGGGTGATCGCCTGCCCCACGAACAGCGAGATCACCATCGCGGCGCCCATCATCGGCAACAGCAGCAGGCCGGAGTTGGTGGCCGTGGAGCCCTGCACGGTCTGCTGGTACAGCGGCAGGAAGTTGATGGCGCCGAACATCGCGAAGCCGAGCAGGAAGCCGACACCGGAGATGAGGGTGAAGTTGCGGTTCCGGAACAGCCCCAGCGGGATGATCGGCTCCGGGACCCGGCGCTCGACCAGGATGAACAGCGTCAGCGTGATCGCCGCGATGACCGCGAGCCCGACGATCTGCACCGACCGCCACGCGTACTCGCTGCCGCCCCACGTGGTGATCAGCACGAGCGAGGTAATCGCCACGGTCAGCAGGCCGGCGCCGAGCCAGTCGATGCGGTGTTCGCTGCGTCGCTTGGGCAGGTGCAGGGTCGCGATCAGCACGAGCAGGGCGACGCCGCCGAGCGGCAGATTCACGTAGAACG
>JAVHVY010000394.1:0-2717 GCA_032160305.1 Actinoplanes sp.
CAAGAGAGATACCGAGGCTCTCCAGAGCCTTCGCGGCAACACCCTCACCCTCGTGGATCAAGCCGAGCAGGATGTGCTCAGTCCCGATGTAGTTGTGGTTGAGCATCCGGGCCTCTTCTTGGGCCAGAACGACAACCCGACGAGCTCGGTCGGTGAATCGCTCGAACACGACACTCACGTCCTTGCGGCGAAGCCCCACGCACCCACCAGGTAGACGCACGTGTTCGTGCGAAAACGGGCAAAAAGAATTGCATGCGCTGAGTCAGAGCCTCTTGGCGTCCGGCGCGGCCCGCGTGGGGGACCTCGCAACGCTCGCGCAGGCGCGGCTGCTTCTCCAGACTACAACGATCTCAGCCTACGATGAGTGAGGGAGGGCCACCATGACCGGAACCGAGCGCCACCGATCCGTACCCGATCGTGCTCGCAAACGCGCCATCCGGGCCCTGGCCACCCAGCTCGGCGTGGCCTACTCGGTCGCTGCCCGCCTGCTCACGGCCCCGACAGCGGTGCGGGCCGTCCGCCGGCGCCCGAGCTTCCCGATCGGCGACGACGAGCATCGGGCCTCGATGTTCGCTGCGCGCGAACACCGCCCGTTCCACGCCCGGGTCAGCGATACCCAACTGGCCGCCGACCTTCCGCTGGGCCGGGGTGCGCACCTGGCCGAGCGGTTCCCCTCGCTGCGGGCCACCTCCGGCGTCGGACCGCTCTACCACGGCGAGCATCGCCAGACGACGCTGGCGATGCTGTATGCCGTCCTGGCGTACGAGTCGCCGGACCTGCTGCCCGCGGCGGGTGAGCTCGCCTGGGTGGCGGAGCTCGGCGAGGAGACCGCCGTCGACATCACCTGCGCCGCACTCGACCGGGCCGCCCGGGCACTGCTCGACGACGACCGGTGGCGACTGTGGGCCCGCGTGGAGGCCGCGCTCGCCGCCGGCGAGGCCGGAGCCGACCGCCGGGGACGCGACGCGGCGATCACCCTCGGCCGGGAACTGCGATCCGTGAGCCTGCGCGGCTCGCTCGACGGCGTCCGGCACATCCTCGACGCGCTGCTGGTCGAGGCGTACGACTGCCACCCGCCGGGGACGAGGGTGAGCGTCGGGGGGCTGGCCGGCACGGTGGTCGGCGCCGGCTGGCAGCAGACCGGCCCACCCGTCGGGTACGAGGTGCACCTCGACGCGGATCCGGCCATTCTGATGGTGCCCGTCGGCGACGTCGCCCCCGAGTCAACCGTCGAACCGGAGCCGGCGCCAACCTGAACCCCGCTGGGTGAAAACCCGTCTGCCAAGGAGCTTGACGTGCACGTTACCGGGATCATCACCGCCATCATCATCGGCCTGATCATCGGCGCGCTCGGCCGCCTGGTCGTGCCCGGCAAGCAGAACATCCCGATCTGGCTGACGATCCTGATCGGCATCGTCGCCGCGATTGTCGGAACCTTCATCGCCGCCGCGGTCGGTGTCAACGACACCAGCGGCATCGACTGGATCGAGCTGCTCATCCAGATTGCCCTCGCCGCGCTCGGCGTCGCCGCCGTCGCCGGCATCTACGGCAGCCGCCGGTCGTAGCGCCCCGCTAGCCCGGCCGCTATCCACGGCGGCCGCCGGTCGTAGCGCCCCGGTAGCCCGGCGCTATCCACGGCAGCCGCCGGTCGTAGCGCCCCGGTAGCCCGGCGCTATCCACGGCGGCCGCCGGTCGTAGCGCCCTGGTAGCCCGGCCGACCAGGGGCCGTGCGGCGATCAGTCGGTGTCGGCCGACGGGAGGTAGCCGCCCGGCACGTTCTGCGGCGCGAAGATCTTCTCCTCGCCGGGGTACGGCTTCGTCCAGTCGTGCGTCTGGTACCAGGTGAAGTGGTTCATCTGGGCGGGGTTGGCGATGTCGGGCCGGGCGTCGGGCCCGGTCAGCCGCTGCTCGGCCTTCCACGCCTCCCACTGCGCCGCGACCGCCTGCTGACTCGCCGGCACCGTCGCCGACGGCGCGGCCGCGGCACGGGGATCCTGCGGCGCCGGGGTGTCCACGCCGCACGACGGTGGGACCGTCAGGCCTAAGGTCAGCGAGGTCCGGTTGGGCAGCGCGATGAACGGCGTGAAGTCCGGTTTCGCGGTGAACGCCGCCCGCATCGGGCTGGCCGCGCTGTCCTTCTGGTTCATCGGGTGGATGCCGAGGATCTGCTCGATGGTCCGGATCATCGTGATCTGCGAGTAGTAGTGGTTGTCGACGACCCCGCGCTTCGCCCAGGGGCTGATGATCTGGATCGGGGCGCGGTGGCCGTCGATGTGGTCGAGGCCGGCCTGGGAGTCGTCCTCGACCACGAAGATCGCCGAGTCCTTCCAGTACTTGCTGTGCGTGATCGTGTCGACCATCTTGCCGACCGCGAGGTCGTTGTCCGCGACCTGGGCAGCCGCGTTCGGCGGGCCACCGGTGTGGTCGCTGGAGAGCCAGAACATGTTCAGGTTCGCCGGCCCGTTCTTCTCGAAGTCACGCTTCCAGATCTCGTACCGGTAGGTGTCCGGGACGCTGGTGTCGAACTTCGGGAAGCCGGGCACCGACACGTTGTTGAGCGACGGGATCGGCGAGGACGAGTTCATGGGGTAGGCGGTGTTCTGCCCGGTCGCCGCCATGTTCTTGGTGTCGCAGTACAGGTTCTGCCAGCTCGCGCCGGCCGGCTTGCTCTCGATCGACTGGAACTCACCGAAGTCCTTGACGGTCTTGGCCGCCGC
>JAVHVY010000411.1:0-11455 GCA_032160305.1 Actinoplanes sp.
TGTCACCGACGGTCGAGTTCACCTGGGCCCGGGCGAGACGCCGCGTGGGCATGACCCCTATTCTTCCCCAGCGTTGCCGTCCCATCCGCGGGTGGCCTGCCGTACCCGCTGTGCTCGGCATCGGGCCTTACCCGGGGCGCGCTCCTGGGGTGTGGTCAGCGTAATCTCGGCGTATTGGGGCCGAGGGAAACTGCCCGCGGCGGCGTGCGTACGAGGGGATGACGTGGACCGACAGCAGGAGTTCGTGCTTCGTACACTCGAGGAGCGCGACATCCGTTTTGTCCGTCTCTGGTTCACCGACGTGCTGGGCACTCTGAAAAGCGTGTCGGTCGCGCCGGCGGAGCTGGAGTCCGCCTTCGAGGAGGGCATGGGCATCGACGGCTCGGCGATCGAGGGCTTCGCCCGGGTCTATGAGTCCGACATGGTCGCGATGCCCGACCCGACCACGTTCCAGGTCTTCCCGTTCGAGGGTGGGGTCAGCGGCGAGAGCGCCCGGATGTTCTGCGACATCCTGCTCCCCGACGGCAGCGCCGCCTGGGCCGACCCGCGGCACGTGCTGCGCCGGATGCTGTCCAAGGCGGCCGAGAAGGGCTTCACCTTCTACACCCACCCCGAGATCGAGTTCTTCCTGCTGCAGGACGGCCCGCTGGACGGCTCGGTGCCGATCGCGGTCGACAACGGCGGCTATTTCGACCACACCACGCACGCCATCGCCCGTGACTTCCGCCGGCAGGCCGTGCTCGCGCTGGAACGGATCGGCATCTCCGTCGAGTTCAGCCACCACGAGGTCGCCCCCGGCCAGCAGGAGATCGACCTGCGCTACGCGGACGCACTGACCACGGCCGACAACATCATGACCTTCCGGCACGTGGTCAAGGAGGTGGCGCTGTCGCAGGGCGTCCGGGCCACCTTCATGCCCAAGCCGTTCACCGACCAGCCCGGCAGCGGCATGCACACCCACCTGTCGCTCTTCGAGGGCGAGCGCAACGCGTTCTACGACGGCGACGACCCGATGAAGCTGTCGAAGACGGCCCGGGCGTTCATCGCCGGTCTGCTCGTGCACGCCCGCGAGTACACGGCGGTGACGAACCAGTGGGTCAATTCGTACAAGCGGCTGTTCCCGCTGCAGTTGCCGGACCGGATCACCGAGTCGCCGGCCTTCGTCAGCTGGGGTCACCTGAACCGGTCGGCCCTGGTCCGGGTTCCGGCCTTCGGTAAGTCGAACTCGGCGCGGGTCGAGGTCCGCTCGATCGACTCGGCGACCAACCCGTACCTGGCGTTCGCGGTCATGCTCGGCGCCGGACTCAAGGGCATCGAAGAGGGCTACGAGCTGCCGCCGGGCGCCGAGGACGACGTCTGGTCGCTGACGCCGGCCGAGCGCCGGGCGATGGGCTACGAGGCGCTGCCGGAGAATCTGTCCGAGGCGATCGACGTGATGGAGAAGTCGGAACTGATCCCCGAGGTGCTCGGCGAGCACGTCTTCGAGTTCTTCCTGCGCAACAAGCGGGCCGAGTGGGAGGAGTACCGGCGCGAGGTGACACCGTACGAACGTCAGCGGTACCTGGGCGCACTGTAGTCCGAGTCCTATACGGTCTCTCCTGAGGTTGTGGCGAGGGAGAGACCGTGCTGCAAGATCTGCTCGAGGGTGCCGGCCGGAGCATCGTGTTCGGACTGGTCGGGATCGGCCTGATGGCCATCGGCTACCTGCTGGTCGACGTGCTCACTCCGGGCAAGCTGCGCGACCTGATCTTCGTCCAGCGCAACCCGAACGCGGGCCTGCTGCTGGCCGCCAACCAGCTCGGCATCTCCGCGATCGTGTTCACCGCGATCTTCACCAGTTACGACTCCTTCGGCCAGGGGCTGGCGTCCACCGCCATCTTCGGGATCATCGGTATCGCGATCATGGGACTGGCGTTCCTGGTGCTGGACCTGATGACGCCGGGCAAGCTCGGCGAGGTCATCTGCGCCCCGGAGCGGCACCCGGCCGCGATCGTCAGCGCCGCCTCGCATTTCGGCGCCGCCCTGATCATCTGCGCCTGCATCGCCTGAGCCCGGTCAGTCCGACTTCCCGATCGCGTTGCGGACCTCGCAGCTGACACCCGGGCCGCTCGGCGGGCGCTGCTGCTGCTGTGCCGCCGCCGGCAGCCGGGCAGCCTATGCGAGCGGGTGGACGGGCTCCTCCGCGTGTGGCGGTAAAGCCTGACCGGTTAGCCTCGCAGGTGTGGGTACCGCACTTGTCATCGAGAACGATCCGTCCGACGACCTGCGCCTGCTCGGGGAATGGCTGACCGAGGCGGAGCTGGAGCTGACCGTGCTGCGGCCGCACGCCGGTGACCCGCTGCCCGAGACCCTCGACGGGTATCTGGCCCTGGTCGTGCTCGGCGGCGACCAGAGCGCGTACGCCGACGCCGCGGGCAGCCCCGGCGCGGCGTGGTTCCCGGCGCTGGAAGGACTGCTGCGCAAAGCGGTGCGCCACCGGGTGCCGACGCTCGGCGTCTGCCTGGGCGGGCAACTGCTCGCCACCGCCCACGGCGGCCTGGTCGAGCGCAGCACCTCCGGTCCCGAGATCGGCCCCGGGCTGGTCGCCCGGCGCGACGCGGCCGACACCGACCCGCTGTTCCGGTACGTCCCGCTGATCCCCGACGTGATCCAGTGGCACCGTGACGAGATCACCGAGCTGCCGATCGGCGCGGTGCTGCTGGCCGCGTCGAGCCGTTACCCGTATCAGGCGTTCCGGCTCGGCGACCGGGCCTGGGGCCTGCAGTTCCACATCGAGAGCGACGCCGCGATGATCGCCGACTGGGCCGCCTGCGATGCGCCGGTGCTGGCCGAGCTCGGCTACGACCCCGAGGTCGTGGTGGCCGCGACCGCCGACATCCTCGGCGACGTCGAGGAGGTGTGGCAGCCGTTCGCGGCCCGGTTCGCCGCGCTGGCCCTGGGCGCCCTGCCGAACGCGGACATCCCCAACCCGGGCACCGGCCGCACCCTGCCGCTGTTGGGGCATTGAACGCCGGCCGGAGGCGAGCGCGGTGACCCGGCCCAGCCGGCTGGCCCGCTACGGCTTCGCCGACAACGGCACCCGCGCCGCCGACCTGCTCGGCCCCGCCGGGCTGCGGCTGTGGGACCTGGACGCCCAGGAGCCGACCGGCACCGACGCGGCCGAGCTGATCCACTCGCTGTCCCGGGGCGCCGACCCGAACCTGGCGCTGCGCCAGCTGCATCGCCTGGTCGAGTCGGCCGGCCGGAGCACCGCGAGCGCGTCGGCGGGCCGCGGGGATACGCCGCCGGTCAGCCGGATGGGATCCGACAACGCGGCCGCCGCCGCGATCCTCCGGGCGCTGTTCGACGATCCCGGCTTCCGCCGGCGGATGGCCGCCGTGCTCGGCGCCTCGTCCGCGCTCGGCGATCACCTGGTGGCCAACCCGGCCGACTGGCGGGTGCTGGCCAGCGGCAAGACCGGCCTGCCGCCGTCCGCGGAGGGCCACCTCGCCATCCCGTCGGATCTGGCCGGCGGCGACTCGGCGGGCGGCGGGCCGCTGACCGTCGCGGCGCTGCGGCGTGCCTACCGGCTCAGTCTGCTGCGGATCGCCGCCGCCGACCTGACCGGCGGGCGGGGACTCGAGCCGACGATGGCCGCCCTGTCCCGGCTGGCCGACGAGACGCTGGCGGCGGCGTACGCGATCGCCATCTCGGAATTGCCCGGCAGCACCGCCGAGCCGCGCCTCGCCGTGGTCGCCATGGGCAAATGCGGCGGCTACGAGCTCAACTACGTATCCGATGTGGACGTGATCTTCGTAGCCGCCGGTGACGAGGACCTGGCCGCCGGCACGACGGTCGCGGCCCGCCTGATCGACGTCTGCGGGCAGGTCGCCTGGCCGGTCGACGCCGCGCTGCGGCCGGAGGGCAGCCACGGGCCGCTGGTCCGCACGCTGGCCAGCCACGACGCGTACTACCGGCGGTGGGCGCGGACGTGGGAGTTCCAGGCGTTGCTCAAGGCCCGGCCGGCCGCCGGCGACCTCGCGCTGGCGAGGGAGTGGATCGACGATCTGGCGCCGCTGGTCTGGCACGCCGCGGAACGCCCCGAAGCGGTCGCCGACGTGCGCGACATGCGCCGCCGGATCATCGACAACGTGCCGCCGAACCAGGTCGACCGGGAGATCAAACGCGGGCCGGGTGGCCTGCGCGACATCGAGTTCGCCGTGCAGTTACTGCAGCTCGTGCACGGCCGGATCGACGAGACGCTGCGGGCGCCGGGCACCTTGCCGGCCCTGCGGGCACTGGTCGCGGGCGGCTACGTCGGCCGGCAGGACGGCGAGACGCTGCTGCGCGGCTACCGCTTCCTGCGCGCCGTCGAGCACCGGCTGCAACTGCAGAACCTGCGGCGTACGCACACCGTGCCGGACGATCCGAGGATGCTGCGCTGGCTCGTCGCCGCGCTCGGCTACACCGCCCTGCCCGGCCAGGACGCGGTCGAGGCGTTCCGGTCCGACTGGGTCGGACACGCCGCGCAGGTCCGCCGGCTGCACGTGAAGCTGCTCTACCAGCCGCTGCTGGAGGCGGTCGCCCGGGTGCCTGTCGAAGCGCTGCGGATGACCCCGGAATCAGCCGGCCGCCGGCTGGAGATCCTCGGTTTCGCCGATCCGGCCGCCGCCCTGCGCCACCTGCAGGCGCTGACCGGCGGCGTCACCCGCACCGCGGCCATCCAGCGCACCCTGCTGCCGATGTTGTTGCAGGAGTTCGCCGACGCACCCGAACCGGACCGCGGGCTGCTCAACTACCGCCACGTGTCGGACAAGCTCGGCTCCACCCCGTGGTACCTGCGGCTGCTGCGCGACGGCGGCCCGGTCGCCCGCCGGCTCGCCCGGGTGCTCAGCCTCTCCCGGTACGCCACCGACCTGCTGATCCGTGACCCCGAGGCGCTGCGACTGCTGGCCGAGGACGCCGAGCTGCAGCCGCGCCCACGGCAGGTGCTGCGGGACGGGTTCCTGGCCGCCGCCGACCGGCACCCCCGCGATCCGGCCGCCGCGATCGGCGCGATCCGGGCACTGCGCCGCCGCGAGCTGTTCCGGCTGGCCTGCGCCGACATCCTCAGCCGGGCCGGCGAGCTCGCCCCGGCCGACCCGCTCGACGTCGACCGGGTCGGCGTGGCCCTGTCCGATGTCACCGACGCGACCCTCGGCGCCGCCCTGCGGATCGCCCGCCGCGCCCACCCGGCCCCCGACGGAACCCGCCTGACGATGATCGGCATGGGCCGGCTCGGCGGGTACGAGATGAGCTACCCCTCCGACGCGGACGTCATGTTCGTCTACGCCCCGCCCGAGGGCACGGCCGACGGCGAGGTCACCGCCGCCGCGCACGCCATCGCCGAGGAGTTGCGCCGGTTGCTCTCCGCGCCCGCCCACGACCCGCCGCTCGGCATCGACGCCGACCTGCGCCCCGAGGGCCGCCAAGGTCCGCTGGTCCGCAGCCTGCACGCCTACGAGCAGTACTACGCGCGCTGGTCGCGGGTGTGGGAGTCCCAGGCGCTGCTGCGGGCGCGGTTCGTCTGCGGGGATGAGGATCTGGGCCGCGAGTTCGAGCGGCTGGCCGGCGCGATGCGCTACCCCAAGGGCGGCCTGACCCGCGAGCAGATCGTCGAGATCCGGCGGATCAAGGCGCGGGTCGAGCGGGAACGGCTGCCCCGCGGCGCGGACCCGAACACCCACACCAAACTCGGGCGCGGCGGTCTCGCCGATGTGGAGTGGGCGGTCCAGCTGCTGCAACTGCGTCATGCGTACGCGGTCCCGCAGCTCCGGATGACCCGCACGCTGGAGGCGCTGACCGCCGAGTGCGACGCCGGCCTGGTCGAGGCGGCCGACGCGGCGGCGATGACCGAGGGCTGGGTGCTGGCCGCCCGGGTCCGCAACGCGCTGACCCTGGTCCGCGGCCGCCCGACCGACCAGCTGCCCCGGCACGGCCCCGAGCTGGCCGGTGCGGTGCAACTGCTCGGCGGCGGCGACCCGGGCGAGTTCGTCGACCGGTACCTGCGGATCACCCGCCGCTCGCGCGCGGCCGTGGAGCGCGTGCTCAATGCCTAGTCGCTGATCAGCGCTGTGCCGGGCCCAGTCGACTGGACAGCGTGTAGCGGCCCGGTCCGGTGACCCGGACCAGGGTCCAGGTGCCGCTGGCGGTGACCCTGGCCCCGCCGGTGGCGCGCAGCCAGCGGTAGTAGCGCACGCGGAGCACGATGTCGCCCGCGGTCGGGGCGTCGAAGGTGATCGTCGCCGCATCCTGGCCGACCATCGTGGCCGGCGGCGCGACGACCGGGTCTGGATCCGCCACCTGGTAGAGCTGCCAATGCCGGTCCGACCATATCGGTGTCAGCCCCGGCATGCCGGCCGCGACCAGGGACGCCTCGGCCCGGCCGGCCCAGGACAGCTCCGCGTCGGGCACGGCGACGAACTGTACGGCCCGCTCGGCGAGCCAGCTCCGGTAGCTGCCGGCGGTCAGCGCGACCCCGGTGCCCGCCGCCCCGGGGACCGTGGTGAAGAACAGCGGGTCGCGGTCGATGTCCGCCTGGCGCAACCAGCCCCGCGCGAGCGGAACGTCCCCCATGGACGCCGCCTCCCAGTAGTCGCGGGTCGGTGGGATCTCCACCCGGCCGGTCAGCCGTTCCAGCGCCAGCCGTTGCCGCAGCGGCGCGAAGTAGGCCGGATCGGCGCTCGGATTGCCGAGATCGCGTACATCTCCGATGACCACCGGCGGCTGCCACCAGGCGATCGCGAGCAGCACCACGCCCAACGCGACCGGCCGCCACCGGCGCAGCCGGACGACCGGCCGGGGCAGATCCGCGTAACCGGCCAGCACGGGCAGGGCGAACATCACGGCCAGCCGGGTCGCGTTCAGGCCCACCGGGGTGTGCGCCAGAGCCGCAGCGAGCACCCCGGCGGCCGACAGTACCCCGGCGATCCGGACCGGCCGGCGCGGTACCAGCGCGGCCACGACCAGGCTCGTCACGATCGCCCGCAGCGCGTCGGTGTGGCTGATGTTCATCCAGCCGCCGTCGCCGAACAGGCCCGCCGACACCGCCAGCGCAACGGCGGCCGGCGTGGCGACCAGCAGCCCCGCGCCGATCCGACGGGACAACAGCAGGGCCACCCCGGCCAGCCCGAGGAACAACCCGGCCACCGGGCTTGTCGCGGACGCCAGCAGGGCCAGCACCGCAGCCGCCCACCGCAGCCGTGGACAGGTCAGGGCCAGCAGCGCGGTCACTGCGAAAGCCACCCCGAGCCCGTAGGTCACCCGCCCGGACAGCAGATTCCCGGCGATGCCGGTCACGCCGAAAGCCGCCCCGAGCACTGGCCGCGCCGCGCCAGTGCGCCGCAGCAGCGCCGCGAAAGCCACGGCCGCGCCGGCGAGAGCCAACACCCCGGTCAGCCGAACCCCGGCTACTGCCATTACCGGCTGTGACACCAGGCTGTAGCCCAGCTGGTCGACACCCGCATACCAGCGCAGGTCGATCGGCGTCCAGCCGTGCTCGGCGAAGAAGCCGGCCCGGGCCACTTGCGCGGCCAGATCGGTACCCATGCGGGGGAGCAGCAGATATGCCAACCCCAGAGCGGCCGCGAAGCAGCCGGCCATGATCTCCGCCCGGCTCCGAGTCCACACGACGCCGACCCTACCGGGCTGCCTGGCCGTCGCGGTGCGTCACGGTAGGGTGGCCGCCATGCCCTCGCCGCGCCTGCCCCGCCGAGGCGCGGTGACCGGCAGCCGCTCCCGCGCAGAGGTCTGCCGGTGGACCGGTTTCGCCGGCAGCCTGCTGCTCGCGGTGGCCGCCGAGCTGGGCGGGGCGCGCTCGCCGTTTCACCCGCCGATGACGCCGGGCACGATCGCCGCCGGCCACGACGGGGTGCTGCTACCGCTCAGCTGGCTTCTCGGCACGGGTCTGCTGATCGGCGCGTGGGTGGCCGGGGTGCGTGCGGTTCCGTCGGCCCGCTGGGCTTACCTCACCGCGGCGCTGTGGGCGGTCCCGCTGCTGCCGGTGCTCCCGCTGGGCAGCTACGACATTTATTCGTACGCGTGTCAGGGCTGGCAGCAAGCCGCGGGGCTGGATCCCTATTCGGCCGGTGTGGACGCACTCGGCTGTCCGTGGCGGTCCGCTGTATCGCCGACCTGGCTCGACTCGCCCGCCCCGTATGGTCCGTTCTTTCTGGTGCTGGCCGCGGCGGCAGCGACGATCGGCGGCGGCCTGACCGGCACGGTGGCCGCGCTGCGGGTGGTCGCCTTGCTCGGCGTGCTGCTCGCCGCGGTTAGCCTGCCCGTAGTGGCCCGCCGCTGTGGGGTGCCGCTCGGTCGGGCGGTGTGGCTTGCCCTGGCCTGCCCGCTGATCGCCATCCACCTGGTTTCGGGCGGCCACAACGACGCCGTGATGGTCGGCTTGCTGGTCGCGGCGCTGGCCGTGATCGTCGCGCCCGGCTCGGTCGCGAGTCGCCCGCCCTCCGTCGCCGAGACCCCGTACCACGACGAGCAGGACCCGATCACCCGATGCACCCAGTCCGCCGCCGGGACCCTGGTGCGATCGGCCGAGGGGCAGGCTGTCGTGCCACTGTTGCTCGCCGGGGTGTTGCTCGGCCTCGCCATCGGCGTGAAGGTAACCGCAGTCGTGGTGCTGCCGTTCGCGGTGCTGGCCGCCGTGCCGTCCGGATCCTCGCTGCGGGCTCTGCTGCGCCCGACGGTGGCGTTGGTGGGCGGCGTGGTCGTGACGATCGCCGCCCTCTGCGTCGGCTCCGGGCTCGGCTTCGGTTGGATCACCAACCTGGCCGGCAGCGGCGCCTCGGTGCAGTGGACCGCCCCGTCGACCGCCGTCGGGCTGACCGGCGAGCTGATCGGCTCCTGGTTCGGCCTGCACCTGCATGTCGTCACGGTCACCCGGATCCTCGGCATCATCGCGCTGGCCGGCGTTCTGGTCGGGCTCTGGTGGCGTACCCGGACCCGCGACGCGTTGCCCGGGGCCGGGCTGGCGCTGGCCGCGACCGTCGCCCTCGCCCCGGTCTTCCACCCCTGGTACGCGACCTGGCCACTGACCGTGCTGGCCGCGACCGGCCTGCGGCGGTGGTTGGTGGCGACGTGCGCGGTGGCAGCCGCGCTGTGCCTGCCGGACGGTTACAACCTCGCCCTGGCGGTCCGCTCGCAGGGCTCTCTGGCAATGACCACCTTCCTAATCTACCTGGCGGTACGCCGGCTCCGGAGGCCGGCGTGACGACCTGGAAACGGGCCTGGACCCTGGCCGGGCTGTTCGTGCTGACCGCCGGGATCGTGCTGCTGGCCGCCCTCCGCAACGAGTTCTTCGACTCCAAGGTCTACTACGGCGCCGTGCAGTACTGGTTCCGCGACCACGGCATGATCTACGACTGGCTGCGCCCCGGCACGCCGTACGGGTTCACCTATCCACCGTTCGCCGCGCTACTGATGGCGCCGATGGCCTTCCTGCCGCTACCGCTGGTCGTGGTGATCGCCGGAGCAGCAACGGTGGCGGCGACCTGGCTGACGGTGCGCTGGCTGGCGGGGCCGATCATCGACCGAATCGGCCGGCCGGCCTGGTTCGCCACCGGGGTCGTGCTGTGCTTCGCGATCTGCTTCGAGCCGGTTCGCGAGACCATCACCTTCGGCCAGGTGAACATGGTGCTGCTCGCCCTGGTCGCCGGCGACCTGCTGTTCGGAGTGGCCGCAGGCCGGCGCTGGGGCGGCATCGGGATCGGGCTGGCCACTGCGGTCAAGCTCACCCCGGGCGTCTTCATCCTCTACCTGCTCGTCACCGGGCGCTGGCGGGCGGTGGCGACCTCGATCGTGGCCGCCGCCGTGGCGACGGTGGTCTCCGGGGCAGTGGCGCCCGACCAGTCCCGGGAGTTCTGGACCTCGGCCCTGTGGGACACCAACCGCGTGGGTGTCCTGTCGTACGTGTCCAACCAGTCGCTGCGCGGCTTCCTGGCCCGGCTGCCGATCGACCCGGTCACCTCGAAGGTGTGGATCGTGCTGGTCGTGGTGCTGCTCGGCCTTTGGGCCTGGCGGGCCCGGGCGGCGGCGGCCGCAGACGACGAGGTGGGCGGGCTGGCGCTGACCGGGATCATCGGCTGCCTGGTCAGCCCGGTGACCTGGGTGCACCACTGCGTGTGGCTGCTCCCGGCGATCATCCGGTGCGTCGACGTCGGGCTGGATGCGGTCGCGCGGAGGCGGCAGCTGTACCTCGGCGGGGCGGCGTACCTGCTGATGACGTCACGACTTCTCTGGGTCTGGGAGAAACGGCCCCGGCCGCCGCTGGAACTGATCGGCGGAAACCTGTACTTCTGGTTCAGCCTCGCCCTGCTGGGGTGGCTGCCACTAACCGGGGCGGACGACGGCGAGCGCGTCGAGCTTGGCCACACGCGTAGGAACGCAGGAGGGCGAGGGCTACCAGGCGCTGGGGAAGACGATGGTATCGGTTAGCGCAAAGGCGGCTACAGGACATTCCGGAGCTGGCGACGATCAGTCCGAAAGTAGGCTCGAGGATGTCTGCCCCGGCGTCAGCGGTGGACATACCGACGTGCCATCGCTTGTCGCCCCTGCACTACCGCCCGGCGCGATGGCCGCGCTGGCGCAGCCCGACATCACCGCGAACGGGATAGCACTTCGCCGTAAACGGCGGCCACACCGGCTGCGAGCCAGGCATGACCGCCGTTCCCTACACTGTGCCCGGTGCAAGATCAGTCAGTGTTACCGCTGGTCAGGGGCACCGAAAGAACTAGACGTTGTAGTACATCTCGAATCAATCAAGGGTGCGGGTTGACCTGGGACGAGGGTCGCGACAGGCGGCCTGACCTGCGTCAACACCGCTCATTGATGTTCGTTGTTTTCTGGTGGTTTCCCGGCCCGATTGTCGCCTGGTTGGCGTCGTTGATCTTGACCTTCACGCGGCGGGGTGTGCTGATGGCTGTTGCGGCATCCCGTCGCGCAAGCTTCGCTCGGCCGGGCCGCGCTCGGCTGGTCCAGGTGGAGCGCCCCACCGGACGAACGACCTGGACCAGCCGGGCGCGGGCTGGTTTCCTCCGGTGTGCGACAGCTCGCGGCTGGCTGGCGGGGCATCCCAGAGTTGCCGAGGGTTCGGGGCGAGTAGCCCCGGCCGCCGGAGGCCAGCTCCGGGTCGTAGGGCCGGAGGCCCTGCCCGCCGGAGGCGCGTGTGTCGGGCTAGCTGCTCAGCGGTCCGGCCGCCGCATCCCGACTACCCGATCCCCCTCGTTGCGTCTCCGATATGCGACCCAGCTGGCGCTACTGCTCGCGTTCGATCTCGTTCAAGGCCCCCGCAACGAGCCGGGTCAACAAGGGCGGAAGGAGTACGCAGAGGAAGGCCAGGCGAATCGTGTGCGACGGCGCTGCCAGGAACACGCCGACCCCGATCGCAGCGCCGACAATGGCGCTGGCCAGCTCAAATCGTTTCCGTCTC
>JAVHVY010000460.1:0-18032 GCA_032160305.1 Actinoplanes sp.
GTGCGTACGGACGACACGGCCGTGATCGTGGCGTTCGAGCCGGAGCACCTGCCGATGGCCGGGCACGGGCTGCTCGACCCGGGCGCCGACGACACCCCCGACGACAGCCTGGCGACCGAGCTGGCCCGGGCCGCCCCGCGCCGCTGGTGGAACCGCGGCACCCTGGTCCTCGGCGGGCTGGTCCTGCTTCTCGCCGGTTTCCTCGGCGGCCTGCAGGTCCAGAAGAACTACGGCACGCCGGCCACCGGTACCGGTCGCGGCGCCGGCGCCGTCGCCGGCCGCGGCACTGGCAACTTCGCCGGCCGCGGTGCGGGCGCCTACGGCGGTGGCTCCGGGTTTCCGGGCGGGGCGGCGCCGACCGCGTTCGCCGCCGCGGGCACCACCGGCACGGTCAAACTGGTCGACGGCGACACCATCTACGTGCAGACCGCCGCCGGCGACGTGGTGACGGTCAGGACCAGCGGCTCCACCTCGGTCCAGACCGCCACTAAGGGCACGGTCTCCGACGTCAAGGTGGGCGATGGGGTGACCGTGCAAGGCGCGGCCGGCTCCGACGGCACGGTCACGGCGACGTCGGTCACGGCCCAGCGGAAGAAATGACCTGTTTCGGCGATCCGGGAGAAGAAGCTGGCCCGATCACCGGATTCGCCGGGAAACAAGAACGCGCAGAGAACGACATGTGACGAGTTCGATGTCTTGTCACATGCGTACCCATTGATGCGAGGGGAACCTCTTCCTAGGCTGTGAGCAATCATCGACGGCCCGAGTGGGGGACGGCCCTGGACACGCACGCGCAGCTGGACGCGACGACCCTGGTCGGGCGCGCGGCCCTGCTGTCGGCGGTCGAGGCCCGGATCGCGGCCGGCGGCGGGGTCGCCCTGCACGGTCCGGCCGGGATCGGCAAGTCCGCCCTGCTGGACGCCGTGGGCGCCAGCGCCGCCGCCCGGGGCGAGCGCGTGTTGCGGCTGCGCCCGGCCCAGACCGAGCGCAGCCTGCCGTACGCGGGGATCGCCGACCTGATTGCCCAGCTGCCGCCCGCCGCCACCGCCGCGCTGCCCCCAGCCCAGCGGGCGGCCCTGAACGCCCTGCGCCAGGGTGCGCCCACCCGGGCCGGCGCCGCCGCGCTGGCCCGCCGTCTGGTCCTGCCGCAGTTGCTCGCCCACTGCGCCCGCACCGGTCGGGTGCTGCTGGTCCTCGACGACGTGCAGTGGCTCGACCCCGAGTCGGCCGAGCTGATCGGTTTCGCGATGCGCCGCCGCCCCGGACCCCGGGTCCGGGTGGTGGCCGCCGAACGGCGTCCGGGCCGCCGCCGCGCCGTGCGGCTGTGCCCGGCACCGGTGGTCGAGCGGGCCGTGCCGCCGTTGTCCGCCGACGACCTGACCGCCCTGCTGGAGTCGCGCGGCCTGCCCTGCCGCACCGCCAGCCGGCTGCACGAGGCCAGCGGCGGCAACCCGTTCCTGGCGCTGGCCCTGGGCGCGGCCGTCTCGCCCGGCCCGGCCTGGCGGCCGGCGCCGCTGCCCGAGCCGGTCCGGGCCCTGCTGCGCGAGCGGATCGCCGCGCTGCCGAGCGAGGTCACTGACACGCTGCTGGTGGCCGCGCTGGCCACCGAGCCGACCGCGACCGTGCTGATCCGGGCCGGTCGCGCTGATGCGGACCGCGACTTGCGCCAGGCCGCCGCCGCGGGAGCGGTCGAGCTGGACGGCGCGGCCATCCGCTTCACCCCGGCCGTGTTCGCCGAGGTGCTGGCCGAGGACGTCGGCGCGGACCGGCGGGCGGTGATCCACGACGACCTGGCCCGCGCGGCGGTGGACAGCACCGACGCGGTCCGGCACCTGGCCCTGCGCAGCGGTCGCCCGGACGCCGAGGTGGCCTGCTCGCTGGCCGCCGAGGCGGAACGAGCGGCCGGCGCCGGAGCCGGACGCACGGCCGCCGAGCTCTACCTGCTCGCCGCCGACCGCTGCCCGCACATCCTCGCAGCGCAGCGACTGGACTGGCTGGTCGAGGCCGCCCGCACCGCTGCCACCGCCGGGGCTCCCGCGCTGGCCGGCCGGGCCGCGGAGGCCGTGCTGGCGGCGGAGTCGCCGCCCGGGCACCGGGTCCGGTCCCGGCTGGTCCTGATCGACCTGGCCGGGCAGGCGCTGGCCGATATGGGCGAGATGTTCGCCGCCGCCCTGGTCGAGGCGGGCGACGATCCGGTCCTGGTCGCCCAGGTGCGGCTGCGGCTGACCTGGGCGGCGATGGTCGGCGGCGACGCGGAGACGGCCGTGGCCGAAGCCGAGGCGGCCGTGGCCGCGGCCGGGCTGGCCGGTGACCCGACGACCCAGTCGATGGCGCTCGGCGCGCTGGCCCAGATCCAGCGGTTGCGCGGGGAGCCGCACTGGCCGCAGACCCTGGCGGCGGCGCTGGCACTGCCCGCGTCCGAGGTGCCGGGCTGGCTACACCTGGCCCCGCGCTACATGGCCGCCCGCTTCGCGATGGTCGACGACCGGCTCGACGAGGCCCGCGCCGAGCTGCTGCGCCTGCTCGCGGTGGCCGAGCAGGACCGGACCGGCGAGGCCCTGGTCGAAGTGCTGCGCAGCCTGTCCGAGGTGGCCACCCGGGCAGCCCGTTGCCGGGACGCGCTGCGCTACGCACACCGGGCCGTCGCCGCCGCCCAGCAGGCCGGGTTGAGTCCGGGCCCGACCTGGTACACGGCTGCGGTCGCCGAGCTGGCCGGGGGCAGCCTGGCGGCGGCGGCCGGGTTCGCCCGCCGGGGCGTGCGTGCGTCCGAGCAGGAGGGCGACAGCATCTACCTGCGGCGTAACCTGCACGCCCTTGGGCAGGCCGAGTTGCGCTCCGGGGACACCCGGGCCGGGGTGACCACATTGCGCCGGCTGCGTGAGCTGGACGTCTCGTTCGGCGCGGGCGATCCGCTGATCGTGCGCTGGCACGGTGACCTGGCCGGCGGGCTGGCGGCGCTCGGCGAGCACGCCGAGGCGGCCGAGATCCTCGCCGAGGCCCGCGCAGCGGCCCGCCGGCTCGGCACGGGCGGCGGCGTCACCGGCTATCTCGACCGGGCCACCGCGGTGGTGCTGTCGGAGAGCGGCCACGCCGACTCGGCGGTGCTGCTGTCGGCGGCGGCCGCCCTGCTGTTCGAGCAGTTGAACCAGCCGATCGAGCAGGCGCACGCGCTGCTCGTCCAAGGTGGAGCGGAACGCCGCCGCCGGCGGTACGCGGCCGCCCGGATGGCGATCGGGGCGGCGCTGGCGCTCTTCCTGGCCGCCGAGGCGAAGCCCTGGCTGGAGCAGACCGAACGCGCGCTGGCCGGCACCTCCTCGGCGGCGGCCGGCACCGCGGTCCCCGACCTGGGCCTGACCTCGACCGAGGCGCGGATCGCCGGGCTGGTCCGCGACGGGGCCAGCAACCGGGAGATCGCCACCCAGCTCTACCTGAGCGTGAAGACGGTGGAGGCCACCCTGACCCGGGTGTACCGCAAGCTCGGCGTCCGGTCGCGGACCCAACTGTCGTCGCGGTTGCTGGCCGGGGACGCGGTCGGTCCGGCCCGGTCCGCGCCGGAGCCGGCCACCATCGTGCGGGCGTGATGTGGTGGTCGAGGTCACTGACCCGCGCCGACCAGCACATCGACCACGCAGAGTGATCCGCGCTACAGAGTTCCGGTGGTGGCGGTCACTTCCGTCGCGGGAGTTTTACCTGGCCGGTTTGTGATTGAAGCCCGCTGCGCGGATGGTGGAAGCCGGAAGCAACGAGGCTTTCGCCATGACACTGCGTGAGGAGAACCCGATGCCACTGAAGACCCGTATCCAGGACGTCCGCGTCCGCCTGGCCAACCGTCGCACCGAGCGTGTCGCGCGGCGTCAGCTGGCCGCCGAGCTCGCCGCGTTCCAGACGCCGGCCGAGCGCGCCGAACTCGACCTGCTGCTGGGCCGACACACCCTGGAGGAGACGCGCGAGATCCGCGACATCCTGACCCGGCAGGACCTCGAGCGCCAGCGCAGGGCGGCCGTCGTCGGCGGCTTCCGTACCTGACGGCATTCAGGACGCGAGGCCAACTGAAGGACATAGCGAACCGCCCCGGCGCCGTTGCCGGGGCGGTTCGGCTTCTGTGGACCTTCCCTACGTGGTACACGCGGGCCGGTCCTCGCGGGCCTTCCCGCGGATACTGCCGGCATGCGCCGTCCGAGTTGGATCGTGGTTAGTCGGGGGTTTGGCTGGTGGTGCGGTTGCGGCCGCCGCGTTTGGCTTCGTAGAGGTGTGTGTCGGCGTGTCGGATGAGGTCTTCGAGGGTGTCGTAGGCGGTGGGTATAACGGAGGCGACACCGATGCTGATGGTGACGAAGCCGTGGGTGCTGGCCTGGTGTGGTTCGGCGAGTTCGTTGACCGCGATGCGGACTCGTTCGGCGGCGATGACTGCGCCGGCGATGTGGGTGTCGGGCATGACGAGGCAGAATTCTTCGCCGCCGTAGCGTGCGACGAAGTCGGTCTCGCGGACGTTGCCGGCTAGCGCGGCGGCGACCTGGTGTAGGCAGCGGTCTCCGGCTGGGTGGCCGTAGTGGTCGTTGTACAGCTTGAAGTGGTCGATGTCGATGATGGCGACGGCGAGGGGTGTTTTGGGGCGTAGGGCCCGGTGCCATTCGGTGTCGAGGATCTCGTCGAGGCGTCGCCGGTTGGGTAGGCCGGTCAGGGCGTCGGTGATGGCGAGTTGTTCGAGGCGTTGGTTGGCTCGGGCCAACGCGTCGGTGCGTTCGACGACTTTGCGTTCCAGTGAGGCGTAGAGCAGAGCGTTGTCGAGGGACACGGCCAGTTGCCCGGCGATCAGGTGCACGGCGTCGAGGCGTTCGGTGGTGAACGCGCTGTGGGTGAGTCGGCTTTCCAGGAGCAGCATGGCTCGTGGTTGGCCTTGGGCGAGGATCGGTGCGACCATCAGTGCGCAGCAGGCCACGCCGGTGAAGTAAGGGTCACGGCTGAACCGGTCGTCGTGTGCGGCATCGTCGATCAGCAGTGGTTCACGGGTACGTTCGGTGTAGCGGATCACCGAGATGGGCAGCAGACCGCGGGCGGCGCCTTCCTCGAGTGTCACGGTGGCGCCGGGTTGTCCGGCGGGGTCGGCAAGCTGCCATCGGTTAGCTTCGTCGTCGCGCAGCAGTACCTGCACGGTGGTGGCGCCGGTCATCGCGCTGAGGACCTCGCCGACCCGGGCGCGCAGCAGGTCGAGGTTGGTTTCGGAGCTGAGTGCCTGCGAGGCTTTGAGTACGCCGAGCAGGTCGATGGCGTCGCTGGAGATGCTGCCGCTGCGCCCGGTGTCGATGGTCTGGATGCGGGATGGTTCCGGCCGCTGCACGGACGGGATTGCCAGGCCGGGGTATTGGTCGTCGAGCTGGCGGGTCTTGCCGGTCGCGCCCCAGGCGGCGTAGCCGTGTCGGGCCTCGGCGAGTAGTGCGTGGCCGGTGTGTTGCAGGCCGTGGGCGAGGTGGAACAGTGCGGCTCGTTCGGCGGTCAGCGCTCGGTGCCATGGTCGGGGGTGGCCGGGGTTGTCGTGCAGGGCGGCGTCGAACGCGCAGTGCGCGGTCCAGGTGTCGCCGATCGCCCAGGCTCGTTCGGCGTCGAGGAACAGCGACAGGTGCGCGAAGTTGGCCGGCGCGTCGGCTGCCCGTGCGGCCAGCCAGGCCCGGCATGCGTCCAGTTCGGCCAGCGGTCCGGCCCGCTCGCCCGGTGCCGCCGCACTGACCTGCTGTGCCACTGCCAGGCCCCGCACCAGGTACGCGATGGCGGTGACGTAGAGGCCCGGGAACATCGGCATCAGACGTTTGGCGGCGTCTGCACTCTCGATCAGTTGCGGGGTGTTGCCGTTGACGGCCGCGGCGATGGCTCGGCTGATCTGAAATATTCCCTGGGCCAGGCCGTTGGCGGTGAGTCCGGCCAGATGGGTCGTCTCGTTGAAGGGTACGTCGGTGGGGCTGTCCACGTCGCTGGGACTGTCCGGCACGTCGTTGAGACTGTCCGGCGCGTCGGTCTGCCCGCGCAGCGCCCGCACCAGTTGCCGCAGCGGCAACAGGAATTCGGCCATCAGCTGATGGCCGGTGCGGCGGCAGAACGCCAGGCCGGACTCCACCTCGGCGAGCAGCACGGTGAGCGTCGGTCCGATATCGAGTAGGGCGGTCGTCGTGACGTTGTGGATATACCCCGCGACCTGCAAATCGCCGACCCGCAGCAAGCCCTCGCGCGCCCGGTGCACGTCGCGGAGGACGTCTTCCAACGGTTCGAACCAAGGCGCCGCGTTCCCCGTGAACGTGGCCCAGATGTGCGGGGCGCCCGCCTCGTAGGCGTGGGCTTCGCTGATCGCGATCAGGTGGCGCCCGACGGCGTACCCGGTGTGGTAGTCCTGCTGTGCGGCAGAGGCGGCGAAGCCGGTCAGGCCGAGAACGTGGACCAGGGCTTCGCATGGGCCGTGGGTGACCCACAGGCGCTGGGCCTCCACCAGCAGCCAGGCCATGATCGCCGGGTTGCCGGCGAACGCGGCCGGTATGACCTGTTTCATCAGCGCGCTGATCGCCAGCACCCGCGGGTCATCGACTTCCGGGCGGTACAGGTCGTCGTTCTTGTCCGGACCGGCCGCCCACGCGGTGAGCGCAGCCATGCCCTGACCGATCACCGGGCCGATCGCATCCATCTCGGGCAACGGGAGGCCCAGCCGGGCGAGCAGATCCAGGCCCAACGCCAACGCCTCGTCCACCCGGTTACGGTTGGTCAGGCTGGTGATCTGCACACAAGCCGCCACCACCCGACCCAACGGATCCGGACACTGCCGCTTGATCGCCTCATACACCACGTCCGCGTCGTCGAGCCGGCCGAGAGCGAACAGCGCCGCATGCCGGCTGGTCTGCGCGGCAGTCACCAGCACGACGTCGAGATCCGCGGGGTCGCCCTGCAGCAAATCTACCGCCGCGTGAGTGAGCCGTTCGGCCATCTCCGGTTGCAGGACCTGCAAACCCTTCGCGGTCTCATGGAACAATGCGGCGGCCCGATGCCGTTCCGCACGACCACTGATCAGAGCGACAGCGCACAGATACTGCTCCGCCGCCACCGCCCGCAAACTCACCACCGCCACCAACCGACGCCCAAGATCCAACTGCAACGCCGCGCGCGCCGGCGACGCCAGCCGCGCGAACGCCGCCTGCTGGACCCGATCATGGCGAAACCGGACCACACCACCAGCTCTGCCGGAGCGTTCCATCACCAGCAGGCCGTCCTCCAACGCTGGCAACAACCGCTCAGCCAACACCTGCCGGGAGTGTCCCGAAGCAGCCACCAACAGATCCATAGTCATTTCACCGCCGAGGCACGCCATGATCTGCAAAACCGTCCCGGTCTGCGCCGGCAACGCGTTGATCCGGGCGATCAGTAACTCCAGCACATCGCAACGGCCCAGATGCTGGCGGACGGCCGCCGGATCCCATTGCCAGCCCTGCGGGCCCGGCATCAGGGTGCCCTCGCGACGTAACGCGTTGAGCAGCTCGACACTGTCGTACGGATTCCCCCCGGTACGCACAGCGACAACCTCGGCCAGCCTTACAGCACGTTCCATCGGCAACCGCAACATGTCCGCCAGCAAGACCCCGAGGTCGGCCACCGGCAGGTTACGCAACCGGATCCACCGCACCGCAGTACCTGATTCCCGCCACCGCGCCAGCATCGCCGTCAACGGGTGTGCCACATCGACCTCGGCATCACGATAAGCACCCACCAGCAGCAACCCGGTACGGTGCGGCTCGTTGAGCACCGCGTCGAGCAGCGCCACCGCCGCCGGGCCCGCCCATTGCAGATCGTCAAGGACCAGGACCACCGGCCGGGCCAACGTCGCGACCGAGTACAGAAAATCCAGAACCATCTGCACCAACTGGTCCCGGTTCACCCGCAAATCGGCCAAGCCCGCGCCCCCACCAGGAGACCCGATCAGCGCTGCGAACTCCGGCACCATCGCCGCCAACACCACCGCGTTGGAACCCAACGCCTCAGTCAACCGGCTCTGCAGGTCGACCAGCTCACTATCCGGCTCCGCCAACAACAACTGACACAACCGGCGCAGTACCTGCTGAACCCCGTCGGAGTCCACATCCTCGCGGTACTGGTCGAACTTGCCCGATACGAACCAACCGCCACAGGTCGCCACCACCGGCCGTAACTCGTCAATCAGGCAGCTCTTGCCCACCCCCGCGCCACCGCTGACCAGCACACCATGACAATGGCCGGACATCGCGTCCTCGAACGCCTCCCGCAATACAGCGATCTCACCATCACGTCCCACCGGCCGCGACGGCGCCGCCAACCGCAACGGGAAGTCCCGCAGCCCCAACACAAACCGATCGGGCCCACCACGAACATGATCGCCACGCATCCGGACCAGATCGTGCACCAAGCCCGCAGCGCTCTGATACCGACGATCCGGCTCCTTCTCCAACAACCGCAGAATAAGATCCGACAGCCCCGCCGGGACCACCGGATTCACCTCATCCGGACGCACCGGAGTCCGCACCAAATGATCATGAATCAACCGCAACGGATCATCAGACCCGAACGGCGGTGCCCCGGTCGCCAACTCGTACAACGTCGCACCCACGGCGTAGAGATCAGCTCGATGATCCACCGACCGGCCCGTTCGCCCCGTCTGCTCCGGCGCCAAATACTTCAACGTCCCCGCGATCAGACTCGTATGCAGGAAACCCGGCCGCTCCTCGGCAAACGTCGTAGCCAAACCAAAATCGATCAACGACGGCCGACGCGGTACCCCCGACAACAAAATATTGCTCGGATTAATATCCTTATGCACCACACCACGGCCATGCACCGCGGTGATCACCTCAGACAGATCCACCGCCACCGTCAACAACTCGACCAAACCCATCGACCCAGCCGACAAAACCGAACTCAGCGCCACCCCACCCAAATCCACCAACAAAAGAACATCAACATCACCATCAGCGTCAGCGTCGACCAACCGCGGGACATACTCCAAACCCGCCAACCGCCGCAACATCGCCCGCTCATGACGCACCCGCAACTCACCATCAGCACCACGCACTTGCTTACGGATCACCGTATCCCCACCAGGCGACATCACCCGCGTCACCAACGCACGATCACTATCGTGCAACACCTCCACCGCATCACCGCCCACCCGGCGACCACCAACCGGCCCGTCACCGGACACCACCATCACCACCCCGCAAGTCCATACATCCCAGGCACCGGATACCCACTCACCCGCAGGTACGGCATAACGCCATCAAAGCATCGATCCACCTACCGAAACGGCAACTTCGACGCTTCACTCCCCACCCCACCACCACTCGCGGCAAACCTGCTCAGGGCTGCGAATATCCGGCCAGCGGGCGGTCCGGGCCCGGTCAGGCGACCTGGAAGGAGCGCTTCGACAGGCCCATCCAGAAGCCGTCGATGGTCTGGTCGGGGGACTGCTCCGGATCGCCGGAGGCGCCCAGAGTGAGAAACATCGGGGCGAAATGCTCGATCGTCGGGTGCGCGTACGGCATGCCCGGGGCGCGGGAGCGGAAGTCGGCCAGCTCGTCGATTGCGCCACGGGCCAGAACCTCAGCGGTCCAGGCGTCGAACTCCCTCGACCAGCCGGGCGCGGCCGCGTCGGGGCGCCAGTCGCGCAGGAACGGTAGGCCGTGGGTGGTGAAGCCGGAGCCGATGATCAGCACGCCCTCCTCGCGCAGCGGCGCGATCCGGCGGCCCAGGTCGAGCAGCTCGTCGGGTTCGAGGGTGGGCAGCGACATCTGCAGCACGGGGATGTCGGCGTCCGGGTACATCACCGTCAGCGGCACGTAGGCACCGTGGTCGAGGCCGCGGTCGGTGCGGGCGACCCGCTTCGTGTCCGGCATCAGCTTCTCGATCCGGTCGGCCAGCTCGGGCGCCCCCGGAGCCGGGTACCGGACCTCGTAGTAGTGCTGGGCGAAGCCGCCGAAGTCGTAGACCAGGGGGACCGGCTCGGTCGCGCTGAGCATCAGCGGGGCCGACTCCCAGTGCGCCGAGGCCATCAGGATCGCCGTCGGCCTGGGCAGCTCGGCGGCCAGCTGCCCAAGCTGGGCAACCCAGGTCTCGTCGTCGACCAGCGGCGGGGCGCCATGGCTGATGAACAGGGCGGGCATGGCGGTCATGACGAACCTCCGGTTGACGCTTCAACTATCCAGCTCACCGTATGCCGAACTATTTGAGCCGTCAACTAAATCCCGGCCGTCGATGCGGTCGGATTCGCCGTTCGGCGGCAATGAGCTGTCAGCCCGCGGACAGATTCAGCTCGAAGGAATACCGGCTGGCCCGGTAGAGGTGGCTGCCGTACTCCAGGGCCTGGCCGCTGGCGTCCCAGGCTGTCCTGGTCATCGTCAGCAGCGACGCCCCGCGCTTCTCCTGCAGGGTGCGGGCCTCGGCGGCGGTGGCTGACCGGGCGCCGATCACCTGGGTGGCGATCCGGGGCACGAAGCCGGCCCGGCGCAGCAGCTCGTAGAGGCCGCGTTCGGCGAGCTCCGGCTCGGTCAGCCGGAGCAGGCCGACCGGGATGGCGTTGTGCATCAGCGCGAGCGGCTCCCCGCCGGCGAAGCGCAGCCGTTCGATCCAGGTGACCTCGCTGCCCGGCGCGATCTCCAGCGCCTCGGCGACGTCGGCCGGGGCCTCGATCACCTTCAGCTCCAGCACGTCGGTGCGCGGCGCTCGGGCGGAGTTGACCAGATCGTCGTACAGGCTGGAGAGCTCGACCGGGCGGCGGACCTTGGGGTGGACCACCTGGGTGCCGACGCCGCGGCGGCGCACCAGCATGCCCCGCTCGACCAGGTACTGGATCGCCCGGCGGGTGGTGGGCCGGCTGACGCCGAGGCGCTCGGCCAAGTCGACCTCGTTCTCGATGCGGTCGCCGACGCCGATCTCACCCGTCTCGATCAGCTCCTGCAGGCGGGTGGCGACCTGGAAGTAGAGCGGCACGGGGCTGGTGCGGTCGACTTCGACGGGCGAGAGATCCGGTGGCATGGCGACCCCGCGAGTTTGAGGTTTGTTATGACAAAGTATTGACGTGGAAGCACTCACGTTATTACATCGAAACCAGGTCACCTAGGGCCGCCGGGACAGATCCCGGTCGACCCGAAGACTTTTCACCGCGCCGTTACCCGCACGGCATCCGGATTGATCTCTGTGCCCGAAAGATCTGCATTCGCCGCTTCTCTGCGTGAAGGGACGTCCATGCCTGGGGACGAGGTACTGACGATGGGACGCATCGGCGTCGACCTGTACCCACAACAGATCGGCGTCTCGCTGCGCGAAGTCCAGACCTTCGGCAAGTACCTGGGCGGCAGCCCCAGCAACGTCGCCGTCGCCGCCGCCCGCTACGGCCGGCGCAGCGCGGTGATCACCCGGACCGGTGCCGACCCGTTCGGCGAGTACATCCACGACGCCCTGCGCGGCTTCGGCGTCGACGACCGCTTCGTGACCGCGGTGCCGTCGCTGCCCACCCCGGTGACGTTCTGCGAGATCTTCCCGCCGGACGACTTCCCGCTCTACTTCTACCGCTTCCCGAAGGCCCCCGACCTGGAGATCTACTCCGCGGAGCTGGACCTTGCGGCGATCCGGGCCGCCGACGTCTTCTGGGTCACCGGCACCGGGCTCTCCCAGGAGCCGTCCCGCACGGCCACTCTCGACGCGCTGCGCGCCCGCGACAAGTCCGGCATCACCATCGTCGACCTCGACTACCGGCCGATGTTCTGGTCGTCGCGAGAGCAGGCCCGGTCCTGGTACCAGCAGGTCCTGCCGTACGTGACGGTGGCGGTCGGCAACCTCGACGAGTGCGACACCGCCGTCGGCGAACGGGAGCCCGGCAAGGCCGCCGCCGCCCTGCACGACGCCGGGATCGAGCTGGCCGTGATCAAACAGGGCCCGCTCGGCGTGCTGGCCTCCCACCGCGGCGTGCAGGTTCAGGTGCCGCCGGTGCCGGTCGACGTGGTCAACGGGCTCGGCGCCGGGGACGCCTTCGGCGGCGCGCTGTGCCACGGCCTGCTCGCGGGCTGGGATCTGCTGACCACGATGCGCTTCTGCAACGCGGCCGGCGCCCTGGTCGCCTCGCGGCTGGCCTGCGCCGATGCCATGCCGACCGAAGCAGAGGTCCGGGCCTTGCAGGGGAGCACCCATGCCTGAGATCGACGACCTCGTCGCCACCCGGATGAACCGGCCGGCCGCCATCGCCGCGGCCGCCGCCGCCCGCCGCCGCCCGGAGTCGCTGGTCGGCGCGCACGGCAAACTGATGATCATCGCGGCCGACCACCCGGCCCGCGGCGCCCTGCGCGCCGGCGATGACCCGTTCGCGATGGGCAACCGGATCGACCTGCTCGACCGGATCCGCACCGCGCTGCAACGCCCCGGCGTCAACGGCGTGCTCGGCACCCCGGACATCCTCGAGGATCTGCTGCTGCTCGGCGTGCTGGACGACAAGGTCGTGGTCGGCTCGATGAACCGCGGGGGCCTGGCGGGCACGTCGTTCGAGATGGACGACCGGTTCACCGCTTACGACGCCGGCAGCATCGCCGCCGCCGGCTACGAAGGCGGCAAGATGCTGCTGCGGATCGACCCCGACGACGCCGGGACGGTCGCTACGCTGGAGTCCTGCGGCCGGGCGGTCAGTGAGCTCGCCGCGCACCAGCGGATGGCGATGGTCGAGCCGTTCATCTCGCACCGCGCCGACGGGCGGGTCCGCAACGAACTGACCGCCGAGGCGATGGTGCGGGCCATGACCGTGGCCGCCGGCCTGGGGACGACCTCGGCGTACACCTGGTTGAAGGTCCCGATCGTCGAGGACATGGACCGGGTGATGGCCGCGACCACGCTGCCCGCGCTGATCCTCGGCGGCGAGGTCTCGTCCGACGCCGTGGGCACCTACGCCAGGTGGAGCAAGGCGCTCGCGCTGCCCACGGTGCAGGGCCTGGTGATCGGCCGCAGTCTGCTCTACCCGCCGGGCGGCGACGTCGCCGACGCGGTCGACCGTGCGGTGGGACTGCTGTGAGCCCCCTCGCCCGCGTCAACCCGCTCGTCCCGCGCGGTAGCGCCGTCGACCCGCCCTTCGACCTGGTCGTCACCCCGGAGCTGGCCGGCTGGGGCTTCAGCGGCCTGCGCGTGCTCGACCTGCCGATCGGCACCCGAGCCAGCTTCGACACCGGTGGCGACGAGATGCTGGTGCTGCCGCTGGCCGGTGGCTGCGACGTCACCTGCGACGACGAGCGGTTCACGCTGACCGGCCGCGGTTCGGTCTTCTCCCGGGTCACCGACTTCGCCTACCTGCCACGCGACTCGGCGGTCACCGTCCGGGCGCCGAACGGCGGCCGCTTCGCGTTGCCGTCGGCCGCAGCGGGCCGCCGGCTGCCGTTCCGTTACGGACCGGCCGAGGAGGTCACGGTCGAGCTGCGCGGCGCCGGCCAGGCGAGCCGCCAGGTCAACAATTTCTGTACGCCGGGAAACTTCGACTGCGACCGGCTGATCGCCTGCGAGGTGCTCACCCCGGGCGGCAACTGGTCGTCGTACCCGCCGCACAAGCACGACGAGGTGCGCGAGGGCGAGTCGTCGCTGGAGGAGATCTACTACTTCGAGGTCGCCGAAAGCCCGTCCGGCTCGCCGGGCACCGGCTACCAGCGCGTCTACGGCCACCCCGACCGCGCGATCGACGTCTGCGCCGAGGTGCGCACCGGCGACGTGGTGCTGATCCCGTACGGGTGGCACGGACCGTCCATGGCCGCGCCGGGCTACGACCTGTACTACCTCAACGTCATGGCCGGTCCGGGGGACCGCGAGTGGCTGATCCGGGACGATCCGGCCCACGCCTGGGTCCGCGCCACCTGGGTGGGCCAGGAGATCGACGCCCGGCTCCCGATGACCTCGACCGTGGAGAGGAGACGCTCGTGAGGCTCACCGTCGCGCAGGCTGTCGTGACGTTCCTGGCGAACCAGTGGACCGAGCGCGACGGCGTCGAACAGCGCACGATCGCGGGCACGTTCGGCATCTTCGGCCACGGCAACGTCGCCGGGATCGGCCAGGCCCTGCTGCAGGCCAAGCGCACCGGTAGCGCTTCCCTGCCCTACCACCTGGCCCGTAACGAGCAGGCGATGGTGCACGCGGCGGTCGGCTACGCCCGGATGAAGAACCGGTTGTCCGCGCTGGCGTGTACCGCCTCGATCGGTCCCGGCTCGACCAACATGCTCACCGGCGCCGCCCTGGCCACGGTCAACCGGATCCCGGTCCTGCTGCTGCCCAGCGACATCTTCGCCACCCGGGTCGCCGCCCCGGTCCTGCAGGAGCTGGAGGACCCGCGCTCGTACGACGTCAGCGTCAACGACGCCTTCCGGCCGCTGTCGGCGTTCTTCGACCGGATCTGGCGCCCCGAGCAGCTGCCGTCGGCGCTGCTGGCGGCGATGCGGGTGTTGACCGACCCGGCCGAGACCGGTGCGGTGACGATCTGCCTGCCGCAGGACGTGCAGGCCGAGGCGGGGGATTTCCCCGACGAGCTGTTCGCCAAGCGGGTCTGGCACGTCGCCCGCCCGCAGCCCGAGCCCGCCTTCGTGCAGCGCGCCGCCGTGGTGATCCGCGCCGCCCGGCGCCCGCTGCTGATCGCCGGCGGCGGGGTGACCTATTCCGAGGCTTCCGAGGCGCTGGACCGCTTCGCCCGGGCCACCGGCATCCCGGTAGCGGACACCCACGCCGGCAAGGGCGCGGTCAGCTGGGACCACCCGAACTCGGTCGGCGGCGTCGGCTCGACCGGCACGCCGGTGGCGAACCGGCTGGCCCGCGAGGCGGACGTGATCATCGGCGTCGGCACCCGCTACAGCGACTTCACCACGGCCTCGCGTACGGCGTTCGCCAACCCGGACGTCCGCTTCGTGAACGTGAACGTGACCGCTTTCGACGCGGCCAAGCAGTCGGCGTTCCCGGTGGTCGCGGACGCCCGGGCCGGTCTGGACGCGCTCACCGCGGCGCTGGCCGGCACGACCTTCGACACCGCGTACACCGACGATGTGGCCGCCTGGCAGCGGGTGGTCGACGAGGCCTACCACCTCGGGCACGGCCCGCTGCCGGCGCAGAGCGAGGTGATCGGCGCGGTCAACGACGCCTGCGGCGAGCGTGACGTGGTCGTCCAGGCAGCCGGCAGCATGCCCGGTGACCTGCAACTGCTCTGGCGTGCCCGGGACCCGAAGCAGTACCACGTCGAGTACGGCTACTCCTGCATGGGCTTCGAGATCGCCGGCGCGCTGGGCATCAAGATGGCCGACCCGAGCCGCGAAGTCTACGCGCTGGTCGGCGACGGCTCGTACCTGATGATGTCGCAGGAGATCGTCACCGCCGTCGCCGAGCGCATCAAGCTGATCATCGTGCTCGTGCAGAACCACGGCTTCGCGTCGATCGGCGCGCTGTCGGAGTCACTGGGCTCGCAACGCTTCGGCACGAAGTACCGCTATCGCGGCGCGGACGACGACTACGACGGCGACACCCTGCCGATCGATCTGGCCGCCAACGCCGAGAGCCTCGGCGCGCGGGTGATCCGGTGCCGGAGCATCGCCGACCTGACCGAGGGCCTCAAGCAGGCCCGCGACGCCGAACGGCTGACCGTCGTGCACATCGAGACGGATCCGCTCTCGGCGGTGCCGTCCTCGCAAAGCTGGTGGGACGTGCCCGTCGCCGAGGTGTCCACGCTGGCGAGCACCCAGAACGCCCGGACCGCCTACGTCGCCGCCAAGCGCGGCCAGCGGCAATACCTCTAGACCTGCGGCAATACCGCTAGAAGGGAACGGCTTTGTCCACCATCGAGCACTGGATCGGCGGCTCGTTCACGAGCGGCGTCGGCACCCGGCGGTCCGCCGTCTTCAACCCGGCGACCGGCCATCAGCAGCATGACGTGGTGCTGGCCGCGACCGCCGACGTCGACGCCGCCGTGGCGACCGCGAAGGCCGCCTTCGAGTCCTGGGGCCAGGCGTCGCTGAGCAAGCGCACCAAGACGCTGTTCGCCTTCCGCGAGCTGGTCAACGCGAACGTCAAGCAGCTGGCCGAGCTCATCTGCGACGAGCACGGCAAGGTGCTCTCCGACGCGGCCGGCGAGGTGCAGCGCGGCCTGGAGGTCATCGAGTTCGCCTGCGGCATCCCGCAACTGCTCAAGGGCGACTACTCCGACCAGGCGTCGACCGGCGTGGACGTGTTCAGTTTCCGCGAGCCGCTGGGCGTCTGCGCCGGGATCACACCGTTCAACTTCCCGGTCATGGTCCCGATGTGGATGTATCCGGTCGCCATCGCCTGCGGCAACACCTTCGTGCTCAAGCCCAGCGAGCGCGACCCGTCGGCGTCGAACCTGATCGCCGAGCTGTGGCGGCGGGCCGGCCTGCCGGACGGCGTCTTCAACGTCGTGCACGGCGACAAGGTCGCGGTCGACGCGCTGCTGCTGCACCCGGACGTGGCCGCGATCTCCTTCGTCGGCTCCACCCCGATCGCCCGCTACATCCACCAGCAGGCCTCGGCCACCGGCAAGCGGGTCCAGGCGCTCGGCGGAGCCAAGAACCACGCGGTCATCCTGCCGGACGCGGATCTGGACTTCGCCGCCAACCACCTGTCGGCGGCCGCCTTCGGCTCGGCCGGCGAGCGGTGCATGGCGATCTCCGCGGCGGTCGCCGTCGGCGGCGCCGGCGACCCGCTGATGGACATCCTGTCCCGCAAGGCCAACGAGGTCGTCGTCGGTTCCGGCCGCGACCCGAAGAGCGAGATGGGCCCGGTCGTCACGGCGGCCGCGAAGGACCGAATCGAAGGCCTCATCGGTACGGGCGAAGCACAGGGCGCCAAGCTGCTGGTCGACGGCCGGGGCTTGACGGTGTCCGGTTTCTCCGACGGTTTCTTCGTCGGCCCGACCCTGATCGACCAGGTGCGGACGCAGATGGACGTCTACACCGAGGAGATCTTCGGTCCGGTCCTGTCGGTGGTCCGCTCGGACAGCGTCGAGGCGGCGATCGACCTGATCAACGCGAACCCGTACGGCAACGGCACGGCGATCTTCACCGGCAGCGGCGAGGCGGCGCGTACGTTCCAGCGCGGCGTGCACGTCGGCATGATCGGCATCAACGTACCGATCCCGGTGCCGATGGCCTACTACTCCTTCGGCGGTTGGAAGGACTCGCTCTTCGGCGACAAGCACATCCACGGTCCCGAAGGCGTGTCGTTCTACACCCGCGGCAAGGTCATCACCTCCCGCTGGCCGCACGTGCAGGCGGCGCACGGCGCCTCGATGCACTTCCCGACGGCGAGCTGAGGCCGCGATGACCGCGCGCATCCGCCACCTGCAGCTCGGCAGCTGCCCCGACTCGTGGGGCGTGTGGTTCGCCGACGACCCGCGGCAGACGCCGTGGCAGCGCTTCCTCGACGAGCTGGCCGCCAGCGGCTACCGCTGGCTGGAGCTCGGCCCGTACGGCTACCTGCCCACCGACCCGGCCCGGCTCGCCGACGAGCTGGCCGCCCGGGGCCTGACCTGCGCCGGTGGCACCGTCGCCGGGGTCGGCGGCCCGCACAAGAACTTCGATGCGGTACTGGCCGAGACCCGCAGGGTCGCCGAGCTGACCGCGGCCCTCGGCGCCCAGAATCTGATCTTCGTCCCGGTGCCCGGCTACCGCGACGACGTCACCGGCGCCTACCACGAGCCGGCCGAGCTCAGCCCGGAACGCTGGCAGGCGCTGATCGACAACAGCAACGTGCTCGGCCAGATCCTGGCCGAGGAGTACGGCCTGGCGATGCGGTTCCACCCGCACGCCGACTACCACGTGGAGACCCAGGCGCAGACCGAGCGCTTCCTGGCCGAGACGGACCCCGCCTTCGTGTCGCTGTGCCTGGACACCGGCCACCTCGCCTACCGGCAGGCCGACGTGCCGGCGATCATCCGCAAGTATCCCGACCGGATCGGCTACGTGCACATTAAGCAGATGGACCCGGCGATCGCCGACCGGGCCGCGCGCGACGACCTG
>JAVHVY010000039.1:0-29398 GCA_032160305.1 Actinoplanes sp.
GCGGTTCAGGTGCGGGGTCGGGCCCACCGTGATGAAGAACTGCGAGCCGTTGGTGCCCGGGCCGGCGTTCGCCATCGCGAGCAGGTACGGCCGGTCGAACTGCAACTCCGGGTGGAACTCGTCACCGAACTGGAAGCCCGGGCCGCCGCGGCCGGTACCGGTCGGGTCGCCCAGCTGGATCATGAAGCCGGCGATGACCCGGTGCGAGATGGTGCCGTCGTAGTACGGCCCGCTGCCCTTCTCGCCGGTACGCGGGTCGGTGTACTCCTTGGTGCCCTCTGCGAGCTCCACGAAGTTGCGCACGGTCGCCGGCGCGTGGTCCGGAAACAACTGCAGCCGGATCGGGCCGTGGTTGGTGTGCAGGGTGGCGTAAAGCTTCTCGGCCACGGGTACTCCTATCAGCGTCGCGGTCGCCGATCCGCACGGACGGGGATCGGTGCTGGACAGTTCTTTGCAAATCGGATCCTCCCCCATGTGTCTGATCAGGCGACGCGGGGGTACCTGAGAAGGCAACATGATGAGGGAAAACCTCAGGAGGTGGGCACTGGTGTTCGCAACGATGCGGCGGAAGCGCCGGAGCACGATCATGAAGAACGAGCTCGGGCAGAGCGTTGACCACTTCAAGCGTGCGGCGACGATCGCAGCGCACGAGACGAGCGCGACCGTCGGGCCCAAGCTGACCGCGGCCAGGGACGCGGCCATCGACCGGGTCCAGCCCGCGGCCAGCAGGGCCAAGGAGACCGCTTCGACCGGCTGGGACAGTGCCGTGGCGACGATCACACCGCTGGTGGCGGCGGCGGGCGACACCTTGCGGCAAGCTGGCAAGGTGACCAGGAAGCAGGCGAGGGCCAACCGGAAGATCGCCAAGAAGAGGGCGGCCAAGCTCGAGAAGCGGGCCAACCGGGCCCTCGGCCGCAGGCAGGGTGGCCGCAAGGCCGGCAAGCTGATCGGCTTCGCCCTGCTCGGCACGGCCGTCGGTGCCGGCGCGGCGTACGTCGCCCGCAAGCGCAAGGCGGCGCAGTGGGACGAGTACGACCCGACCGGGCCCGTCCCGGTGACGCCGCCGGTGATCGGGGCCGATGATGCGGCCTTCGAACCGGTCGAGCCGGCCGGCGCGGTCTACGGCGACTCGGAGCCGGCCGGTGACATCGGCACGCCCGAGGTGACCCGCACCATCGCCGGCAAGGCCAAGGACTGACCTCGCGCGGTCCTGGCGGCGGCGGGCGTCCCCTCGGGGTCGCCCGCCCGCTACTGCCCCGGCTTCGCTGCCTGCACCGGGTCGAGCGCCGGACCCTGATGCAGCAGACCGACCAGTTCCGCGGGCACCCGCACCGTCGTCAGGTCGACCCCCGCGTAGCCGAGCTTGCCCAGCGCCTCGGGGCCGGCGATCGCGTAGCCCTTACCGGTATCGGTGACCAGGGTGACGGTGCCCGACCCGGCCGGCGCGGTGGGCGAGCTCGCCGAGACGACCACGGCGCCCGCTCCCCGTGGCACCGAGACCCGGTCGGCGGGGTTCCCGCCCGGCACGGTGGTGCCGGTTGCGGCGATGCCGGCCGGCACGCTCGCATTGATCCGGACCCCCGAGTGGCCGGGGTCCCGATCGGCGGATCCGAGCATCGGCACGGTGAAGCACAGGCTGCTCAGATCATCGCGCAGCTTCGGGACCGTCGCCGGCAGCGCGGCGGCCCTACCGACGTCACTGATCGTCGTCCTGGATTTCGCACCCTTGCCGTAGCCGGCGTCCTCGACCGCGGCCGGCGCGCCCGGGGCGGTCGTCAGCAACTTGGCCTGCATCTCGGTGACCGGAGCGGGTGCGTCGGCGAGGACTACCCACCACTGGGTGGCGCTCTGCGGCAGGGCACTGTAGATCACCTGGCCGACCTCGTAACGGCCGTCCCGGGCGCGCCGGCCCGCGCCGGGGATCTTCGGCGGTTTCAGGTCGGCGCCGAGCGGGACGGCATTGGCGAAGGCGTTGTCGACGGGCCACGGGTTCGTGGTGTTCGGGCCGAGCACGGGCAGGATCCGGGCGAGGCCCTCGATGCTGCCCGGGATCAGGTACCGGCGATTGTGGTAGACGAGGTAGACCTGGTGCGCGGAATCGATCACCAGCAGACCGTCGTCCTGGGCCGGGGCGCCGTCCGGCAGTGCCCGGCCGACGACCACTGTGCTCTGTGGCGTACCGGCCGGGCTCTGGGTGCACACCGACCAGGCGCCGGTCAGCAGGTCACCCGCGCCGGGTAGCGAATCGGGCGCGCCCGGGATGCCCAGCGGCACGCCGAGCGGCACCGTCGCGAGCTGCTGGTGCGAGGCGTTCACCACGTGGGGCTGCGCGCCGTTCGAGATCAGCAGGGCCGAGCTGTAGTTGAGCACCGGGTGCAGCAACTTCTCGGTGCTGTTGTAGACGAAGCGGGCGCCGGAGCCCTTCTCGACGTACACCACCGTGTCCTGATTGATGTCTTTGCTGCGGGTGCCGGTGAGCAGGCCGTAGATCGCCACCGCGCCGACCGCCGCGGCCGCGATCACCAGGCTGACCAGGGCGGTCGTGCCCGCCCGGCGCAGCGGTGACCGGTGCGGATCCGGGTCGTGGCTGACCAGAGCGGCAACGACCCGCTGCACCGAATACTGATACGAGTGCAGCTGATCCTGCCTAGACGGCACGGCACCTCCCTCCCCGGAGCATCGACGACACTCTAGGGCGCACGCCGTGGCGGCGGGGGGCGGTCACGGGCCAGACTCCGGGGCGCACGCCGTGGCGGCGGTCTACAGCCAGCCGTTGCGGCGGAAGGCACGGTAGAGCAGGACGGATATCAGGAGCATCACCGTGATCATGATCGGATAGCCGTAGAACCACTGGGTCTCCGGCATGTGCACGAAATTCATCCCGTAGACGCCGGCGATGGCCGTCCACACCGCCGAGATACCGGCCCAGGCGGCGATCTTGCGCATGTCGTTGTTCTGGTCGACGGTCACCTGCGCCAGCCGGGCCTGCAAGATCGAATTCAGCAGATCATCGTACGAGGACACCTGCTCGACCGTTCGGGTCAGGTGGTCCTGCACGTCCCGGAAGTACCGGCGGATCTCCTTGGGGACCACCCGGCTCTGCGGCGAGGTGATCGCGGCCAACGGCCGCTGCAACGGCAGCACGGCCCGGCGGAACTCCACCAGCTCCCGCTTCATCTGATAGATCGCCTGGATCGGGCTGGCGCTGTCCCGGGAGAAGACGCCTTCCTCGATGATGTCCAGATCTGCTTCGACCTGGTCGGCGACCGCGAGATAGAGGTCGACCACGCGGTCCGTCACCGCGTACGCGACAGCCCATGGTCCCTGTTCGAGCAACGCGCCGTGCTCGGTCTCCAGATCGGCCCGCACCGGCGCCAACTCGGACGCGTCTCCGTGCCGGACGGTGATCACGAAGCCCTCGCCGACGAAGATCATCATCTGGCCGGTCTCGACCACCTGCGACGTCTCGGTCAGCTCGCCGTGCGGCACATAGCGGGCGGTGCGCAGCACCAGGAAGTGCACCGTGCCGAAATGCTCCAATTTGGCGCGCTGCTCGGCCTTGACCGCGTCCTCGACCGCCAGCTCGTGCAGGCCGTAGATGCTCGCGATCTCCGACATCTCGTCCTGGGTCGGTTCGTGCAGGCCCAGCCAGACGAAGGCGTTGTCCCGGGTGCGGGCCATCTGCAGCGCCTCGCCCGGGCTGAAATCGCCGAGCTCGCGTTTGCCGTTGACGTAGACGCCGCAGTCGACGACCGCGCTGCCGGCATGGCTCAGCCGCAACGACGGGCCGGCGCCGTCCGTCGAGCCGAGGATGCGGTTCATCGCTCGGACCGGGGCGGTCCAGGCTCGCGACAAGGACCGGTTGACTCCGGTGGGCAGACTGCGGCGCAGGCCGTCCTCGCTCATGAGTCCTCCCCCCAAACTGTCCCGCGGCGACGGTGTCTTCCCTCGCGACGCGGCGTGCCGAGGCTACGCCAGACGAGTTGCAGGTCCGTGCACCGTAAGTGGCGCCGGGCGGGCCGTCCGCATCGTTCGGGGGGTGAAGGCTGCGGACGGCCCACCCGGCACCGGGGCGGGGATGGAAGCTCTGCAGCATTGTGATCCTCCACGCCGGCCCGGGGAAACCTCGGGCCGGCGTGGAGGACGCACTGTCAGGAACCCGACAGCAAAAGAGGTATCAAGTGGTCTTCACGGCCTCGATCGCCTCGGCGAGCCGGCGCACGCCCTCCTCGATCTGGTCCACGGTCACGGCCGAGAACGCCAGCCGGGCCGAATTCTGACCGCCGTCGAGCAGGAAGTCGGTGCCCTTGACGATCGCGACGCCCCTCTTCATCGCCGCGGCGAACAACTTGTCCACGTCGACGTCCGCCGGGAAATCCACCCAGAGGAAGTAACCGCCGTCGGGCTCGGTGAAGGTCGCACCCGGGATGTGCTTGCGCAGCGCCTCGGCCAGGACCCGGGCCCGCTCGCCGAGCGCCGCGCTGACCGTGGCGATCGACCGGTCGATGTCCCCCGATACGCAGAACTGGTGCACGATCGCCTCGGAGACCATACCGGGCGAAATGTAGAGGTTCGTGGCCTTCTTGGCGATCGCGTCGATCAGCGCGGCCGGGCCGACCAGGTAGCCGACCCGTACGCCTGGGCAGACCGTCTTGGTGAAGCTCGACGCGTGCACGACCACACCGTCGGTGTCCAGCGACAGCATCGACGGCAGCGCCTCGCCGCGGAACCGGATGTCCACGTACGGGTCGTCTTCGAAGATCAGGAAGCCGTACTGGACGGCCAGGGCCAGCAGCGCCCGGCGCTTCTCCAGCGGGAGCGTGACACCGGCCGGGTTCTGGTAGTTGGGGATGATGTGGGCGAGCTTGGGACGCAGGCCGGCCTCGAGCAGCTGCTGGAGCTCGTCGACGGCGATGCCGTCCGCCTCCATCGTGACCTGGTGCACCTTTGCGCCCAGGTTCTGCAGGCTGAGCAGGGTGCGGTCGTAGGTCGGCTTTTCCACGACCACGTCGTCGCCCGGCTGCACGAGATGGTTGAAGAGGAAGGCGTCGGCCTGCAGCGAACCGTTCGTCACGATGACCTGGTCCGGCGAGACCCCGTGCTTGTCGGCGATCCACTGTCGAAGCGGGAGGTATCCGACAGACGTGCCGTAGGCCGTCACACCGGCCGGATCGGCGGCGAAGGCGCGGACGGCGGCGGCCCGCAGGCCCTCCACGTCGATGATGTCCAGCGATGGGGCCCCACGGGCGAACGAGATCAGCTGCTCAACGGTCATCCGCCAAGCTTACGAGGGCGATCGGGCGCATTTTCCGGGCCCGTGCCCGTCCCGGTCACCGATCGGCGCTGCCGCTATCCTCATCGAGCGACACCCGTTGTCTACCTGCAGTCCAGCTGTTGGAAGGAAACCACCTCATGATCGGTCTGGTATTGGCCGCCGGCGCCGGGCGCAGACTGCGTCCCTATACCGACACGCTGCCGAAGGCGCTCGTCCCCGTCGACGGCGAGACCACGATCATGGACATCTCCCTGCGCAACCTGGCCGCCGCCGGCCTGACCGACGTGGCGATCGTCGTCGGCTACCGCGCCGAGGCGGTCGAGGTGCGCAAGGACGCCTTCGAGGACAAGTACGGCGTCACGATCACCCTGGTTTACAACGACAAGGCCGAGGAGTGGAACAACGCCTACTCGTTGTGGACGGCCCGGGACCTTTTCGCCGCCGGCCTGCTGATGGTCAACGGCGACACCGTGCACCCGGTCAGCGTCGAGAAGACCCTGCTGGCCCAGCGCGGTCCGAGCATCCTGCTCGCGATCGACACGGTGAAGAAGCTGGCCGACGAGGAGATGAAGGCGGTCTTCGGGGCCGAGGGCCAGCTCACGAAGATCACCAAGCTGATGGACCCGGCTGACGCGTTCGGCGAGTACATCGGGGCGAACATCATCGAAGGCTCGTCCGCCGCGGCCCTGGCCGACGCGCTGAAGGCGACCTGGGAGCGCAACCCCGACCTGTATTACGAGGACGGCTTCCAGGAGTTCGCCGACCGCGGCGGTGACGTGCGCGCGGCGACCATCGGTGAGGTCGAGTGGGTCGAGGTCGACAACCACGACGACCTCGCCAAGGCGAGGGAGATCGCATGCCGCTATTAGCCCGCAGCGTCCAGACCCCGCTGCACATCGATGTACGCCGGGGCGCGGTCGCCGACCTGGGCCAGATCCTCGCGGACGGCCGGATTTCGTCCGGCGGTGATGTGGCCGTGGTGGTCGGACCCGGCCAGGGCGAGCGGATCGCCGAGCTGATCCGGCCGTCGCTGGGCTCGGCCGACCTCTACACCACCTCCGGCGGCACCCTGGACGCCGCGCTGGAGCTGGCGTCCAAGCTGCGCACCCGCTCCTACGACGCGGTGGTCGGCATCGGCGGCGGCACCACGGTCGACACCGCCAAGTACGCGGCCGACCGCTGGGCGATGCCGATGGTGTCGGTGGCGACCAGTCTGGCCAACGACGGCGTCGCCTCGCCGGTCGCCAGCCTGATCAACGAGGGCATCAAGGGCTCGTACGGCGTGCACATCCCGTTCGCGGTGATCATCGACCTGGATTTCGTGGAGAACGGCTCGGAACGGGTCAACCGCGGCGGCATCGGCGACGTGCTCAGCAACATCAGCGCGCTGGCCGACTGGGACCTGTCCCGTGAGGTACGCGGCGAACCGGTCGACGGCCTGGCCGCGTCCCTGGCCCGGATGGGCGCCGAAGCGGTGATCAACCACCCCGGCGACATGTCCGACGACGGCTTCGTCATCGTCCTGGCGGAGGCACTGATCGCCAGCGGGCTGGCGATGGCGGTGTGCGGCACGAGCCGCCCGACCAGCGGCGGCTGCCACGAGATCATGCACGCCACCGACTCGCTCTTCCCCGGTACGGCGTCGCACGGCGAGTTGGCCGGGCTGGGCGCGCTCTTCTGCACCTTCCTGCGCGGGGACGAGCGCCGCTTCGCCCAGATGGCCGACTGCCTGGGCCGGCACCAGCTGCCGCGGACGCCGGCCGACGTCGGCCTGAGCCACGATCAGTTCGTCGAGATCGTCGAGTTCGCTCCGCGTACCCGCCCGGACCGCTACACGATTCTGGAACACCTCGCGATGTCCGCCGACGAGATCCGCCGGAAGCTGGCCGAATATGACAACGCCGTCACAGACCGCTGAGAATCCGCCACCCACCGCCGCCGACTACTACGGCGTCAACCGGGGTGGCGGCCTCTTCAGCGAGGCGGTGAGCCAGCGTATCGGCGCCCACCTCGCGGTCGTCGCCCACAGGCACAAGCTCGCCCCGACCGTCCTGACGGTCGCCAACCTGGGCGTCGGCTGTCTGGTGTCCTTCGTGGTGGTGGCCGCCGCCGGCGGAGTGGCGGACGGCCGGATCTGGGCCTGGCCGATCGGCCTGCTGGCCCTGCTGGGCTGGCAGTTCGCCTATGCCCTGGACTGCAGCGACGGCCAGCTGGCCCGGGTGACCGGCCAGGCCAGCCCGGCCGGCGCCCGGGTGGACGTCCTCTGCGATGTGGCGGCCCAGATCGCCTTGGTGGCAGCCCTGTCGGCGACGGCGGCGGCCCAGGTCCCCGACACTCCGGCCTGGCTGCTGGCGGCCTTCGCCGGCACCTGGATGGTCAACCTGGTGACCTCGGTCATGCAGGCGGGTCCCTCGGCGGCCAGCATCGTGACAAGCAGATCCCTGCCGGTGCGAGTGGCGAAACTGGTCCGGGACTACGGCGCCGTAATCACCGTGGCCGGCGTCGTGCTGACCGTCGCTCCGCAGTGGACGATCTGGCTGGTCGGCGCGTTCACCCTGGTGAACGCCGCATTCCTGGCGGCCAGCATCCTGCATTCCGGGCGTCAGTCGTTGAAGAGCTGACGAGTCTCAGCGGACCACGAGCTCGTAGAGCGAATAGCCCCACGCGGTTGCCCGCCTGGTGCCGTAGACGCGCACGTAGCGGCCGGTGAGTTTGCCGGCGTTGACCGTCACCGTGCCGCCCTGACCGACGGACGTGCGATAGACCGATTTCCAGTTGTGTCCGTCCGGGGACACCTCCACCTGGTACGCCACCGCGTAGGACCGTTCCCAGCTGAGCTCGACCGTGCTGACGTGGCGGAGCGACCCCAGGTCGACGGTGATCCACTGCGGGTCGCTGAATGCGCTGCTCCAGCGACTTTCGGCGTTGCCGTCGACGGCGTTGCCCGGCCCCCACTCGTTCCCTTGGGAGCCGGAGGCGGTCACCGGCCGGCGCAGGGCGAGGTTGGCGGCGCCCGGAGTGCGCACCCCGGCCGAAACGGTCGCACTGGTCGAGCCGGCCTTCGGCGACACCGGCCGCGACCCGGTCGCCGACGAGGAAAGGGTCACCGACGGGGAAACGGTTACCGACGGGGAAACGGTTACCGACGAGGAAACGGTTACCGACGAGGACGCCGCGACCGGTGACGACAGCAGCGGCGGTTCGGGCGCGGGCGGGGCGGCGGACCCGACAACGGGTTGCCCCAGCGACATCAGCACCCCGGTGGTCAGCAGGACGACCGCCGCGATGCTCCCGCCGATCAGCCACCACCAGCGCGACGACGGCGCCGTCTCCCGGCGTACCGCGAGAACCGGTGGCGGGACCATGGCGGGATCGGTGTAGATCCGGTCCGCTGTGTCGATGCCGGCGTCCGGTCCGGCGGATCGCCGGTCGCTACCCTTGACCATCGGACCTTCCTGCGGTTCCAGCCTCACGGCACCGGGATCGCCGGTACACCCCGGCCGAGCGAACAAGCTACCGCCGTCGCCGCCCAAAAGCCAAGGCAGAGACGCGCGGACCGATGCCGCGACCCCGCATCGTTCCCGCTAGACGCGGACCGGGATGGCCGATGACGTGCCGAAGACTTTGCCGGTGGCGTCGAGGGCTTCGGCCAGAACGTATTCCGGGGTGCCCGGGACGATGATCGTCGTCTCGAAGCCGGTACGGGCCGCTTCGACGACCTGAGTCAGCGCCCCCGGCTGGGCTCCCGCCCGGGCCCGCCACGTGACCACCTTCGTCGTGATAGTCACGTCGGGCAGCGCGCGCAGGTCCGGGCGGGAGCGATATTTCGGCGGTCCACCCTGGGCGGCCTCGTCCGCTACCTCGATGTCGGGTGGGAATCGGCTGAGAGCGAGCCGTAGATCTGCACCAGGCGAGCGGTGAGCAGATCGGGATGAAATGCCCGCAGATATCGGTCGCGGGCGGCCGGGGCGAACGCGGGTGCCTCGGCCCGGGCGACCGGCAACGCCGCGGCCAGCGCCTCCGGATCGGGTGTGACCGCCCAGCCGGCAGGCCCCGCGGTCGGGTCGACCCCGCGCAGATGGGGGTCGACTCCGAGCAGATAGGGGATGCCGCCGACCGCGGTGCCGAGGACCGGGCGGCCGGCCGCCATCGCTTCGAGGATCACCGTCGGCAGCACGTCGTTCCAGGTCGGCACGGCGACCACGACCGCGGTCGCGCGCCGGGCCACAGCCATCCCGGCCTGGTCCAGGCCGCCGAGGTAGGTGACGTCCGACCGGTCGGCGGCGGCCTGCTCGGCCAGCGGGCGCAGCTCGCCGTCCCCGGCGATCCGCAGCGGTCCCAGCGAGCCGTCCGGGTGCCGACGCCAGGCGTCCAGCAGCAGGGCCAGCCCCTTCTCGGGCGAGAGCCGAGCCGCGTACAGGAAACCGGTCCCGAGCGGGGACGGATCGCCGGGATCCGGCAGGCCGTTGGGTTTGACCACGATCCGGTCCGGGGGGATGCCGTAGTCGAGCAGGTGCGCCTGGATCTGGTCGGTCAGGGCGATGAAACGGTCGACCGACTTCCAGGTCGGCCGGTGCACGGCCAGCGTCGTCGCCATCAGCGCGCTCTGGGCGGCCGAGCCGCGGTAGCACTTGTGCTGGATCGCCGGCCAGCCGAAGGATCTACCCCGGCAGTCCTGGCAATTGTGGCCGTCCCGGAAATACAGCCCGGAAGCGCAGACCTGGCGGTAGTTGTGCACGGTCTGCACGACCGGCACGCCATGCGCGTGCGCGGTCTTCACGACCCAGGGCGAGAGCAATGGGTACGGATTGTGCAGGTGCAGCACGTCCGGCCGCTCGGCGGTGAGCAGGGCGGCGAGGTCGTGCTGGGCCGGCCGGCCGTAGATCGGCGAGATCGGCAGCAGCGCCTTCCGCAGGGGCGGCAGCTCACCGATCGAGTCGGAGCTGCGCTGGAACGGCAGCACCTCGACCCCGGCCGCGGCGAGCTGAGCCATCTCCGTGTCGACGATCACGTTCTCGCCCGACGGAACAGCTTCGCGATAGCGATTGTGCGCAACCACCACCCTCATGGTGAGAAACGCTACCGTTGAACCCGTGCCGGAACTTCCCGAGGTCGAGGCGCTCGGCGCGTACCTGCGTGAGCGCGCGGTCGGCCACACCGTTGCCAGGTTCGAGGTCTGTTCGTTCAGTGCTCTCAAGACGTATGACCCGCCCGCCTCCGCGGTGGCCGGGCTGCCGGTCACGAGTGCCGGGCGGCACGGCAAATTCCTCGACCTCGGGCTCGGCGACGACCTGCACCTGGTCGTCCACCTGGCCCGGGCCGGCTGGCTGCACTACCGCGACGTCTTCAAGACGGCCACCCCGCTGAAGCCGGGCAGCGGGCCGATCGCGATCCGGGTCCGGCTGGACGACGGCTCCGGCTTCGACCTGACCGAGGCCGGCACCCAGAAGTCGCTGGCCGCGTATCTGGTCCGGGATCCGGCGCAGGTCCCCGGCGTGTCGCGGCTCGGCCCGGACGCGCTGGCGGTGAGTGGGCCGGAGTTCGCCGAGCGGATCCGTCGGCGCAACGGGCAGATCAAGGGTGTGCTGGTCGATCAGGAGGTGCTGGCCGGGATCGGCAACGCCTACTCGGACGAGATCCTGCACGTGGCCCGGATGTCGCCGTTCGCGCTGTCCGGCAAGCTGACCGACGAGCAGGTCACCACCCTGTACGAGGCGATGCGGCAGGTGGAGACGGATGCGGTGGCGCGTTCGGTCGGGCAGCGGGCCGCCGAGCTCAAGGGCGAGAAGCGGGCCGGGCTGCGGGTGCACGCCCGGACCGGACTGCCGTGCCCGGTCTGCGGCGACACCGTGCGCGAGGTGTCCTTCGCCGACAAGAGCCTGCAGTATTGCCCGACGTGTCAGACCGGGGGCAAGCCGCTGGCCGACCGGCGGCTGTCCAAGTTAATCCGTTAGCATTGCGCCAGTCACACAGCGTGACGAAATAGTCGACGTACGCTTCTGCTGGGATTTGCTGTCACAACGTCCGCTTCTTCCGACACCATCCATCGGTATAGTGGCCCGGTCCCACGCTTCGCCCCGCGGCGCACGAGGAACCGGCACCCGCCGGGACCCGAATGCCCGTGGCGGTGCGTAATGTTCTCCGGGGTTGCCGGCGAGTCGCCGGACCGTCGGGAAGGCCGCGTCCGCGCGGCCGCACCGGCCCCCGAACGTCAGCGGGCGGTACGTGAATGCGGGAGGACATAGGCGAGGTGACCACGAGCCTCCAGCGCCCGGCGAAATCCAGCAGCCGGAGCGGCATGCCGTACGACAGCTTCGAGTGGCCGCAGGACCCACACCCGTCCAGTGGCGTACCCCGGTCGGCGTGGACCCGCTCGCACCGCCGGGTGTCGCGCTGGCACCGGCCGTACACCCTGATCCTGATCGTCCTTGATTGTGTCTCGGCCGTGCTGGCGAGCTGGATCGCGGCGACGAACCTGGAGAAGGCCCGGGCCGGCCTGACCAACCAGCACCTGCTCTTCCTCGACGGCGCCCAGCTCTTCCCGTTCTTCGCCTATGTGGCGCTGCCGCTCGGCTGGCTGATCCTGCTCTGGGCGAACGGCACCTACGACCGCCGCTACCTGGGCCTGGGCAGCGAGGAGTACAAACGGGTCGTCCGCACCTCGGTCACCGTGGTGGCCGGGGTGTCGCTGCTCGCCTTCAGCACCAAGACGCAGCTCTCCCGCGGCACGGTCGCCACGGTCTCGGTCTGCGCGCTCGGCTTCATCCTCTTCGGTCGGGTGCTGGCCCGGCAGGTGTTGCACTTCGCCCGGCGGCGCACCGGCCACGGCGCGCACCGGATGGTCCTGGTCGGGACGTTGCCCGAGGCGCTCGAGGTCTACACCGCGGTGACCCGCAGCCCGGCCGCCGGGCTGATCCCGGTCGCCATCCACCTGACCGACGGCTACGCGGCCGCCCGGGGTATCGAAACGCCCGTTCCCGTCTACGCCGGGCGCGACATCATGGCCCTGGTCCGTGAGGTCAGCGGCGACACGATCGCCGTCTGCGGCTCGGCCAGCGCCGAGCCCGGCGAACTGCGCCGGCTGGCCTGGCAGCTCGAAGGCACCGGCATCGACCTGGTGGTCGCGCCGCAGCTGACCGACATCGCCGGTCCGCGGGTGCACATCCGGCCGATCGAGGGCCTGCCGCTGCTGCACGTCGAGGAACCGACCCTCTCCGGCCCCGGCTGGCTGGCGAAGAACCTGCTCGACCGGGTCGTCGCGTTCTTCGGCCTGCTCGCGCTGAGCCCGGTGCTGGCGGTCATCGCGCTCAGCATCCGGCTCTCCGACCCCGGCCCGATCTTCTTCCGCCAGCCCCGGGTCGGCCACGAGGGCCGCACGTTCTGGGTCTGGAAGTTCCGGACGATGTACATCGACGCGGAGGAGCGCAAGGCCAGCCTCAAGGAGCTGGAGCTCAACGAGAGCGACGGCATGCTCTTCAAGATGAAGGATGACCCGCGGATCTTCCCGATGGGCCAGCGCCTGCGCGCCACCTCATTGGACGAGCTACCCCAGCTGATCAATGTGCTCAAGGGCGAGATGTCGCTCGTCGGCCCGCGCCCGCTGCCCGCCGACGACGGCGACTACCTGGGCGACGTGCGCCGCCGGCTGCTGGTCCGGCCGGGCATCACCGGGCTGTGGCAGGTCTCCGGACGTTCGGACCTGTCCTGGGACGAGGCGGTCCGGCTCGACCTGTACTACGTCGACAACTGGTCGCTGACGTACGACCTGGGTATCCTCTGGCGCACCATCTGGGTCGTGCTCCGGCGCAAGGGCGCTTACTGACCCTTCGGCTTCTGGCGTTCGGGCGGGTCAGGGGCGAGGATCGGCGGCGTGGGGACGGTGCTGGCAGTGGTCGCCGTGCTGGCGGCGTTGGCCGGCGCGGTGGTCGCCGTCGTGCGGCTGCGGGCCCGGCGCGGCATCGCCACGGCGATGCAGCGGGCCACCTACGAGGTTCTGCACACGGCGGCACTGGCGGCCGAGCCGCTGCGCGGCGGCCTCTCCGCGTCGTCCGCGGGCAAGGCGGTGCGTCATCTGCGGGCGCTGGTCGGGGCGGCGGGGCTCGCCCTCACGGACAAGGACATCTGTCTCGCGTACGAGGGCCGGGGCGCGCACCACAGCGCACAGTTGACCGCGGCGGCGTCCAAGGCGGTCGCGGCGAACCGGTCGGTGATCCTGCACCAGGGCGACCTGCCCTGCGACCGGATGGACTGCATCGTCCGAGGGGCAGTGATCGCGCCGCTGGCCGGGCCGGACGGAGCGGCGGCCGGGGCGCTGGTGGCCGTGGCCGACGACCAGCCCGCGCCGGGGCTCGTCCAGGCGACCCTGGAGACCGCCCGCTGGGCCGGGTCGCAGCTGGCGCTGGCCGAGCTCGACTCCTCCCGCGAGCGGTTGGCCCGCGCCGAGGTGCGGGCGCTGCGGGCCCAGATCTCGCCGCACTTCATCTACAACGCGCTCACGGCGATCGCTTCCTTCGTACGCACGGATCCGGAGCGCGCCCGCGAGCTGATCCTGGAGTTCGCCGAGTTCACCCGTTACTCGTTCCGGGCGCACGGCGACTTCACCACGCTGGCCGAGGAACTGCGGTCCATCGACCGGTATCTGACCATCGAGCGGGCCCGGTTCGGCGAACGGCTGCAGGTGCGGCTGCAGATCGCCCCGGAGGTGCTGCCGGTGGTCCTGCCGTTCCTGTGCCTGCAGCCGCTGGTCGAGAACGCCGTGCGGCACGGCCTGTCCCGTAAGCCCGGCATCGGTATGGTGAGTATCGCGGCCCGGGACTCGGGTACCGAATGCCTCATCACGGTCGAGGACGACGGCGTGGGGATGGATCCGGCGGTGTTCAGCTCCGCCGGACCCGACACCGACGACGGGCAGCACGTTGGACTGTCCAACGTGGATGAACGGCTCCGGTCGGTCTTCGGCGACCGGTTCGGACTGGTGGTGGAGACAGCGCCGGGCGCGGGGACGAAGGTGAGCATGCGAGTGCCGAAATTCCACCCTGGTGTGCGGGCGTGATCGACGGCAACGACCGGCACCCGGCCACATCCGCCCGTTGCCTGAGCGGCGGGGGTCGGTCGTGAGTCTGGTGGTGCTGGCGGTCGACGATGAGCCACCGGCCCTGGACGAGCTCGCCTACCTGCTGGGTGCGGACGTCCGGGTCGCGCAGGTGCACCGCGCCGCGGACGCGACCGAGGCGCTGCGGGTCCTGCGGGACACCGAGGTCGACGCGGTCTTCCTGGACATCCGGATGCCAGGGCTGGACGGGATGGAACTGGCCCGGATCCTGCACCGCTTCGCGCACCCGCCGGCGATCGTGTTCGTGACCGCGTACGACGACGGGGCGGTGGACGCCTTCGACCTCGGTGTGACCGACTACGTCCGCAAGCCGGTACGGGCCGAACGGCTGGCCGAATCGCTGCGCCGGGTCGCCGGGCTGCGGCAGGCGCCCGCCCCGGCCCGGGCCGACGAGCCGAGCATCCCGGTGGAGCTGGCCGGCACGACCCGGATGCTGCCCCGCTCGGCGGTGCGCTGGGTGGAGGCCCAGGGCGACTACGCCCGCCTGCACACCTCGGACGCGTCCCACCTGGTGCGGGTCTCACTGGCGACCCTGGCCGACCGCTGGGCCGACGCCGGTTTCGTCCGGATCCACCGGTCGTATCTGGTACAGCTACGGCTGGTCGCGGAGCTGCGGCTGACCGGCTCGGGCTACGTCGTCGCGGTGGACAGCACCGAACTGCCAGTCAGCCGGCGGCACACCCGGGAGCTGAAGGACAAGCTGATCCGGTCGGCCAAGAACGACTGGACACGCTGAATCCACAGCGTTGTCCACAGCCCAGCCAGGTTATCCACACAGTTATCCACAGGCTTCCACCGCCTGTCCACACCTTCACACTTTGTCCACAACTCCCGCCCCGCCCGCCCACAGATGATCAGTAGGCTCCCTCGCGTCGGCAGCCGGTAGGCCACGGGGGCGCCCCGGCTTGCTCGCGCCCAGCATGATGCCGGGTCGAGACGAGATGGAGGCACACGTGGCCGAGCGCAGGATCCTGGTGGTCGAGGACGAGGGGACCATCGCCGAGGCGGTCGCCGCCCGGCTGCGTGCCGAGGGCTTCGCGGTGCAGATCGCCGTCGACGGGCCCGGCGCGATCGAGGCCGTCCGACGCGAGTTGCCCGACGCGATCGTGCTCGACGTGATGCTGCCCGGCTTCGACGGTCTCGAGGTCTGCCGGCGCGTCCAGGCCGAACGGCGCATCCCGGTGCTCATGCTGACCGCCCGCGACGACGAGACCGACCTGCTCATCGGACTCGCCGTCGGAGCCGACGACTATCTGACCAAACCGTTCTCGATGCGGGAACTGGCCGCCCGGGTGCACGCGCTGCTGCGCCGCGCCACCATCACCGCCGAGCCCACGACGCTGCGCCTGGGCGACCTGGAGATCAACCTGACCGAACGCCGGGTGCTCCGGGCCGGCGTCGAGGCACACCTCACCCCGACCGAGTTCGACCTGCTCGTGCACCTGGCCGGCCGGCCCCGCGCGGTGCTGCCCCGGGAGCGGCTGCTGGCCGACGTCTGGGGCTGGGCCGACGCCTCCGGCACCCGTACGGTCGACAGTCACGTCAAGGGCCTGCGCCGAAAGCTCGGCGCGGACCTGATCCGCACGGTGCACGGCGTCGGGTACGCCCTCGAGGTGGCCCGGTGAGACTGCCGCTGCCCCGCCCGCTCGACCCGGTCCGTTCGATCAAGGCCAAGCTGGCCCTGACGCTCGGCTTCGCCGGCGGGGTCGGCCTGTTCGTCTTCTGGTGGAGCCTGCACTGGATGCGGGTCGAACTGGCCTGGCTCGCCGTCGCCGTCGCCCTGGGCCTGGTCACGCTGCAGGTGATGGCGCACGGGACGACCACCCCGCTGCGCGAGATGACGGTTGCGGCCCGGGCGATGGCCCGCGGCGACTACACCCGGCGGGTCCGCACCCGGTCCCGCGACGAGGTCGGCGAGTTGGCCGCCGCGTTCAACCGGATGGCCGCCGACCTGGCCGCGGCCGATCGGCAACGCCGAGAGCTGATCGCGAACGTGTCGCACGAGCTGCGCACTCCGATCACCGCCCTGCAGGGCCTGCTGGAGAACATCGTCGACGGGGTGGCCGCGGCCGAGCCGGGCACGATGCGGACCGCTCTGGTCCAGACCCAGCGGCTCGGCCGGCTGGTCACCGAGTTGCTCGACCTCTCCCGGCTGGACGCGGGGGTCGTGCCGCTGGCCCTGGGGCCGATCGACCTGGCCGGCTTCCTGCGGACGGCGGTCCGCGAGGCCACGGTCACCGCCGAGGGTGCCGGCCGGCAGGTGCGCTTCGCGGTGGCGCCGACCCCGCCGATCGTGGTGACCGCCGACCGCGAACGCCTGCACCAGGTCTTCGCCAACCTGCTCGACAACGCGGCCCGGCACAGCCCGCCCGGCGGGACGGTGACCGTGCGCGCCGAGCGGCACGGTGAGCAGGTCCTGCTGGCCGTGGCCGACGAGGGCGACGGCATCCCGGCCGCCGACCGTGAGCGCGTCTTCGAACGCTTCACCCGAGGCGAACGCGCGGCCGACGGCGGGACGGGCCTGGGGCTCGCCATCGCCCGCTGGGTCGTCCAGCTGCACCACGGCACGATCGTCGTCGCCGACCCGGCCGGCGCGCCCGAGAGCGGTCTACGGGCCGCCGGCCAGGGCTGCCACATTCATGTCCTGCTGCCGCTGCAGCCCGCCTGATCAGGGGAAGAACACCGTGCCCGAGAGCGCACCGCCCGACCCGACACAGCCACCGCCCGACCCGACACAACCACCGGCCGACCCGACACAACCACCGGCCGACCCGAGACAACCACCGGAGCAGACCGCCGCGTCCGGCCGGGCGGCCGGGACGTTCGCGGGTAACCAGGGAGGCAGCGCGGGCGCGGCAACGCCGGGACAGCCGGCCGACGTTGCCGTGGCGACGTTGCCGGGTCCGCGACTCGGCGGCCCGCCGCCGCAGATGCAGGTACCGCCGCTGCACGGCCCGTGGCCCACCCTCTCGGTGTGGGAACGGCGCTGGCCCGGACCGGTTCGGCCCGCTTCGACGGCGACCGTCGGAGCAGTCAGCGGCGCCGCGGTGGTCGCCGCGGTGGGCCTGCCGCTCGACCGGGCCGGCCTCGGCTGGCTGGTCGCGGCGTTCGCCGGGGTGATCGCGCTGGCCGTCGGGCGGCGGCTGACCGCACCGGCCGCGCCGAGTCTGGTGCCGGCACTGACGAGCTGGCAGCCGGAGCGGCAGGCCCGCGATCGGCTGGGGATGCAGCGGTTCTTCTGGTCGGCGGCCACGGTCGCCCTGCTCGGCGTCGGGACGGTACGGGCGGCCGGCTGGCTCTTCCTGCTCTGTCTGGCCACGGCGGTGTGGACGACAGCGCTGGCGACCGCGGGCGGGCGTTCGATGCGGGGGATGCTGTTGTCGTTGCTGTTGGCCCTGGTCGCGCCGTTCCGGGCGGTGCGGTGGACCGTACGCGGGGCCGGCACGATCCGGCGGCGCAAGGAGAAGCTGGGTGGCCCGCCCGGCGCCCGGATGGTCGCGACGATCGCGGTCTCGGTGGCGCTGCTACTGGTCTTCGGCGGGCTGTTCGCATCGGCCGACGCCGCGTTCGCCGAGGTGTTGTCGCGGGTCCTCCCGGACCTGAACCTGGGCACGGCCGTGCGTTGGGTGTTCGTCTTCGTGGTCGCCGGGGGGATGCTCGGCGGGGCCGCCTATCTGCGCGCGGCGCCGCCGGACCTGTCCGGTCTGGACGGCCGGGAGACGCGCCGGGTGACCCGCATCGAATGGGCCGTCCCACTGGGGCTGCTGGTCGCGTTGTTCGCCGTGTTCGTCGGCGTGCAGCTGGCCGTCCTGTTCGGAGGCTCGTCGCACGTGCTCAGGACGGCCGGCCTGACCTACGCCGACTACGCCCGCAGCGGTTTCTGGCAGCTGGCGGTGGTCACCGTCCTGACCCTGCTCGTGCTGGTCGGAGCCGCCCGCTGGGCGCCTCGTGCGACCCGCGGCGACCGGACGCTGATCCGGGTCCTGCTCGGATCGTTGGCCGGGCTGACCCTGGTGATCGTCGCGTCGGCACTGCACCGGATGAATCTCTACTCGGACATCTACGGCCTGACCCGGATGCGGGTGCTGGTCGCGGCCTGCGAGCTGTGGCTGGGCGTGGTGCTGGTGCTGGTGCTGGTCGCCGGCATCCGGCTGCGCGGCGACTGGCTGCCGCGGGTCGCTATGGCGCTGGGCGTACTGGCGCTGCTGGGGCTGGCGGCGGCCAACCCCGACGGCCTGATCGCCGATCGCAACATCGCCCGCTACCACGAACAACACAAGATCGACGTGGCGTACCTGTCCGGGCTGTCCGCGGATGCCGTGCCGGCGCTGGCGCAACTGCCGCCGGAGCAACGGGAGTGTGTCTTGCGCGTGGTCGGCGCGTTCCGGTCCCATCCGGACGACTGGCGCGGCTGGAACTACGGGCGGCAGCGCGCTCAGCAGGTGCTGGCGCGGTACCCGGCGAATGCGGCCGTGAGCTGCGACCTCGCGCGATAGTCCCGGACCAGGATGACAACGGACGCCGGGCGGGCAAGCGCGATAGTCCCGAAACAGGTTGACAACGGCCACCGGGCGGCAAGCGCGATAGTCCCGGAACAGGTTGACAACGGACGCCGGGCGGCAAGCGCGATAGTCCCGGAACAGGTTGACAACGGCCGCCGGGCGGCTAGCGCGATAGTCCCGGAACAGGTTGACAACGGCCGCTGGGCGGCAAGACTGCCGGACATGGTCAGCGACGGGACAGCCGTGAGCGGACCCGGGGAGTCGCCGGGTCGGCGTACCACCGTCGATCTCGGGCTGGCCGCGGCGGCCCGGCGCTCGTCGGCCGACCGGGCCCGGGTCGACCTCGCCGAGCAGACCCCGGTCGGCGAGGCGCTGGTCCGCGGGCTGGTCCGGGCCCAACTGGCGCTGGCGCTGCGGCTCTCCCTGGTGGTCGCGACCGGCCTCGGGGCACTGCCGTTGCTCTTCGCCGTGGCGCCGAAGGTGGGCGAGGCCAAGCTGCTCGGGGTCAGCCTGCCGTGGCTGCTGCTCGGGGTGGCGTCGTTCCCGTTCCTGATCGGGGTGGGCTGGGCGTACGTGCACTGGGCCGAACGCAACGAGCAGGACTTCACCGCGGTGATCAGAAGACCGGAACAGTGAACCCGTACGTGGTCCCGAGCCTGGTCGTGGTCGTGCTGATCACGGTCGGCATCGGCGCGTACGGGCTGACGTTCGCCCGCACCACCTCGGATTTCCTGGTCGCCTCCCGATCGGTGAGCCCGGCCTGGAACGCGGCCGCGATCAGTGGCGAATACCTGTCGGCCGCGTCGTTCCTGGGGATCGCGGGCCTGGTGCTGCGGTACGGCGTCGACGTGCTCTGGTATCCGGTCGGCTTCGCGGCCGGCTATCTGGCCCTGCTGCTCTTCGTGGCCGCCCCGCTACGCCGCTCGGGGGCGTTCACACTGCCCGACTTCTGCGAGGTCCGGCTGCGGTCCCCGATGCTGCGCCGGCTCGCCACCGTCTTCGTGATCTTCATCGGCTGTCTCTATCTGGTACCGCAGTTGCAGGGCGCCGGCCTGACCTTCACCACCGTCACCGGCGGCTCGTACGCCTGGGGCGCCCTGGCGGTCGGCGCGGTCGTCACGGCGAACGTCGCGCTGGGCGGGATGCGGGCGATCACGTTCGTGCAGGCGTTCCAGTACTGGCTGAAGCTGACCGCCCTGGCCGTCCCGGTGATCTTCCTGGTCCTGCAGTGGCAGGCGGACGACCGGCCCGCGGTGACGCCGCCGACCGGACCGGCCTTCCAGGCCGTGACGACGGTGACGGTGCGGCAGGACGCTGTGCTGAACGGGACGGTCACCGTGCACCGGGGCGACCGGCTGACCTTCGCGCCGGGTGAACCGGTGCCGAGGATCAGCACGGTCCACGCCCAGCTCGGCGCCGGCTGGCTGCTGCCCGGCCGGGAGGGCAGCCTCTTCGGCACCTATTCGCTGATCCTGGCCACCTTCCTGGGCACGATGGGCCTGCCGCACGTGCTGGTCCGCTTCTACACCAACCCGGACGGCGCCTCGGCGCGGCGCACCACCCTGGTCGTGCTGGCCCTGGTCGGCACGTTCTACCTGCTACCCACCCTGTACGGCGTGCTCGGCCGGATCTACACCCCGCAGTTGCTGATGACCGGTCACACCGACGCGGTCGTGCTGCTGCTGCCTGCGGCGGCCCTGGGCGGCGGCATGCCCGGCCAGGCACTCGGCGCGCTGGTCACCGCCGGGGCGCTGGCCGCGTTCCTGTCCACCTCGTCGGGGCTGCTGACCAGCGTCGCCGGGGTGGTATTCACCGATGTGCTGCGCGGTGGCCGCAGCGGTTCGATCAAGGATTTCCGGCTGGCCACGGTGCTCGCGGCGATCCTGCCGATGGTCCTCGCGGTGGACGTGGCCGACATGGACGTCTCCCGGGTCGTCGGGCTGGTCTTCGCGGTCGCGGCCTCCAGCTTCTGCCCGTTGCTGGTGCTGGGCATCTGGTGGCGGGGGCTGACCGACGTGGGGGCGGCGGCCGGAATGCTGGCCGGGGGCGGCGCGGCGATGGCGGCCGTGCTGATGACCGTGCTCGGGCCACCGCTGACCGGGTGGCCGGCCCAGCTCGTCGGGCAGCCGGCCGCCTGGACCGTGCCGCTGGCCTTCGTTGTGATGGTGACCGGATCGCTGATGTCCAGCCGCCGGGTGCCCGCCGACGTCGGAGCGTTGATGCTGCGACTCCACGCTCCGGAGTCTCTTCGGCTGTGACCTTCCCCCAAACCTGGCTCATCCGTCGCGGCCCGACCGCCCGTCAGGGGGTGGTCCGGGCTGCTTTGCTCCGACTAGGTTCGCTACATGACGATTCCCGAGCAGCGTGGCGCCGAGCCTGCCCCCGACCCGGCGATGGCGCTGCGCGGCCTGGCCAAGCAGTTCGCCACGAAGCTGGCTGTCGCGGGCGTCGACCTGGACGTGCCGGCCGGCTCGTTCTACGGCCTGCTCGGCCCGAACGGCGCCGGCAAGACCACCACCCTGTCGATGGCTGTCGGCCTGCTGCGGCCCGACGCGGGTCAGGCATTCCTGCTCGGGCACGACGTGTGGGCCGACCCCAGCGCGGCGAAGAAGCTGCTCGGGGTGCTGCCGGACGGCGTACGGCTCTTCGACCGGCTGACCGGGGCCGAGCTGCTCGCCTATCACGGACTGCTGCGCGGGATGGCCGCCGCGGTCGTCGACCAGCGCGCGAAGGAGCTGCTCGACGTGCTGGAGCTGGGCGCGGGCAACCGGACCCTGATCGTCGACTACTCGGCCGGGATGCAGAAGAAGATCGGGCTGGCCTGCGCGCTGCTGCACGCCCCCCGGCTGCTGGTCCTGGACGAGCCGTTCGAGGCGGTCGACCCGGTCTCGGCGGCGCTGATCCGCGACATCCTGCAGCGGTTCGTGGGTGGTGGCGGCACGGTCGTCTTCTCCAGTCACGTGATGGCCGTCGTCGAGCGGCTGTGCAGCCACGTCGCGATCATGGCCAAGGGCTCGATCCGGTTGCGCGGCCGGATCGCCGAGGTGCGCGGCGGGCGCTCGCTGGAGGACGTCTTCGTCGAGGTGGTCGGCGGCCGGACGGCCACCGGCGAGGAACTGGCATGGCTCTGATCTTCGTCCGGCTCAAACTGCGGGTCTTCGCTAACGGGCTGCGCGGTCAGACCTCCCGGGTGGTCCTGCTGGTGCTCGGCGCGGTGTTGGCGACGGTCCTGGCGGTCGGCGGCTTGGCCGGTTTCGCCGTGCCCGGCCTGCTCGGCGAGCCGGCGGCGGCCCGGGGGGTGCTGGCACTGGGCGGGGGCCTGCTGGTCCTGGGCTGGCTGTTCCTGCCCCTGGTGTTCTTCGGGGTGGACGAGTCGCTCGATCCGGCCCGCTTCGCGCTGCTGCCGTTGACCCGGCGGACCCTGATCACCGGGCTCTTCGCCGCTGCCCTGGTCGGTATCCCGGCGGTGGCCACCCTGGTGGCGACGTTCGGGATGGTCGACACGGTCCGGCGGCTGGGCGGCCTCGGCGCGGGCTTGGTCGAGGTGGTCGGGGTGGTCCTCGGGCTGCTGCTGTGCACGGCGGTCAGCCGGTCGGTGACCAGCGCCTTCGCGACGGCGCTGCGATCGCGGCGAGCGCGGGACCTGGCCACGATCCTGCTCGCGGTGGTGGCGGCGTTGCTCGGACCGCTGCAGATCGTGGTGGCCGCCGGGGCCGAGCACGCGGACTGGGGCCGGGTGGCCGCGGTGGCGGATGTCGTGGCGTGGACGCCGCTGGGCGCGGCGTACACGATGGGTCTGGATCTTGCGGACGGCCGGGCCTGGGCCGTGCCGGTCAAGCTGGTGATCGTGCTGGCCACGATCGGCGTGCTGCTCTGGTGGTGGTCCTCGACGGTGGAGCGCGCGATGGTCGGCGCGACAGCCGCGGCGCGGCGGCAGTCCGCCGACGACGCCTTGCCCGTTTCGCGGCTCCTCTTCCGCTGGCTGCCGCGCACCCGATTCGGCGCGCTGGTGGCCCGCGAGGTGCGCTACTGGTGGCGGGAGAACCGGCGGCGGGCCAGCCTGATCACGTTCAGTGTGGTCGGGATCTTCCTGCCGGTGATGCTCTCCGTCTCCGGCAGCGGCCCCGGCCCGATGCTGCTCTTCGTCGGGGCACTGGCCGCGGTCAGCCTGGCCAACCAGTTCGGCTTCGAGGGCAGCGCCTACGCGGCCAACCTGACCGCCGGCGTCCCCGGCCGCACGGAGATCAGATCAAGGGCGACCGGCTATTCCGTGTACGCGATCCCGCTGCTGATCGTCATCTCGGTGGTGGCCGCGGTGGTCGCCGGCACGCCGGGCCGAATCCCGTCGACCCTGGGCGAGCTGGCCGCGACCTACGGCGTGGGGCTGGGCATCGTCCTGCCGGTGTCCGTCCGCGCCGCGTACGCGCTGCCCGACACGACGAACCCGTTCGCGATGTCCTCGGGCGGCGGGATGGCGAAGGGGCTCTTGACCTTCGGCGCCCTCTTCGGCTCGATCATCCTCACGCTGCCGCTGCTGGTGGTGGCGTACCTGATCGGCGACACCTGGCTCTGGATCGGCCTGCCTGCCGGGCTGCTCTACGGCGGCGGGGCCTACCTGATCGGCTCCCGCCTGGCCGGGACGATGCTCGACGCTCGGATGCCCGAAGTGCTGGCCGCGGTCACCCAGCGGCACTGACCTCCGCCGACTGATAGTCCAGGCTTGGGTAGTGGCCTCCGCCGACTGATAGTCCAGGCTTGGGTAGTGGCCTCCGCCCACTGATAGTCCAGGCTTGGGAAGTGGCCTCCGCCGACTGATAGTCCAGGCTTGGGTAGTGCATGAGCCACACTGTTTGACGTGAATCCATTCGAGCCGGGCGCCCAGATCCACGCCGGCGATCCGTTCGCCACACCGGAGGCGGAGAAGTCGCCGGTCCGGCGGCTGCGCGGGCGGCTCGCCGGGGCCGTGACCCTGTGGACGACACCGGGACCGGCCGGGCTGACCGTGTCGTCGATGCTGGTCGCGGACGGGGAGCCGGGCCGGATGCTGGGCCTGATCGACGAGGAGAGCGACTTCTGGGCAGCGCTGTCGCGGTCCGGGGTCTTCGCGGTGACGCCGCTGGGCGCGACCGACCGCCAGCTCGCCGACCGGTTCGCCGGGCTGATGCCGGCGCCGGGCGGGCTCTTCGCCGCTGGCGCCTGGACGGCCACCCCCTTCGGCCCGGTGCCGGAGACCGCGGGGACCTGGGCCGGCTGCCGGCTGGTCGGACACCGGCCGGCCGGCTGGGCGCTGCTGGTCGAAGCGACGATCGAGAGCTACCACCTGGGCGACGCGCCGGACCCGTTGATCCACTTCCGCGGTCGCTACCGCAAGCTGCCGTAGCGAGCGGTCGCTACCGCAAGCTGCCCTAGCGAGCGGTCGCTACCGCAAGCTGCCTAGCGAGCGGTCGCTACCGCAAACTGCCGTAGCGAACCGCACAGCGCAGTCAGACGTCCACTCGGCGCAGTCAGCGACCAGCGGTCCGTGGCGGCCGTCACCACTTCGTACGGTGCCGGAAAGATCCGCCCGACGAAGGTGATGAGCTCTCGTGACCACAGAAGTCCCACCTACCGAAGCCGCCAAGTACCTGGCCATGCAGCAATCCGACGAGTTCGCCGGGCTGCGCCACCGGCTGCGCAGTTTCGTCTTCCCGACGACCATCGGCTTCTTCCTCTGGTACGCCCTCTACGTCCTGCTGTCGGCGTACGCGCGCGGCTTCCTGGGCCTCAAGATCATCGGCAACATCAACGTCGCCCTGATCCTCGGGTTGCTGCAGTTCGTCTCCACGTTCCTGATCGCCTGGTTCTACTCCCGGTACGCCGCCGCGAAGCTCGACCCGACGGCTGACGCGATCCGAGCGGAGCTGGAGAAATGACCTACTTCGCTGCCGAGGCGACGTCTTCGACCTCCCGTACGCTGACGATCACGCTCTTCCTGATCTTTGTCGCGATCACCTTGGGGATCACGATCTGGGCCAGCCGGCAGACCAAGACGGCGACCGACTTCTACGCCGGCGGCCGCTCCTTCTCCGGCTTCCAGAACGGCATGGCGATCGGCGGCGACTACATGTCGGCCGCGTCCTTCCTCGGCATCGCCGGCCTGATCGCCCTGTACGGCTACGACGGTTTCCTCTACTCGATCGGCTTCCTGGTCGCGTGGCTGGTCGCGCTGCTGCTGGTCGCCGAGTTCCTACGCAACTCGGGCCGCTACACGATGGCCGACGTGCTGGCGTTCCGGATGCGCCAACGCCCGGTACGCACGGCCGCCTCGGTCTCCACGATCGTGGTCAGCATCTTCTACCTGATCGCTCAGATGGTCGGTGCCGGCGCGCTGGTCAGCCTGCTGTTGGGGATCAAACCGGGCACCACCTTCCTGGGGATGAGCGCGGACACCGCCAAGGTGGCCACGATCATCCTGGTCGGCGCTCTGATGATCGTCTACGTCGTGGTCGGCGGCATGAAGGGCACCACCTACGTACAGATCGTCAAGGCGATCCTGCTGATGAGCGGCGCCGCGCTGATGACGATCCTGGTGCTGGCGCACTACTCGTTCAACCTGTCCGCGCTGCTCGGCGACGCCGCCCAGCAGTCCGGCAAGGGCGCCGCGTTCCTCGAACCGGGCCTGCGGTACGGCGTCGCGAAGCCGGACGCGCTCGAGACCTTCTACAGCAAGATGGACCTGCTGTCGCTGGGCATCGCGCTGGTGCTCGGCACGGCCGGCCTGCCGCACATCCTGACCCGGTTCTACACCGTCCCGACCGCGCGGATCGCCCGCAAGAGCGTGCTCTGGGCGATCGGCATCATCGGCGTCTTCTACCTCTTCACTCTGGCCCTCGGCTTTGGTGCGGCGGCCCTGGTGGGCAGCAAGGCGATCACCGCACAGGACAAGGCGGGCAACACGGCCGCACCGCAGCTGGCCCAGGCGCTCGGCATCGACTACTTCGGCGGGGCGACCGGCGGGGCGGTGCTGCTGGCGGTCATCGCGGCGGTCGCCTTCGCCACGATCCTGGCCGTGGTGGCCGGCCTCACCCTGGCGTCCTCGTCCAGCGTCGCGCACGACTTCTACGCCTCAGTGGTCAAACGGGGGGCGGCGTCGGAGCGTGACGAGGTACGGGTCGCCCGGATCGCCGCCTTCGTGATCGGCGCGATCGCCATCACCCTGTCGATCTTCGCGCAAAGCCTGAACGTGGCGTTCCTGGTCGCGCTGGCCTTCGCGGTGGCCGCCTCGGGAAACCTGCCGGCGATCCTATACAGCCTGTTCTGGAAGCGGTTCAACACGTCCGGGGCGCTGTGGTCGATCTACGGCGGCCTGATCTCCGCAATCGTGCTGGTGTTCTTCTCCCCGGTGGTCTCCGGCTCGGCGACGGCGATGTTCCCGGGCAGCGACTGGCACTGGTTCCCGCTCTCCAACCCGGGCATCATCTCCATCCCGCTCGGCTTCCTCTGCGGCTGGATCGGCACGGTGATCTCCAAGGAAATCGACGAGGACAAGTACGCCGAGCTCGAAGTCCGGTCACTGACCGGCTACGGTGCGCACTGAGCGTGATCGGACAAGGGGGCCGCCGCGGTAGATAGCGGCGGTCCCCGCTCGATAAGGTATCCCGCATGGCAGTCACACAGCGCTATGGCACGGGGCATCGCATCCTGGTCAGCGGCGGCGCGGGCTTCGTCCCGTCGCACATCTGCGACGCTCTGCTCGCCCGTGGCTGCGAGGTCGTCGCGATCGACAACTTCATCACCGGGTCCCGGGACAACATCGCGCACCTGGCGGCCGAGCCCCGCTTCACCCTGATCGAGGCCGACCTGTCCGACGGGCTGCCGCCGATCCCCGGACGCTTCGACGCGATCCTGCACATGGCGTCGCCGGCCAGCCCGACCGACTTCGCCAAACTGCCGGTCGAGATCCTCAAGGTCGGCTCGGTGGGCACCCTGGCCCTACTCGACCGGGCGGTGGCCGACGCGGCCCGCTTCCTGATGGCGTCGACCTCGGAGGCGTACGGCGACCCGCTCGTGCACCCGCAGCCGGAGAGCTACTGGGGCAACGTCAACCCGAATGGGGTGCGCTCGGTCTACGACGAGGCGAAGCGCTTCTCCGAGGCCGCGACGATGGGCTACCACCGCTTCCACGGGCTGGACACCGCCATCGTGCGGATCTTCAACACGTACGGGCCCCGGATGCGGCACGACGACGGGCGGGCCATCCCGACCTTCATCGGCCAGGCGTTGCGGGGGCAGCCGTTGACCGTGCACGGCACCGGCACGCAGACCCGGTCGATCACCTACATCGACGACTTGGTCCGGGGCATCCTGCTGCTGCTCGACTCGACCGAGGCCGGGCCGGTCAACTGCGGCACCGAGCACGAGCTGACCATGCTGGACCTGGCCGCGCTGATCATCCGGCTGGCGGGCAGCGACTCGACGGTCGAGTTGGTCGAGCGTACGGCGGACGACCCGGAAAAGCGCCGGCCGGATCTGACCCTGGCCCGCACCAAGCTCGGCTACGAACCGCTGGTCGACCCCGAGGACGGGCTGCGCCGTACGATCGACTTCTTTCAGGGACTGCACAAGCCGTCCGAGTAGTGAACGAATCACGAAGGGTATTTATATCCTCCCTTCGTGCCGCGCAGTGTCGATGCGCGGTTTGCCCATCGCGGTAAACGTAATCTTTAGTCATGACTGCGACCACGTCCCCCTTCGGGAACCCGTCCGGCCGGGCCACGATGCCCGGTCCGGTCAGTCGTGCCGGCACCAGCCGCCCCGGGGGGCGGGCTGGGATCCCGGGCGGTTACCGCGATCGCTCGGGCGGCGACCGCCCGGCCGGCCGGGACGACCGGCAGCCGCGCGCTGCGGGTCCCGGTGACTCGGGCGCTCCGCCACCCCGCGGTCCCGGTGGCGGGCGCGGCGGGCCGGGCCGGTCGTACAACGGCAAGCGCAAGCCCCGATGGGGCCGGATCGCGCTGCTGACCGGCATCGGGGTCGTCGTCCTCAGCGTGGTCGCCGCCATCGTCGCCTACGGCTACGCGAACGGGTTGAACAAGGACCTCAAGCGCACCGACGCGTTCTCGCAGATCACCAACGGCCGCCCGGCCAAGACGGTGGACGGCGCGCTGAACGTGCTGATCGTCGGCAGCGACTCCCGGGACCCGTCCTCCTCGGACGCTACCGCGAACGCCTGGCGTGCCGACACGCTGATGCTCATGCACATCCCCGCCGACCACCTGACCGCCCAGGTCGTCTCGATCCCCCGCGACCTGTACGTGGTCATCCCGTCGGCGAACAACGCCCCGTGCGCCTCCGGCTCCCGAAACAAGATCAACGCCGCGTTCGCCTTCGGCGGGCTGCCCCGCGCGGTGCACACCGTCGAGTGCCTGACCGACGTGCACATCGACAACGTGGCGGCGATCGACTTCGGCGGCTTCAAAGGGGTCACCGACGCGCTGGGCGGGGTGGACCTGAAGGTCGACCAGAGCATCACCTCGATCCACAAGCCGCACCGCGTGTTCACCAAGGGCACTATGCACATGAACGGCGAGCAGGCGCTCGACTGGGTGCGGCAGCGCAAGCAGTTCGCCCAGGGCGACTTCGCCCGGATGCGTCACCAGCAGGAGTTCCTCAAGGCGCTGATGGACAAGGCGTCGAGCACCGGCACGCTGAGCAACCCGGCGAAACTGAACAGCTTCCTCAAAGCGATCACCAAGGCCGTTACGGTCGACAACAGCTTCTCCTTGACCGATATGGCCGTGCAGTTCCGCCACCTGCGCAGCAGCAACCTCACGTTCATCACCAGCCCGAACCTCGGCGGGCAGACGATCGGCGGCCAGTCCGTCGTGGTCGCGGACAAACCGAAGGCGTTGGCTCTGTACCAGGCGATTACCGCCGACAAGATGGCTGAGTGGATGGCGGCGCACCTGACCAAGCCGTCGACCTCCGCCGGCGGCTGAGCCCCGCACGCGAAAACCGACATAGACCGGAGCGGGGTCGGTGGTTAACACCGGCCCGCTTCGCCGTTAACGACACCTGTCATCGTTCTGAAACACCGGAGATCTTTTCCGATATCGATGATGCCCTATGGTGATTCGGCCCTGCCCGAACCGCTTGGAGACATCGATGACCGTTGCGCCGCCTGGAATCGACACGCGACGGGCCATCGAGGTGCCGGCAGCCCCGCCGACGCCGCGGAGGAAACGCCGTGATCCGCTCTGGGCGCAGCTGACCGTCATCGTCGGTGTGTTGCTGATGCTGGGCAGCGTCGCCGGCGTGCTCGGCACCAAGTACGTCATCAACACCGCGACATCCGCCGTCACCCAGGACAACCTGCTCGGCGACACCAAGAAGTCGGTGCAGGACGGCGGCGGCGACAACCTCAAGGGCCCGATCGACCTGCTGCTGCTCGGCGTCGACGCGCGCAAGCGCTGGGCCGTGGACGACCTGCGGTCGGACACCATCATCGCACTGCACATCCCGGCCGGCCAC
>JAVHVY010000070.1:0-6035 GCA_032160305.1 Actinoplanes sp.
CAGAATCAAAATGCTGAAACGACAAATGTTCGGCCGAGCCAACCTCGACCTGCTCCGCCGCCGGATCCTCCTACCCTGACCCAGAAGCCGTCAACACTGCACGAAAAGAGGGCCAGAACCAGTTTTCGGGCGTCGTTGACAGATGACCTACCCGCTAGCGGCGTTCAGTGCCGACCGACCCCTGCCGGTCGGACAAACGGTGGCCGACCTGCCGTGTCAGAGGTTTGTGAGATCGCCGTGGCGCAATGGCGGTCAAGCACGCCGGTGCCACCGTCCCGGCGTGTCATCGGCATTTCTCTATGACATGGGAGTTCGTGACATGACCGCGTCCGCCACCGAATGGCCCGACTCGATCCTCGACGCCGTGGACACGGCGTTCGCCGCCCTGACCTGCGACCCCGCCCCACTGTCACTCGATCTTGACAAACTGGGGCTGACGCCACGCGAAGACACGGACCTGCCGGCTGGTGTCATCGCCTTGCCGGCGCTGCAAACCTGGCTGCTGAAGCACCCGCGCGCCTACACCGTGCGTGACGCCGTCTGGGCCGAGCTGATCCGCCGCGCCCGCCTCGACGGGCCGGCGTGGGTGGTCGCGGCGACCGCCATGGCGATGCCGGCGCTGCGCCGCTACGCCGGACAACTGCGCACCGGCTGGTCCGGCGACGCCCACGACCTGGACGCCGAAATCCTCACCGGCTTCCTGGCCGCCCTACGCGACCGCGTCGACCTCGTGCGGCCTGCGCCGTACGCCGCGTTGTGCAAAGCCGGCTGGCGCGCCGGGTTCGAGCTGCGCCGGCGCAACGGCACCGAAGCCATCCCCGTCGAGCACCTCGAGCACGTCACCGGACCGCGCACCCCGAAACGCCCCTGGGGCCACCCGGACCTGCTCGTGCACCGCGCGGTCGAGCTGGGCATCATCGACCCCGGCGACGAGCAGGCCTACATCGACCTGCGGCTGGGTCGCCGCGCGGTCGAACCCATCGCCGCCCGCCTCGGCCTGGAAGTCGACACCCTTCGCCGCCGGGTCGAACGCATCGACGCCCGCATCGCCGAGGCCCTCGAGTCCGGGCTGCTCAGCGAAGCAGCGTCCCCGCACACCCGCGACGAACTGGATCGCGAGGCGAGGCGGCGCCGCAACATCCGCGCCAGCCGTGCCGGCGCCCCGCCAGCCAGAGGACGCACCTCGCTGGCCGCCGCCTGAACGCCTTCATACCGACGCCATCTCGAGCGCAGGCCCCGAACCATCGGGGCCCGCGCTCGTTTCGTCGGTACCTCATGCGGCCAGACGGTTGCGGCGCACAGCGCTCCCGCGAGTACGCGGCGAGTTTCCTGGGGTCAAGAGTTCGGGATCTGGGATCTGACGCGATCTCACAGAAGCCTCACCACGCCGCCGGGATGAGCCGCTGTGAGACCCGCCGGCCGTCGATGGCCGCTTCAAGATTGCCAGAAACGGTCCTGACCTGCACTGTCACCCTTCTGTGAGGTGCTGTCAGACGCTGTGAGATTCCCATGTGTTCGCCACAGCTCACAAACGCCGGTTTGTGGGTGTCAGCGCTTCACGGCGCGGCGTGGAGCCGACACCACATGAGCGAGCACACGCCGCAGCACCACCGCAACCTCGACTCGACCGCAACCGACACCGTCGAGACGGACCTGATCGCCGGCGACCCGCCGGTCCCGATCACCGTCTGGCGCACCGCCCGTACCACCGACGACACCGGCCGCAGCATCGGCGCCCGGCTCGCCGCGCGGCTGATCGGCGCCTACAGCCGCCCCGGCGAGGCCGTCGTAGACCTCACCCCCGACCACTCCCTTACCGCCGGGTGCACCACCGGCGGCAGGCGGCACCACCCGGCCTGGTTCACCGACGTCGCCAGCCTGATCATCGGGCCGGCCACCCCGACCCCTCAGCCCGGCATCAGCGACGGCGCGGAAGCCGACGACGACGTGCCGGAGCTGGCCACCTGGTTCGGCGACGACCTCACCGACCCCGACCTGGCGCACTCCGGCACCCCGGTCACCGACCTGCCGCCGGACACATCCCTGCAGCAGCAGACCAGCCTCGTGGTCGCCTGCTGGCCCCTGAACCAGCAGAACGACGCCGCCAACCGGGTCCGCCTGGCATGGCTGATGACCGCCTGCGCCCGGCTGCTGCGCCCCGGCGGCTGCCTGATCCTCGTGGTCGCCGTCTCCGCCGACACACCCGGTACCCCGCAGGACTTCACCCCGGTCGTGCAGGCCGCCGCCGGCGTCGGTCTGGGCTATCTGCAGCACATCGTGGCTGTGGCCGCCGACACCGACGGCGACGCGTTCATCTACCACGTCACCGACGAAGAGCTCCTGACGCTTGCCGGCGCCGACGACCAGCAGTGGGCTGTGGCGCACCTGCGGGTGCACGCGGACCTCATGGTCTTCAGCCAGCTTGCCAAGCCGCACCCGGCCGGGCGTAGGCGCCGGGGTGGTGATCAGCGTGGCTAAGCACCGCGCCTACGACGCCCAGCACTGCGCCGACACCACCCCGGAGGGGTTGTCGGTGTGGGCGACCGCCCAGGCCACCGGACCCGTGCAGCGCAAGGGCCGCTACGTACCCGAATCGGTCAAACACCCGGCCCGCATGCTCCCGGCGATCGCCACGCACGCCATCGAGCACTACACCCAGCCCGGCGATCTCGTCCTGGACCCGATGTGCGGCATCGGCACCACCCTCGTCGAAGCCGTGCACGCCGGCCGCGACGCCATCGGCGTCGAGTACGAATCCCGCTGGGCGGACACCGCCGACGCCAACATCAAACACGCCCACACCCAGGGCGCGACCGGCCGCGGCGCGGTCATCCGCGGGGATTCCACCGGCATCCTGTCGCTGGTGCCCGCCGCCCTGGCCGGGCAGGTGGCCCTCGTCGTGACGTCGCCGCCGTACGGGCCGACCGTGCACGGCCTCGTCCGGCCGGGCGAGGCCGGGGTGGCGAAGTTCGACAACGCGTACAACGACGGCACCGACAAGGGCAACCTCGCCCACCGCGACCTCACCGGTCTCGCCGACGGCTTCGCTCAGATCCTGCAAGGCTGCGCCATCCTGCTCAAGCCGGGCGGGATCGTGGTAGTCACCGCCCGGCCGTGGCGCAAGGCGGGGCAGCTCGTCGACCTGCCCTCGGCCGTCATCGGCGCCGGTCTACGGGCCGGGCTGACGCCAGTGGACCGGTGCGTGGCGCTGCTGGCCGCGGTCCGCGACAACAACCTGGTCGCCCGGCCGTCCTTCTTCCAGTTGCAGGCCGTGCGTAAGGCCCGCGCGGCGGGCACGCCGATGCACCTGATCGCGCACGAGGACGTCCTCGTGTTCGCCAACGTACTGAAGTGCTCGAATTCCGCAGAACCCCAATGTCCGTAACCCCGCGGCATCCCGCGGGGGCCCAGACCGACTCACCCGGCCGGAGTGGCCACCGTCCCCGATGATCGTCCAGGCACAGATGATGGCAGGCATAGCTGAGCTCGGCGCGGGCTTCCACCAGAAGCTCCTCGGCCGGGTCCTCACGGCGCCGCCGTTGGAGGAGAAGTCACCCACGTACGGGGCGACGGCGGTCGTGATCCGCACCGCCGCGGCCACCACGTCCTCCAGCGGCGACAGCGGTCACCGCCGGATGTTCCCGTTAGCGGTGACCGCCGCATGTGCCCGCCCGCCGCGACGAACGCGGTCAACGCGGCAGGGACCACCTCCTCGTCCTTGGGATCGATCGCCGCCACTACGCCGGTGTCCGGCCCTGGAGGCGGCGGCGACAGCGGGGTCGTTCTCGTCAGCGTCCATGGACGTCCTCATTGCCATGCCGTGCGAAGCCGGACCGGCCGCCGCCGGCGCCGGTTGGCGGCGCGGACACCATGAACGCTCTGCACGCCCAGGGCAATCAAGTCGCGGCCCGGCCGGCCGGCACCAGCAAGCCCGCACCAGCACCCACCACAACGCAAAGACAGGAAACCATCGTGACCACCGCACCCTCTGCAGATCAGACACCCGGCCCCGGAAACTCGTCACCGTGGACGGCCGGACGGATCCGCGCGCTGGGCACCGTCACCGACGTGCCCACCGCCGCAGCGATCTTCGGACTGTCTCGGTCCGTTGCCTACGACCTCGTCAAGACCGGGGCCTTCCCCGTCCCAGTCCTGCGTTTCGGCGCCCGCTACCGCATCCCGGTCGCCGCGATCCTCACCGCCCTGCACATGCCCCACGACCCGCCACCGACCGGCGGCGACTTGACCATCCCGGCCGTGCACGCGTCGATCGTCCACACGAAATCCCCAGGCCCCGGCGCCGCGCCCCGGCCGCACGAACACCAAGGAACCGTCCATGGCTGAGGGATCCATCAAAAAGACGTGCAACTGCAGAGACGAGCAAGGCCGCCGGCTCGGCGTCCGGTGTCCCCAGCTCTACCGGGCCACCGGCAGCTGGAGCCCTACCCACGGCCGGTGGGCCTACCAACTCGAACTGCCGCCGCAACGGGGCAGCACCCGAAGGCGCCAACTGCGCCGCACCGGCTTCGACACCCGCGAGGCCGCCGCCGCCGAACGCGACCACGCGCTGATGCTGCTCCAACTCGCCGCCGGGATCCCCGACTTCTCCGCGCAGATCGCCACCACCCTGCTACAAGTCAAAGCCGGCCAGCCGCTACCCGACCGCGACCGCCTCGCCCGCCGCGTCAAAGCCGGCGTCGCCCCCAGCACCGTCATGACCGTCGCCGACTACCTATGGCAATGGCACCGCAGCCGCAAGATCGAAGCCACCACCCTGCTCGGCTACGCCGGACACATCCGTAACTACCTCGAACCCCACCTCGGACACATCCCCCTCGACGCGCTACGGGTCACACACATCCAGGCCATGGTCGAGGCGATCCTCGACCGCAACACCACCATCGACCTCGCCCGCCACAGCGACGACCCCGACCTGCGATCCAGCGTGAAAGGGATGCGGATCGTCACCGGGGCGACCCTGCACCGCATCCGCGCCACCCTGCGCAAAGCTCTCAACGACGCGATCCGCGCCCACCGGCTCATCGAGTTCAACCCCGCCGCGCACATCGAACTACCCTGCGGCCGACGACCCCGCGCGAAAGTGTGGACCGCCGCCGCGGTCACCGCCTGGCAGCACATCGGCGCCCGGCCCAGCCCCGTCATGGTGTGGACCCCGACACAGGCCGGCGCGTTCCTCGACTACGCGCAAACCCACGACCTGGTGCTCTACCCGATGTTCCTGCTCATCCTGCACCGCGGCCTACGCCGCGGTGAGGCCGTCGGCCTGCGCGACGCCGACGTCGACCTCGACACCGCCAGCATCACCATCGCCCAGCAGATCACCACGCTGGGCTGGACCCCCATCACCAAGAAAGTGAAAAGCGACGCCGGCGAACGCACCGTCACCCTCGACGAGTCCACCCGCCACGCACTCGGCGAATACCGCGCCCGCCGGGCCCGCTGGCAGACCGTCAACGGACCCGCCTGGCCCCGTACCGGACTGTTCTTCGTCCAGCCCACCGGCCAGCCGTATCACCCCGAAACCGTCAGCCAGCGTTTCGAGGCTCTCGTCGTCGCCGCCGGTCTGCCCCCGATCCGGCTCCACGACCTGCGGCACTGCGCCGCGACCTACCTCAAAGCCTCCGGCTCCGACATGAAAGACATCCAGGAAACCCTCGGCCACTCCTCGATCACGATCACCGGCGACACCTACACCTCAGTGATCCACGAACTGGAAACCGAACGCGCCAAAGCCGACGCCGCCGCAGCCCTCGTCCCCCGCAAACCGCTCTCACCAGCGGAAACAACCACACCGGCAACTCACGTGAAGAACGCTCTGGTTGCTCGTAAACAGCTCGAGCGCCTACCCAAAAGGGATCGAAAGCCACCAAAGGCCGCGTAGATGGTCCGCTACGAAAAGCTATAACAGCAGGTCAGGGTGGGCCGCCGGGGATTCGAACCCCGAACCTAAGGATTAAAAGTCCTCAGCTCTGCCATTGAGCTAGCGGCCCGCGGTTTTACAGGGTACCGGGGAC
>JAVHVY010000072.1:0-6280 GCA_032160305.1 Actinoplanes sp.
GGACCGCGATCCCGCCGTCCGGCCACGCATCCATCGTGGACACGCCCGCGGCGTCCAGGAAGAGCCGGTGCAGGAAGGCGTCGCCCGCGGCCAGCGCATCGCGCAGGATCAGCTTGATCGGCGAGACATGCGAGACCACGACGATCACCGACGCCGGGTACGAGCTCAGCAGCGTCGCCATCGCCCCGCGCACCCGCTTCGCCACCTGCTGGAACGACTCACCGCCGGGTGGGGCCACGCTCGTCGAGCCGAGCCAGGCGTCCATCTCGACGGGCCAGCGCTCGCGCACCTCCCCGAAGGTCAGCCCTTCCCAGTCGCCGAAGTCGCACTCGATCAGCTCGGGTAGCACCGTCACGGTCGCCCCGCCGGCCGCGGCCGAGATCAGCTCAGCCGTACGCAGGCAGCGCTTCAACGGCGAACTGAGTATCCCGGCGACGTCCTGGGAGATCCCGGCGACCCGGCCGGCCGCGGCCATCGCCTGCGCCTCACCCTCCTCGGAGAGCGGGATGTCGCCCCGGCCGGAGAATCGGCCCTGCTTGGTGAGCGCGGTCTCGCCGTGCCGGACGAGGATCAGCCGGGTCGCGTCGGCAGTGGAGGATGGCGGCGCCCAGGACTGCGACCGGGGCGGCGCGACCGGGGCGGCGGCCGGTCGCGGCGACTTCCCGGCACCCTCGTCCATCGCGCGGTTGGCCAGGGCGTCCGCGTCCTTGTTGCGTTCCCGGGGGATCCAGTCGAAGGTGACCGTGGTGAACCGCGCGACCAGCACGGCCGCCTGGGCGGCGAGCGGCCGCAGCCCCGGGTTCTTGATCTGCCAGCGGCCGGACATCTGCTCGACCACCAGCTTCGAGTCCATCCGCACGTCCACGTGGGTGGCTTTGAGCTCGGCCGCCGCCCGCAACCCCTCGATCAGCCCGGTGTACTCCGCGACGTTGTTCGTCGTGGTGCCCAGCGCGCCCCAGCGTTCGAGCAGGATCTCGCCGGTCGCCGTCTCGCGCACGACGGCGCCGTAACCGGCCGGTCCCGGGTTGCCCCGGGAGCCGCCGTCGGCTTCGACGATCACCCGCAGCTCGTTCACAGGCCGGATTCCGCCGTCCGCACCATGATCCGCCGGCACTCCTCGCAGCGGACCACCTCGTCGGCCGGGGCGCCCTTGACCCGGGCCAGGTCGGCGCCATAGAGCTCGATCCGGCACCCGCCACAGCGCCCGGAACGCACCAGTGCGGCGCCGAGCGCGGAATCCGCCCGGATCTTGTCGTAGAGCGTGACCAGGTCCGCCGGCAGGTCCGCGGCGAGCGGAACCCGGGACTGGGTCTTGAACTCCTGCTCCCTGGTGATGTCGGTGGTCGCCTCGTCGCGCCGCTGTTCGGCCGCCTCGCGGCGCTTACGGGCGTCGGCGAGCTTGCCGTTCACCGCGTTCAGATCCTGCTCGGCCGTCTCGCGTTGCTCCATCAGCTCCAGCTCGGCGTCCTCCAGCTCGGACTGCCGGCGATTCAGGGTGGCCAGCTCGTGCTGCAGGCCCTCGATCTCGCGCAACGCGCCGCCTGCGTCGAGGCGCTTCTGGTCCCGCTCCTTGCGGGTGCGAACCTGCTCGATGTCCTTCTCGAAGCGGGTGATGTCACGGTCCAGGTCGTCCACGACGACCTGGGCGCGGATCCGGTCGTCCTCCAGCGCCGACAGCTCACGGGCGACCGCGGCCAGCTCGGCCAGCTCGGGCAGCGACCGCTTGCGGTGCGCGAGCTGGGCGAGGGTGGTGTCGATGGCCTGCAGGTCGAGCAAACGTCGCTGAGCTTCCGGCGAGGCCTTCACAGGGTGATCTCCTTCTCCGAGTGGCTGGTGGCGTGCACGGTCCAGGGGCCGGTGTCGAGATCGGACACGAGGGCCTCGACGGGAAAGCTCCGGCGCAGCCAGGCGGCGACCTCGTCGAGCCACGGCCGCTCGCTCGCCCAGTGGGCGACGTCGAGCAGGGCCGGGCCGCCGGCGGCGACGTGCCCGCCGGCCGGGTGGTGCCGCAGATCGGCACAGAGGTAGGCGTCGACGCCGGCCCGGGTGGCGTCGGCCAGAAACGCGTCGCCCGCTCCCCCGCAGACCGCCAGCGTCCGGATCATCAACTCCGGGTCGCCCGCCGCGCGGACCCCGGCGGCGGTCGCCGGCAGCCGCTCGGCGACGAACCCGGTCAGGTCGGCCAGCCGCATCGGGGCGGTCAGCGTGCCGATCCGGCCGATGCCACGGCCGCCGCCCTCGCCCGCGCCCTGCGCCGCGACCAGCGGACGCAGCCCGACCAGGTCGAGGCGCGCGGCGAGTGCGTCGGAGACGCCGGGGCTGGCGATGTCGGCGTTGGTGTGCGCCGAGTACAGGGCCACGTCCGCCCGGATCAGCTGGTGGACGATCCGCCCCTGGTACGTCTCCGGAGCGATCGACGAGACCGGCTTGAACAGCAGCGGGTGGTGCGCCACGATCAGATCGGCGCCGGTGTCCAACGCCTGGGCGACCGTCTCGGGCACGCAGTCGACCACGCAGAGCACGCGCCGTACCACGGTGCCGGGCTCGCCCAGGACGAGACCGACCGTGTCCCACTGCTCGGCCCACTCGCGCGGGTAGCGCCGGTCCAGGGCGTCCACCAGGTCGCGGACGGTGGGCTCGGCAGCGTCGGTCGTCACGGCCGCCAACTCTATATGCCTAGGAGAGCGCCCCCGGCTCGACTCTGCTGTCTGCCCGGCTGTCCGACGCGAACGGGTTGCTCACGGCGTGCAGAGCCCGCCGCCACGGAAACTTATCCCGAAATCTATCGTTCTGTCCTGGACCGCCGAGGCGCATCACGTCGTCGCCGTAGAGCACCTGGACACCCCAGTCCCGCAGTTTCGCGAGGCTCTCGTGCAGCGCGGGGTGCAGAGCCATGATCTTGTTCGTGTACGGGACCACGACGGTCGGCACCCCGTAGCCGTAGCCCTCCACGAGCAGGCCGAGAACCAGGGTGTCGGTGATCCCGGCCGCCCACTTGTTGACGGTGTTCACCGTCGCGGGCGCCACGATCATGGCGTCCGCCGGCGGCAGCACGTCGTGGCCGCCCGGGCTCTTGTAGTGCGTCCGGACCGGGTGACCGGTCTGGGCTTGCAGCGCCGCGACGTCGACGAATCTGCGGCCGTCGGGGGTCGTGATCACACAGACCTCCCAGCCTTCGCTCTGCGCGAGGCCGACGAGAACGCCGACGTCACGGGCGAGAGGCGAACCACAGACGAGGACGTACAGCACGCCGCGCGAGGGGTCACCGGTGATCACGGGCAGATCCACCTCATACGCCGACTCCCATCTGTTCGGCCAGCTCCGCGATGGGCGCCGGCGGTGTTCCCCGGGTGCGTCGCAGCACGTCGGAGAGGACCTCGTGGGCGAGCGGGCGGCAGCGGATCTCGGACGGGGCGAGACGGTCCCCCTCCAGCAGCATCTCGCTGGCCTTCTCGATGTCACCGACCTGCGTGTAACCGCGGGCGATGTCCAGGTAGTGATGTGCCCGACGTTCCGGCAGCAGGGCCGCGAAACACTCCTGGTCGAGCCGTTCGTGACACTCCACCGCGCTACGGCCGTCGCCCAGCTCGACCGCGGCCGCCGCCCGGTGCAGTTCCACGTTGGTCGGGCCGAAGCTGGTCCAGTAGTGGTTGTGGTCGCCGCCCATCTCGATGGCGGCCTGCTCGGCGCCCGCGATCAGGTCCCGCACCGTGGCGCTGTCACCGATCCGTGCCGCAGCCATCGCCCCGTTGACCAGCAGCATCCCGTACACGGAAAGGCGCTCGTGGGTGTGGTCCTGGCCGGGCGCGAGCCGGTTGGCGATGTTGACGTTTACCTCGAGGGCCGGGCGCATCCGGCCCAGCGAGAGCAGCGCGCTGCCGACCCGGTAGCTGGCCAGCCCGGCGAGCAGTTGGTCGCCGGCCCGCTGGGAGACGGCGATCGAGCGGTCCGCGGCGAGCCAGGAGAGCTCGTGCTCGCCGACCTTGCGCAACGTGGACGACGCGATCTGGTAGACCTGCCCGAGCAGGTGCGCCGCCTCGCGGGCCTCGTCGCCGTTGACGTGCGCGCTGTCCGCGGCCTGCGCGTCGCGCAACAGCCTCGGCAGCGTGCGGGCGAGGACGCCGTACTTCGCGTGCTGATAGGTCAGCCAGGCGTGACTCACCGCCTTGCGCATCTCGGTCAGCGGCGGTGACTGTGGCACGGACTGGAAGAACGCACTCATCTGGTCATAACGCTCCAGAGCCGCGCGAATCTCCTCGACCTCCACCTGGTCGATGCAGTTCTGGGACTCCGGGCGGCGCTCCACGTCCTTGCCCAGCAACAGCTGGACGTCCACGGCGAGCACGTCCGCGATCTCGTAGACGACGGAGAACTTGTCGAGCCGGCGGACTCCTCGCTCCACCTTGTCCACCCAGCTCTTGGATTTGCCCAGTCGGTCGGCGAAGACCTGCTGGGACATCTTGCGACGGCCGCGCCAATAGGCGACTCGACGGCCGATCGGCAGCTCGTCCACGGTGCCTCCCCAACTCATCCGGCGACTCGGGCCGGTGAGCAAACCGGTGTGTTCGCCAGCAGTGTGGACCTCAACGCATTTGGCTGGTCGCACAGTGTGTGTGATCGTCTGCTCACCGCTGCTCGTAGCTTCTCACGCAACTTGCACATGGTGATCTGCCTCGCACAACGAACGCGAGTCCCACTTGGGTACGGCAGCCGCCACCGATAAGAGGTCTTCCCACCATGCAGTGGAGCTTCGGCAAACCATTTGTCCATCCGGCTCTTCTTGATCGGCTGCTCCTGCGCCGGGCCGCCCTGCGCTTCGCGGCGCACCGCTGGGCCGTCCTGCCTGGATCGAGCCATCCCGCCCGCGGCTCCGGGGCGGTGGAGCCGGGCATCAGCACCCGCCGCGTCGCCACCTGGTGGCGGCGCCGGCCCTACCCGGTCCTGCTCGTCACCGGCGGCTCCTTCGACGTGCTCGACGTGCCCGCGGCCGTGGGCCTGCGGGCGTTGGGCGCGATCCGGCTGCGGGCCGACGTGCTCGGACCCGACGTCGCGGACGGACGTGGTCCGGTCGCGGTCGGTCCGACCGGGCGGTGGATGTTCTTCGTACGCCCCGGGCTGCCGTTGCGCCCCGAGCTGGCGAACCGGCTCGACGTGGTACGGCACGCCCGCGGCTCGTGGGTGCCGGCCGCGCCCAGCCGGCTACCCGAAGGGGTGGTGCGCTGGGCCGTCTCCCCCGGCAAGGTCCGCTGGCGACCCGCCGACGCGGTGGCCGTCCAAGCGAGCCTGGTGGAGGCGGTCGAGGCGCTCGGCCGGCACCCGGCCCGGCGGCGCCCCGCACGCCGCGTTATCGTGCCCCGGCAGCACTCGACCTCGCGCCGGGCCGGGTGAGGCCGCCAGCGACTGACCGACCGCCGAGTCGTTGACGCAGGTAGCGGACGGTTTTCGGACATGGGCGGGGGGCACGCGTGTCGTATCACGACGTCACCATCATCACTTGCTCGGTCGAGTCACCCGCGGGAGTGAACGGCCGGCTCTGTTACGCCGGCACCCGACCGACCGGATCCCGGCCCGTCGGCTCCCACCCGCAGGGCTCCCGCCCGCCGGGCCCGCACCGCCCGGTCCGGAACACCTGACCGCCACGTTCCGCAGGTGGCTACAACGCGGCCAGTTCGCGGTAGGCGGCCACGACGGCCGCTGTCCGCTCGGCAAGCTCCGGTCCGGCCTCTGCGGCCGCCGCCGGACCGGCCGTGAGCTGGGAGATCGCCAGCTCCGCGTCCCGGGCGGCGCGACTGATCCGCTGCTCGCGCAGCACGCTCTCGCCGGCCAGGGCGGCCGCGTTGATGCCGGCCAGCATCCGGTTCGCGGACTGGCCGGTCTCGCGCCACAGCACCTCGACCCGTTCACGCTGGGCCGCGAGCGCCAGCCGGGCCGGGCTGTCGGCGGGCAGATCGGCCTGGCCGGCCTCGGTCAGTTCGGCGCGCAGCCGGCGGATCTGCTGCCGGCGCGTCATCATCGCGGCGAGCTGATCGAGCGCGTGGGTCAGGGTGCGGTCGCCCTCGGCCGGGTCGAGCATGTCGCCCAGCTCGGGCCAGCTGCGCCGGATCCGGCGGGAGACCAGCAGCGCCCGTTCGAAGGCGAGCCGTTCCTCCGGCGCCCACAGCACGTGATCGCCCTCCCGGCGGGGCAGCGCCAACCGGCCGGGCCGGGCGGCACGATTCTGCTCCCAGGCGACGAAACCGACCAGGGCCGCGCAGCCGGTGGCCGCCGCCCACCCGGGGAT
>JAVHVY010000093.1:0-5537 GCA_032160305.1 Actinoplanes sp.
TGCGGGTCACCGAGCAGCGCCGCGGCGATACCCAGGCGCTGGCCCATGCCGAGCGAGAAGGCACCGGCGCGCTTGCGCGCGACCGACTGGAGGCCGGTCAGTTCGATCATCTCGTCCACCCGGGCCCGCGAGATGCCATGGGTGTGCGCGAGAGTCATCAGGTGGTCGAACGCGGACCGTCCGGGGTGGATCGACCGGGCCTCGAGCAGCGCGCCGACCTCATGCAGCGGAGCAGGGTGCCGGGCGTAGCGGCGGCCGTTCACGGTCACGGTCCCGGACGTCGGCGCGTCCAACCCGATGATCATCCGCATGGTGGTGGACTTGCCGGCGCCGTTCGGACCGAGGAAGCCGGTCACCGCGCCCGGCCGGACGGTGAAGTCCACACCGTCGACGGCCGTCTTGTCCCCGTACCGCTTGGTCAGTTGTCTTGTCTCGATCATGGCTCTCCCTAACGGGCCTGCGTAGGCCGATGTCCTGGCGTCTTGGTGTAAAACGTTAGGTCCGGCCGGGTGGCGATCCGTCGTACCGCGGTGCACTGTTCGGCGGCACCGTGGTACCGCGGTACCACGGTCAAACTTGGTGCTGATTGACCGACAGCCAGCGGGCACCAGCGACGACGGTTCTCCACTGCGCGTTTCACGTTCCGAGGCTCCGCGTCGGGCCCGAGGACGACATATTCGATGCCATCCTCGGCACCGCCCTCCGGACCAGGTGCTCACACGAGCAACAACCTCGGTGCTGCGAGCTGGCCGGTGGCGGCGCCCGCGTCGGTCATCGCCACCACACCGCCGGTGTCCTGGGCGCGTCGCCGCAGCGGGCGATCGACCCGCCCGAGCCGGTCGCGCTCAGCGGCGAGCCAATAGATCCAGGCCACGTAGCGGCGGGCGGTGAACTGGAGAGCGAGCGAGGCGATCAGGGCGATCGCGCCGAGGCCGACGGCGACCGGGGGAGCGAGGGTGTGGGCGAGCCAGTCGGAGGCGGTCTCGCCCATGCCGGTGGTCAACACCTTGATAACCCAGAACCAGGCAGTGATCTCCGGGACCTTGCTGAGGGCCGCCCGTGCGCGGACCGGGGTGCGGACAGGGTCGCGTTCGCCGATTGTCACGACCGCCGAGCTTGGCGTAGGCGCGCGTTGCCGCCAGATTCTGGCTGTCGGCTTGTTCAGCCTTTTCTTAGATGAGCGATGCTATAGCAAATGCCGTTGTGTCCTTTTCTCAAGTACCGTTCGGCGCCGTCGATGGAATCCCCGTGATGTCGACACGGAAGACAGCGGGCGCGCTCGGGGTGGGCGCCCTGCTGCTCAGCGCGCTGACCGCCTGCTCCACGCTGCTGGGCTCGACGGCCACGGTCCCGAGCGCCGCGGCGAACCCGCAGCCGTCGTACAAGGTGACCAACCTGACCGTCGCCGCACCGAAGCCGAAGACGGGCGCCCCGGCGTTGAAGACCACCGGGACCGCGTGGCCGGCGATCCTGGCGTCCCTCGCCGGCTACGGCCAGTGGGTGTTGGCCAACCCGGACCCGTCGAAGGTCGCCAACGTCGCAGCCCCCGGCTGTGCGATGTACGACCTGTTGTCGCAACAAACCACCGCGTTGTTCGAGGAGCAGGCCTATCTCAAGCCCAGCGCGCCGGTCTTCAGTCTGGTCACCGGCCCATCGCCGGCGGCGGGCAGCACGATCGCGGCGCTGGGTAACGAGGTGTCGCTGGACGTGACCGCCATCCGGGCCGCGGAGCCGGTGCTGAGCCAGAGCACGGCGACCCCGATCTCGGCCTTCCAACCGTTGCCGGCCACCACTTTGGAGATCACTCTCTATCTTGGTGCTGACAAGAAGTGGCGGTTCTGCACGGTGAACACGTGGTCGGACACCGGTGAGGGTGGGGACCCGTCGGTGCCGCTGCTGTGACGCGCAGTGGTCAGCCACCGTTGTCGGCTAGGCCCGTCGTTCGCACATGCGGTTGAATTACTTGCGTTGCGACGTACGGCTGGTCCGTTCGGTAGGTTCGACCGGAATGAAAACCTACCGCTTGTAGGTTTGGTGATGCCATCGGCGGAGCAGTGCATCGAGGGTGGCCAGGCCGATCGCGCCGGTTCCGAAGATCACGTGCCGGGTCGTGATGGTCATGCCGGTGATCCCACCGCGGTGGGCGGGGTCGCGACGGCACGCGGTGCGCGGAGATGCCGCACGGCGATCCAGCCCAGGAGCAGGACGACGATGGCCAGGACTGGTGTCGCGATGCTCCACCAGGTGACGATCGCCAGTGGCAGCGCGCCGAGGACGAGCAGCGTGTAGGCGGCCGACACGGATCGGCGGGCGACCGCGACCGCGGCGAAGATGAGTACCCCGCCGGCCAGGCCGAGTATCCGGTCCCAGCCGTGCGCGGCGGCACCGATCCACAGGTAGAACAGCGCGAGGACGGCCACGCCGATGGCGGGCCAGGTCCGGCGCACAGTGTCATTCATCGAAAACTCCTAGGCGTGGATGACGTCGGCGGCGGGGCGGCGCGGGCTCAACAGGGCCGCGCCGGCGGGGTATCCGATCCGGAACGTCATGACCGGATGGGTACCGGCGGGCAGCATCGCCGCCATCGCGGCGGTGAAGACGGGCGACAGATTCGCCGAGGTCTCGCGGTCGATGCGTTCCGGTATCTGGCACAACGGCTGCATCGCCAGTCCCGCCGTCGTGGCGGTCAGGTGCATCCGTTGCCAGATCCGCCCGGCCCGCAGGCGTTGAAGATTGTCCTGCGGATCGGTGACGACGATGGCGCCGAACGCGGCGGCGGTCGGCAGTTGGGTGTCGCGGGTGCCGCTGAGCCAGCCGTCGTTGTCTTGCTTCTGGGTGGTCGGCAGCAGCTTGGACACGGCCCGGATCAGGGGGGACTGACCGGACGGATCGATGGTGATGCCGTCCTTGTGGGTCTGGACGTCGTGCCAGCTGGAGCGATACCAGCGGAAGTCGTCGGCCGCCTGCTGCGGGTCGGCGATGATCGCCTCCGTGGCGCGGATGGTGAGAGCGCTGAACGCCTGCATCTGCGGGCTGGTGGTGAACCAGACCAGCTCCGTGTCCGGCGCGTCGACGAGCGCGCTGAGTGCGCCTCGCTGCGCGGCGGTGACCGCTCGGTCGGTGTCGTAGCCGCCGCGGTTGGTATGCCGGTCAGTGATCGCGTCGAACAGCGCCGACCGTGATATCGGAGCCCTGGTCAGCGCGACCGTGGCGATGTGGGTGGCGTCGGCCGGGTCCGGCAGGAGTGTGACGGCGGCGGCGATGCCGTTCGGCGGGCCGGCGAGGGTCAGATTTTCTACGGCGCAGCCGAGCGAGATGTGCATTTCGCGCAGCAGCGAATCCATTGTGCCGATGGTCCGGGACATGTCTGCGAACACGTCGATGCGGTCGTTCGTGACGGTGAACAGCCAGGGTTGGGTGTTGTGGGCGTTCGCGGCCAGGATCGCGGCCCGGACGAGATCCAGCGGCTGTCCCCGCGGGGAGGCGGCGGTCCACGCGGCGTAGGCGGGTCCGGTTCCGGTGGAGAAGACGCCGCCGGTGGTCGCGAGCCAGGTCAGCCCGCCCGATCCGGCGACCGCGACGGCTCCGGCACCCAGACCGAGGAACTGTAGGGCGGCTCGGCGGCTCACCGGCCGGGCGGCGACCGGTTGGTCGGTGGGTTGTTCCAGGTCAGTGTGCATGCGATGAGGCCCCTTGGTGTGTCACGCGTCTGCAACAGGGCGTGGCGCTGGTGGATGAAGGCCGCCGGGGACCGGAGCGACGAGGCTACTTTTTACGCCCGGTTATCCGAGCCGGATTTTGGTGGTGTCGATGATCGGATCCGCCGGTTTCTGAATCGTCGAGAGCAGTCGGATGAGTAGGCCGGCGCTGATGATCGTGACGGCGGTGATCGGTGCCAGCACCGCCCAGGCTGGGGTGTCGCCGCGCTGGCTGGCCACGAACGGGGTGACCATGATCGGTAGACCGGTCAGCGCGAGGAAGCCGAGCAGTGCGGGTGCGAGCACGTATCCGGCGGCCCGGTTCCGTAGCAGGAGTGCCCCTGCGGTGAACGTGGCAGGTAGGTAGAAGGCCAGGTCGAGGACGTGCACGGGGTTGGACGGCAGGCCAAGGTCCCGGGCCGCGGCCGGTACCTGTCCGGACAGCAGTGCCGGAACGATGTCGGTCAGCCACAGCCCGCAGAACAGCGCGGCGACCACGATGAGGAACCACCCGACCGTGCGGCGGGGCGCGGATACGAATCGGGCGCCAACGGATCGCGGATCGAGGGCCACGAGGTCGCCGATCAGTGCGTAGAGGGACAGGCCGAGGACTGCCACCCACGCCAGGAACAGTGGACCGGCATGTATCGACAGCGTGTAGATGACGTAGTTGTAGACCGTGAACGCCACCGCGCCCAGCCATGCCAGCCAGGCGGTCAGCGAGCCACGGCGGGCCAGCAACGCCGACACGATGATCGCCGGAGAGACGACCGCGATGTTCACAATGTCCTGCGCGATGGCCTGGTCCAGGAACGCCGCAGTCTCGCGACCGTAGATGCCGCCGGAGGCCGCGAGTCCGACGATGCTGCCGGCGGCGGCGATCACGGCCGCGGCGATTGACATCCACAGCCACGGTCCCGCAGATCTGCCGACCCGCGCAGGCACGGGTTCCGACGCCTGCGGGCCGACGACGATGGATCGTGTCGTGGTCACGACGTCACGGCGTCGGCCCGCAGGCGCAATTCCGCGGCGATCTGGCGACCCCAGCGGTCGATCGTGTCCCAGTCGCGGAAGTCGCCGTCGGCCACCCGCAGGGCCGCGACCATCGCTCGCTCGGCGAGGCCGAGCCGGTGGCGGTCCAGGCGCCCGGCGAACAGCCGATGCCCACGGCCGCTGGTGGCCGCGACAAGGGTGGCGACCTCAGCCGGATCCTCGTGCGGCTTCGGCGGGTTACCGATCGGGCCGCTGGAGAACAACCACACCGGACGCGGTGGATGCGCCGCAATCCGCTGCGCGGCGTCACGCGCATCATCCAGCCACCGCCCCATGTAGACCGCGCTGCCGAGCACCACGGCGTCGTACGGCGCCACATCGGCAACCTCGACCGCCGGGCGCACCTCGACCACGGCGTCGCCCGGAAGGGCCGTACGCAGCGCCTCGGCGATACGCGCGGCGACCTCCGCGGTCGATCCGTGCTTACTCGCGGCCGTGACCAGAACTCTCACGATTGGGCATCCTCTTCGTCGTCCGTCGCCGCGCGCGATCTCGTGACCGCGCGACTTCCCGACTGCCGCGTGCTACGGGGCGACCGGCAGCGGTGTCCGGGTTCGTTTGGCTTCGGAAGCGATCGTGGCCAGCGCGGCCCGCATGATGTATGCGGCGAACGGTCGCACCAACCACCAGTAGCGGGCGAACTTGCGGCGCGACGCGGAATCGGTGGTGGCTGTGCGGCACTCGTAGGTGAGCAGCGTGCCGCTGCCGTACGGCAGGAACGTGAGGTTACAGGCGATCTTGCCCCAGCCCGGCTCGGCGAACCCGGCGAAGTCGGCCTGCGGCACG
>JAVHVY010000013.1:0-4590 GCA_032160305.1 Actinoplanes sp.
AGCTGCGCGTTCGAGTCGCGGTCGGACAGGACGAGGATGCGTACGCCGTCCTCGATCGCCTCGGAGACGTGCCGGCAGATCTGGGTCAGCCGGGCCCGGATGCCGGCCGCGCCGTCGCGCAACGGATAGAGGCCGGAGACGCGGACGGCTTTGAAGCCGTGCATGTCGCCGTCCTCGTCGATCGACAGCAGCTTGGCCAGCTCGTCGTTGTCGATCACCGGGTAGGGCAGCACGATCTGCCGGCAGCTGGCCGGTCCCGGGTCGAGCAGGTTACCCTCCGGGCCGATCGTCGCGGACAGGCTGGTGACCAGTTCCTCCCGGATCGCGTCCAGCGGCGGGTTGGTGACCTGGGCGAAGAGCTGGTGGAAATAGTCGAACAGCAGCCGGGGGCGGGTCGACAGCGGCGAGATCGGCGTGTCCGTGCCCATCGAGCCGAGCGGCTCCGCGCCGGTCCGGGCCATCGGCGCGACCAGGATCTTCAGCTCCTCCTCGGTGTAGCCGAAGATCTGCTGGCGGCGGGTCACCGAGTCGTGGGTGTAGATGACGTGCTCGCGCGGCGGCAGGTCGGCCAGGTCGATCAGGCCGGCGTGCAGCCAGTCCGCGTACGGCTGGGAGGCGGCCAGGCCGGTCTTGATCTCGTCGTCGTGCACGATCCGGCCAGCCTCGGTGTCGACCAGGAACATCCGGCCCGGCTGCAGGCGGCCCTTGGCGATGACCGTGGCCGGGTCGAGGTCGAGCACGCCCGCCTCGCTGCCCAGTACGACCAGGCCGTCGCTGGTGTGCCACCACCGGCCGGGGCGTAGGCCGTTGCGGTCGAGCACCGCACCGATGACGGTGCCGTCGGTGAAGGCGACGCTGGCCGGGCCGTCCCACGGCTCCATCAGGCTGGCGTGGAAGCGGTAGAACGCGCGGCGTGCCGGATCCATCGCCCGGTCGTTCTCCCAGGCCTCCGGGATCATCATCAGCACGGCGTGCGGCAGGCTGCGCCCGGACAGGTGCAGCAGTTCCAGCACCGCGTCGAAGTTCGCCGAGTCGGACGCCTCCGAGGTACAGATCGGGAACAGCCGCTTGATGTTGCCGGGCACGTTCGGCGAGGCCAGCAGCGCCTCGCGGGCCGCCATCCAGTTCCGGTTCCCGCGGATCGTGTTGATCTCACCGTTGTGCGCGATGAACCGGTACGGGTGGGCCAGCGGCCAGGACGGGAACGTGTTCGTCGAGAAACGGGAGTGCACCAGGGCGATGGCGCTGTCCACCCGTTCGTCGGTCAGATCGGGGAAGAACGCGGGCAACTGGTCGGGCGTGAGCATGCCCTTGTAGGTGATCGTCCGCGCCGACAGCGACGGGAAGTACGCCGCGACGCCGCGCTGCTGGGTCTCGCGTTCGGTCTGTTTGCGGATGCAGAACGCGACGCGGTCCAGGTCGAGCCCGCTGAGCGGCGCCCCCGCCGGGCCGGCCGGCGCGTCGGTGAGCCGGTGCGCGCCCAGGAACACTTGGCGGATCAGCGGGCGGGCCACGTCGGCGGTCTCGCCGAGCCCGGCCGGCTGCACGGGCACGTCCCGCCAGCCGAGGATCTCGCCGCCCTCGACGAGCGCGTATTTCTCGAAGACCGCGACCGCGCGGGCCACCTCGTCCGGGTCGTTGGGCAGGAAGACCAGGCCGGTGGCATACCGCCCCGGCTCGGGCAGCTCGAAGGCGGTGACCGACCGGTAGAACGCGTCCGGGACCTGGATCATGATCCCGGCGCCGTCACCGGTGTTGTACTCCGCGCCGCGGGCGCCCCGGTGGTCGAGGCGGATCAGCGCCGACAGGCCCTTGGCGACCACGTCGTGCGACCGGTGGCCGTGCAGATCGGCGACGAAGGCGACACCGCAGGCGTCCCGCTCGTACGCCGGGTCATAGAGGCCCTGGGCTGCGGGAGTCGGGTTTTCCGTCGCGGGCGAGTCCAGCCCCTTGGGGTGCGCAAGAGCCACCGGACCTCCTGTCGTCTCTACACTTCGTTTCCAGGTCGGGACGACGTCGGCCCTGCAAAGTCTCTAGAGTCTACGTTAGCGGCTCGGGATCGCCGCCAGGTGTCGATGACCATGTGCGGATGGATCACACTGTCGCCGCGGGCGACCGGGTAGTCTCGCGCGGTGGCGCATACGGAATCAGACGTCTTCGTCCAACTGGAACGCTTCTACGATGCGGTGCCCCGCGATACCGCCGTCACCGAGGACATCGGCAAATTCGTGCTTTTCATCCGCGATGGAGCGGGTTGGCCGTACTACGCCCGCCCACGGATCGACGCCGCCACACCGTCCGCCGCTGATGTTACTGCGGTCCGGCAGCGGCAACGAGACCTCGGTGTGCCGGAAACCTTCGAATGGGTCCACGAGACCACACCCGACCTGCTCGCCGTCGCCCGCTCAGCCGGTCTGGAGGTGCTGCTCGCCCCGCTGATGGTGCTGGAGACGGCCGCGCTGGTTCCGGATCTGCCGGTGGCCGGCGCACAGATCCGGATCCTCGACCCGGCCGCGCCCGGCTTCGCCGCCGACCTGGCCGCCAGCCGGGCCGTCACCTCCCTGGGCTTCGGCACGCCGGCCATCGCCACCCCGCTGGACGCGGTCGGCCTGGCCGGCCTGGTGATCGCAACCGCCGGGCCGGGCGAACGCGACGCGATCCCGGCCCCGAGCGACGACGAGATCGAGGCCGGCCGGACGCGGGCCGCCTCCGGCCGGTTCGTCAGTGCGGTCGTCGACTCGCCCACCGAGGGCGTCCTGGCCAGCGGGATGCTGCAGACCGCTGGGGAGGTCGGCGAGGTCGTGGGCGTCGCCACGCTGCCGGCGGCCCGCCGGCGCGGCTACGCCTCCCAGCTGACGGCCACCCTGGCCCGGCACGGCCTGCAGCACGGCATTGACACGGTCTTCCTGTCGTCGGCCGACGACGACGTGGCCCGCCTCTACTCCAAAGTCGGCTTCCGCCGCGTCGGCACCGCCTGCATCGCCGAACCGGCCGCCGCACTGCTGTAAGCCGTCAGGCCACCGCACAGCGGTAAGCCGTCAGACCACCGCACAGCGGTAAGCCGTCGGGCCACCGCACAGCGGTAAGCCAAGCCGCTCGCCGCGACGTTTGCGCCAGCCGGCCGCAGCCGAACGGCAAGCCAGGCCGGCCGCAGCCGAACGGCAAGCCGGGCCGGCTGTTACTCCGGGGGTGCCCAGTCGGCGGCCGGGCCGTCGGCGTGGCCCATGATCCGGGGGCGCAGGCTGCCCAGGGCGGCGTCGCGGGCGCGCAGCGCCAGCCTGCCGCGGGCCTGCACCACCGCCGACATCCGCCGGGTCTGCCGGACCACGCTGGTCGTACGCGGCATCCGGGTCCGGCTGTACGCCTCGATCGCCGCGGTCAGCTGCGGGCCCGGCTCGGCGTCCGCGGTCAGCGCCCGCAGCGTCGCCGCGTCCTCGAAGGCCAGGCAGGCGCCCTGACCCAGGTGATGCGGCATGGCATGGGCGGCGTCGCCGAGCAGCACCACGCCACCTGGCCCGGAGCCGAAACCGTACGCGCGCGGCAGCGGGCGCAGCTCCCGCACCTCCTGCGGGACGAGATCCTCCGGACGGGTCGCCGCCAGCAGCTCGCCGACCGGGGCGTGCCAGTGGGCGAACCAGCGGCGCAGCAGGGCCAGTTGGGTGGCCGGCGGTTCCGGGCGGGGTGCGCCCGCCGCGGTCGCCACCCAGTAGACGCCGCCGCGCCCGGCCGCCCGCTCCCCCAGCGGCATCGACACGAAGCGGTAGCCGGCCCCGAGAGTCTCCCCGCCGAGGCCGCTGTCGCCGTCGAGGTCGGGAACCCGGTAGCCGGGGATCACTGCCTGCCAGGCCGCGAAACCGGACCCGACCGCGACCGCTTCCGGGGCGAGCGCGCGGCGCACCGGGCTGTCGATCCCGTCCGCGGCGACGATCAGATCGGCCTCGAAGGTGCTGCGCGCGTCACCGACGGCCGGGCGCCGCCCGCGGCCGGTTCGGACCTTGGTGACGGCTACCCCGGTGCGGATGTCCACCCGGTCACCCAGCCCGGCGACCAGCGCGTCGTAGAGATCCTCCAGGTGCACGACGGCGGGCGCGGGGCCGGCGCCCGGCCCGCGCGGCGGGACCAGCCACTGGCCGTCCGGGCGGCGGACCCCACCGTCGGGCAGCGGCGCGGCGATGCCGGCCCAGCCACCGTCCGGGTCGAGGGCCTCCAGGGCGCGGCGGCCGTTGGACCACAGCACCAGGGCGGTCGGCGGGGCGACCACCCGCTCGCCTCGTTCCAGCAGGGTGACCTGCCAGCCGGCGCGGGCCAGCGCACCGGCGGCGGCCAGTCCGGCCATCCCCGCGCCCACCACCACGGCCGTACGCATGTCGCCGTCTCCCGCCGGGCCCGCGACGTCAGTTCTCGTCGGACGGCCGGGCAGAGGACCCGGCCTTCTCATCGACGGCCTCGGCCGGCACGGCATCACCGGTCGGCGCAGGGGCCTTCACCCCGGCCGGCACGGCATCACCAGTCGGCGCAGGGGCCTTCACCCCGGCCGGCACGGCATCACCAGTCGGCGCAGGGGCCTTCACCCCGGCCGGCACGGCGTCA
>JAVHVY010000129.1:0-17808 GCA_032160305.1 Actinoplanes sp.
GGTGGCCCGAGGGCTATCGACGCGGCCGGTGGCCCGAAGGCCATCGACGCGGCCGGCGGCCCGAGGGCTATCGACGCGGCCGGCGGCCCCCCCGCACACCGGAACCAACTGAACAGGCCGGAGAAGGACGCATAGTGGCACAGACGACGAGGCAGAGCGCGAACCTGACCTGGCTGCTGGACGACCTGATCGACCGGGTGCCGTCCGCGCGGCAGGCGGTGGTGCTTTCGGCCGACGGGCTGATGATGGGAGCCTCGGCGACGCTGAGCCGGGAGGACGCCGAGCACCTGTCGGCGATGGCCGCCGGCTTCCAGAGCCTGGCCAAGGGGGCGAGCCGGCATTTCCAGGCCGGCCCGGTGCGCCAGACGGTCGTGGAGATGGAGGCCGCCTTCCTCTTCGTGACGGCGGCGGGCGCCGGGGCGTGTCTGGCCCTGCTCGCGGCCAGCGACGCGGACCTCGGCCTGATCGCGTACGAGATGGCCATGCTGGTGACCAGGGTCGGCGATTTCATGAACGCCCCGGACCGGCCGGCCGATGCCCGCTGAGCCCATCGGGGCACCGCACGACTGGCTCGATTACGAAGCCGGGCCAGTGGTCCGGCCGTACGCGTTGACCAAAGGCCGGGTGGCACCGGCCGACGGCGATTTCGATTTGGTCGCATTCGTCGTGTCCGCCATGCCGGAACTGCCGCCGGCGCCGCACCTGCAGCCGGAGCACTATGCCATCGTGAGCGCGTGTTGGCAGCCGATCTCGGTCGTCGAACTCGCGTCCGAACTGGACTTGTCGATCGGAGTCGTGCGCGTGTTGCTCGGTGATCTACGCTCTGCGGGACTTGTCTCGCTGTACGAACCTCCGTCGGCTACCCAGCCGTACGGTGTCGACATTCTCAAGGCGGTTGTTAATGGACTCCGGGCGCTCTGACCGCGACGCGGCGGGACAGTCGCGCATTCCCGTCGCGCTCAAGATCCTCATCGCCGGTGGCTTCGGCTCGGGCAAGACCACCATGGTGGGCTCGGTCAGCGAGATCAGGCCGCTGCAGACCGAGGAGGTGCTGACCGGTGTGGACGGGTACGACGACACGTCCGGCATGGCGGGCAAGCGCACCACCACGGTGACGATGGACTTCGGCCGGATCACCATCACCGAGGACCTGCAGCTCTACCTCTTCGGCACGCCGGGGCAGGACCGTTTCTGGTTCCTGTGGGACGAGCTGTCGCAGGGCGCGCTGGGTGCTGTGGTGCTCGCCGACACCCGCCGGCTGGCCGACTGCTTCCCGTCGATCGACTATTTCGAGGGGCGCGGCACCCCGTTCGTGGTCGCGGTCAACTGCTTCGACCTGGATCATCGTTTCGGCGCCGAGGCGGTCGCCCGCGCGCTCGATCTCGACCCGGGCGTGCCGGTCGTGCTCTTCGACGCCCGCGAGCCGCTCGCCGCCCGCAATGTGCTGATCGAGCTGGTCGAGTACGTGGCTCGCCGGCAGCTGGCCACCGCCGGCCTCCGCTGACCCGCCGTCTCAACACGAGCTGCGGGAGTTCGAACGGGGCCGACGCGATCACCGCCGCGTCTGGTTGGATCGGGAGTGTGAGCAAACCTGGAGAATTCGTCTTCGTCGGCTGTTATCCCGGGGAGACCGGTGGCGAGGGTGAAGGCATCGCCCTGTTGCGCCGGGAGACGGCGACCGGGGATCACGATCTTCCGGATCGATCCCGACACCGGGGTACCAACCGCTCAGGGCGATCCGGTCGGCGAGCCGAGCCCGACGTGCCTGGTGCGGTGGAGTCCTCGTAGCGATCAAGGATTGAGCTGATCTCGACCTATCGGGCTATTAGCCGTCTTTGCCTACGAATCGGGTGGGAGACGGCCACTTTCATGTACTGACCGAGGTCGATACGTTACGCAAAGTTGCTGGGGGGTCATGGTTCCGGCAATCCGAGTTATTTTCATCCGAACGTATATGGCATTCAAGACCTGCTATGCGGAGGATGGACCGCGTGTCAGGCCGCCATCGTAGAAACTTCAATCTCAGAGGAGCGGGCGTCGTTGGAGCCGCGATGGCAGTCGTCGTCGTTATCTCCGGGAGCGTCTACGGCTACCAGAGGTTCTCCAATTCCGGGTGTACCGGATCCATCAGGCTGAATGTCGCCGCCGCGACGGAGATCGCCCCCGCCGTCGATCAGGCCGCCAACCAGTGGGTCGCCAAGGGTGCGCAGGTCAAGGGGACCTGCGTCGCCGTCAGCGTCTCGGCGATCAACCCGGCCACCATGGCGGCAGCGATCGCGCGTGAGCACCAGGTCACGCTGGCCGGCCTCGGCGCCGCCCCGGCTTCGGTGCATCCTCCGGACATCTGGATCCCGGATTCGTACACCTGGCTGTTGCGCCTCAAGTCGGAGGCGTCCGGCTTCCTGCCGACCGACGGCAAGTCGATCGCACAGAGCCCGATCGTCGTCGCGATGCCGGTGCCCGTCGCAGAGCAGGCGTTCCACTGGCCCGACAAGAAGCTGGGCTGGCAGGATCTGGTCGCGCAGATGACCAAGAGCAACACCGTGCGGACCGGCATCGTCGACCCGAACCGCGACGCCGCCGGCCTGGCCGGGCTGCTCGCGCTGAGCCAAGCCGCCGGGGAGACTCCGGCCGGTCAGGCCGCCCGTGTCGGCGCGCTGCGGGCACTCGCCGCGGGCAGTTCCGCGCTGCGGGACGACCTGCTGCAGAAGTTCCCGCACTCGGCCGACGCGAATGACGTCGCCAGCAGCCTCAGCGCGGCGCCGCTGTCGGAAGAGGACGTGATCCAGTACAACGCGGAGAAGCCGCCGATCCCGCTGGCCGCTCTCTACCTCGACCCGGCGCCGCCGCCGCTGGACTACCCGTTCGCGGTGATGCCCGAGGTCGACCTGGCGAAGTCCACCGCGGCGGCCGCCCTGCGCCAGCACCTGCAGACGGCGTCCTTCCGGGAGATGCTCGGCAGCAAGGGCCTGCGTAGCTCGGACGGCACCGCGGGTAGCACCTTCGCCAAGCCGATCGGCGCCTCGGTGCCCACCAGCCCGGCCACGCAACCGAGCGCGGCCGGCGGCGCCGCCGCGGCCACCCCCGACGCCAGCCAGATCAGCCAGGCGCTGGGCGGTTGGTCTGCCATCACCCTGCCTGGCCGGGTGCTCGCCGTCTTCGACGTGTCCGGTTCGATGCTCGAGCCGGTGCCGACCGCGGGCAACCTGAACCGTGCTCAGGTCACCCAGGGCGCCGCGTCGCAAGGCCTGGCGCTCTTCGACGACAAGTGGGCGGTCGGCGTGTGGCTCTTCTCGACCAACATGGTCGGTAAGCGGCCGTGGAAGGAACTGGTCCCGATCAGCCCGCTCACGTCGGCCCGGACCCGGCTGCAGGCCTCGATCTCCAAGATCGTGCCCAAGAGGAATGGCGACACCGGTCTCTACGACACGGCACTGGCGGCTTACAAGAACGTGAAGAACGGCTGGGAACCGGGCCGGGTGAACGCGGTCCTGCTGTTCACCGACGGCCAGGACTCCAACCAGGGCATCACCCGCGCCGACCTGATCGCCCAGCTGAAGAAGCTGAACGATCCGGTGCACCCGGTCCGCATGATCATCATCGGTATCGGCCCCGAGGTCGACCGCAACGAGCTCGAAGCCGTAACCAAGGCCACCAGCGCGGGTGGAGTCTTCGTCGCCCCCGACCCGGCCAAGATCGGCGACATCTTCCTGGAGGCCATCGGCTCCCGGTCGGGCGCCGTCAATTGACCCCGGATCATGGGTGTCAATCCGCGCGGGCTGGCCGGCCCGCACGGCTTAGCCAGCCGGCCGGGTCGGACCGGACCGTGTGGATCACCGCGTCAGCCGCCCCGCGCATCGCCGCGTCAGCGCCCAGGGTGGCGGCCCGCAGCGTGACCGGAGACAGCCCGGCGGTGAGCACGCGGCGGCGTAACTCGGCCTCGATGCCGGGCCGCAGGCTGGGTAGCAGCGGCGCATAGCCACCACCGAGCACGATGGTGTCCAGGTCGAGCAGGTTCACCACCGAGGACAGGGCGATGCCCAGTGCGGTCGCGGCGGCCTGCGTCCCGCCGGCCTCGATCGCTTCCTGGCCCGCGTACTGCTCCAGGCAGCCGCGGGAGCCGCAGCGGCAGGGCGGCCCGTCGGGGTAGACGGCAAGGTGGCCGATCTCGCCGCTCCAGCCCCGCACACCACGGTAGAGCGAGCCGCCGAGCACGATCCCGGCGCCGATGCCGATCTCGCCGGAGACGTACAGGAAGTCGGCCGGACCGCCACCGGCCCGTAGCTCGCCCAGCGCGGCCAGGTTGGCTTCGTTGTCGACGGTGATCGGGAGGTCGGCCAGGGCCGGCCCGGTCCGCAGCAGCGCCGGCGCGTCCACGTCCTGCCAGCCCAGGTTGGGAGCGACTCGGACCAGGCCGTCGGTGACCAGGCCGGGCACGGCCAGCGCGGCGCCGGCCAGCGGCAGGCCGTCGGCCTCGGCCAGGTCCCGGGCGCGGCCGGCCAGGACGCCGAGGGCCGCGAGCGAGGCCGCCGCTCCGGCCGGGCGCTGGTCGGCGTGCACGATCAGGCGGTGCCGGACGGCGCCGGTGAGGTCGACCACGCAGGCGGCCAGATAGTCGACGTTGATCTCCAGGCCCAGCCCGGCCGGGCCGTCCGGGGCCGGTGCGAGGGTCATCGCGGGCCGGCCGGCGCCGCTGCGCCGGGACGGCTCCAGCTCAGTCAGCAGCCCGCCCGCGATCAGGTCGTCGACCAGGGCGGAAACGGTGGCCCGGGTGAGCCCGGTGGCTCCGGCGACGCCCGCCCGGCTCATCCGATTGGCGGCGTTCGCCACGGTTTGTAGGACGAGCGCGAGATTATGGGCCCGAAGACTCGCCTGCCGGACCGGTGTGGCGCTGGATGCGAGAAGGGGAGCCGGCACGGCCTTGACAATGCCACACGGTGGCCAAATAATTCAACTAATAAACAAATCGGCCCTGTTACCTGGAGGTAACCGTGTCACTCCAGCCCACGCGCGAGGATAAGTTCTCCTTCGGCCTGTGGACTGTCGGCTGGAAGGCCAATGATCCCTTCGGCGACGCCACCCGCCCCGCTCTCGACCCGGTCGAAGCTGTGCACAAGCTGTCCGAGCTCGGCGCCTACGGCCTCACCTTCCACGACGACGACCTGGTGCCGTTCGGCGCGGACGTGCACACCCGGGACGCGACGATCGCCCGCTTCCGCAAGTCGCTCGACGAGACCGGCATGATCGTCCCGATGATCACCACCAACCTGTTCACCCACCCGGTGTTCAAGGACGGCGGCTTCACCAGCAACGACCGCTCCGTACGGCGGTACGCGCTGCGCAAGGTTCTGCGCAACATCGACCTGGCCGGCGAGCTGGGCGCCAAGACATTCGTGCTGTGGGGCGGCCGCGAGGGCGCCGAGTACGACTCCGCCAAGGATGTCCAGGCCGCCCTCGACCGCTACCGCGAAGGCCTCAACCTGATCGCCCAGTATTCCGAGGACCAGGGCTACGGTCTGCGCTTCGCCATCGAGCCCAAGCCCAACGAGCCCCGCGGCGACATCCTGCTGCCCACGGCCGGGCACGCGATCGCCTTCGTGCAGGAGATGGATCGCCCCGAGCTCTTCGGCATCAACCCCGAGGTCGGCCACGAGCAGATGTCCAATCTCAACTTCGCCCACGGCATCGCCCAGGCGCTGTGGCACGGCAAGCTCTTCCACATCGACCTGAACGGTCAGCACGGCCCCAAGTTCGACCAGGATCTGGTCTTCGGGCACGGCGATCTGCTCAACGCGTTCGCGCTGGTCGACCTGCTCGAGCACGGCGGGCCCGAGGGCGGCCCGGCGTACGACGGGCCCCGGCACTTCGACTACAAGCCGTCCCGCACCGAGGACAGCACCGGCGTCTGGGACTCGGCCGCCGCCAACATGCGGATGTATCTGCTGCTCAAGGAGCGGGCCCAGGCGTTCCGGGCGGACCCGGTCGTGCAGGAGGCGCTCAAGGCCAGCAAGGTCGACGAGTTGCGCAAGCCCACCCTCAACCCGGGCGAGACCTACACCGACCTGCTGAACGACCGGAGCGCGTGGGAGGACTTCGACGTCGACGCGGTCGGCGCCCGCGGCTACGGCTTCGTCGCCCTGCACCAGCTCGCCATCGATCATGTGCTGCGCGCGCGCTGAGATGTGAGGAGGATTGACGGTATGACGCTGGTAGCTGGGATCGACTCGTCCACTCAGTCCTGCAAGGTGGTCATCCGCGACGCCGAGACCGGGATGCTGGTTCGGCAGGGCCGGGCGAGCCACCCCGACGGCACGGAGGTGCACCCCGACGCCTGGTGGTCGGCGCTGCGGCAGGCGATCGACGAGGCCGGCGGTCTCGACGACGTCGCCGCCGCCTCGGTGGCCGGCCAGCAGCACGGCATGGTCGTGCTCGACGAGAACGGCGACGTGGTCCGCCCGGCGCTGCTGTGGAACGACACCCGCAGCGCCGGCGCGGCCGCCGACCTGATCGAGGAGCTCGGCGGCGGCGAGAAGGGCCGCAGGGCCTGGGTCGACGCCGTCGGGATCGTACCGGTGGCCAGCTTCACCCTGACCAAGCTGCGCTGGCTGGCCCGCGCCGAACCGCGGAACGCCGCGCGGGTCGCGGCGGTCTGCCTGCCACACGACTGGCTCACCTGGAAACTCTCCGGAGCCCACGGTCTGGACACGCTGCGGACCGACCGCAGCGACGCCAGCGGCACCCTGTATTGGTCGGCGGCGGGTAACCAGTACCGTCCTGACCTGCTCGAACTGGGCTTCGGCCGGGAGGTGACCGTCCCGCAGGTGCTCGGCCCGACCGGCATCGCCGGCCAGCTGCCCAACGGCGCCCCGCTGGGTCCCGGCGCCGGCGACAACGCGGCCGCCGGACTCGGCACCGGCGCCCTGCCCGGCGATGTGGTGATCTCGATCGGCACCTCCGGCACGGTTTTCGTCTCCTCCGACGTGGCCCCGAACGACCCGACCGGCGCGGTCTCCGGCTTCGCCGACACCACCGGCCGGTTCCTGCCGATCGTGGTCACGCTGAACGCCGCCCGCGTGCTGGACGCGGCGACCCGGCTGCTGAACGTCGACCACGAGGAGCTGTCCCGCCTCGCTCTGTCGGCCCCGCCCGGCGCCGACGGCCTGGTGCTGATCCCGTACCTGGAGGGCGAACGCACCCCGAACCGGCCGAACGCCACCGGCGCCGTCCACGGCCTCACCCTGAAGACCGCCGACCCGGCGCACCTGGCCCGCGCGGCCGTCGAGGGGATGCTCTGCGCGCTGGCCGACGGGCTCGACGCGCTGGTCGCGCACGGCGCCGCGGCCAACCGGATCGTGCTGGTCGGCGGCGGCGCTCGCAGCGAGGCGGTCCGCCGGATCGCCCCGGCCCTGTTCGGCCTGCCGGTGCTCGTGCCGCCGCCGGGGGAGTACGTCGCCGACGGTGCCGCCCGCCAGGCCGCCTGGGTGACCGTGGGTGGCGACCTGCCTCCGACCTGGTCGGCCGAGGCTCCGGAGGTCTACGAGGACGAGAGCGTCCCGTTGATCCGCGAGCAGTATGCGGCCGCCCAGGACGCGGTCATCGACCGGATCGGCGGCTAACCTTCCTGCGTGGCCACAGGCGGGGCGAGACGCGGCGTGATCCGGGGCAGCTCGGCGCACCGCGTCTACAGCGTGGTCGTCTTCGTCGTCCTGGCCTCACTGGACAACGTGGCGATCGGTATCGTCCCCCCGCTGTACGGAAGCATCGGCGACACGTTCGGAGTCGGCGAGGGCCACATCGCGCTGGCCACCACGGTGATGTTCCTGATCAGCGCGGTCGCGGCGATCGGCTGGGCCTATGCGGGCGACCGCACCGACCGCAAACCGGTGCTGATCGCCGGCACCCTGATCTGGGTCGCCGGGACCACCTGGTCGGGCCTGGCCGGCGGCTACCCGGCGTTCCTGCTCTCCCAGGTGCTCGCCGCGATCGGCCTGGGCGGGGTCGCCTCGGTCAGCTTCTCGGTGGTCAGCGACCTGATCTCGCCGCGCCGCCGCGGTGTGGCGATGAGTTTCTGGGGCCTGTCCCAGGGCATCGGCACGATCGCCGGCACGCTTATCGGCGGTCTGCTCGGCGCCGGATCCTGGCGCGAGCCGTTTCTGGTGGTAGCCGCCGCCGGAGTCGTCGCGACGGGCGCCTACCTGGCCACCTACGACGTGCCGCGGGGCGAGAGCCAGCCGGAGCTGGCCGGGGTCGACTACGACGAGCGGATCAAACGCGAGGATCTGCCGCGGATCCTGGCCCGCCGGACCAACACCTGGCTGATCCTGCAGGGCTTCTCCGCCCAGATCGCCTTCGGATCCCTGGTCTGGCTGCCGGTGCTCTTCCGGGCCCGCGCCGAGGACCAGGGGTACACCAGCGGGACGGCGGTGCTGGTGGGCAGCATCTTCGCGACGTTGTTCCAGCTCGGCGGGGCGTTGTCGATCCTCGGCGGGCTCGTCGGCGACCGCCTGCAGCGGCGTACGAAAAGGGGTCGGGCCCTGGTCGCGGCCGTCGGCGTCCTCGCCGCCGTGCCGTTCTACGTGGTGTTGTTCTTCGTCCCGATGAGCATCGACGTGCCGGACGGTGCCGCCGCGGGCGAGGTCGTGTTCGCGGTGCTGCGGGATGTCTTCACCCAGCCGACGGTCGGGCTCTGCCTGGCCACCGCGGTCTTCGCCCTGGCGCTGACCTCGGCGAACTCCCCGAACTGGTTCGCCATGATCGCCGACGTGAACCCGCCCGAGCACCGCGGCACCGTCTACAGTCTCGGCAACCTGGTCAACGGAGTCGGCCGGGCCGGCGGCAACGCCTTCGTCGGGGTCGCCTTCCGCGGTCTCGCCGGCGCGTTCCCCCCGCCGCTGAACTACGCGGTCGGGCTGGCCGCCTTCCAGTTCTTCTTCATCCCGACCGGGCTGATGTACTGGCTTGCCTCGCGCACGGTGGCGAAGGACATCGCCGACACGCACGCCGCCCTGCTGGCGGCGGGCGCGTCGGCCGTCGTGCGGGACACCGGCGACGAGGTCAGAGCGCCCAGACCGTGACGTCCTGCGGCACCTTGCCGTCGTCGGTCAACGGCTCGCTGGCCAGCAGCACCCGGACGCCCAGCGGCAGCTCGGCCGGCGTCGCGCCGAAGTTGGTCAGCACCCGCAGCTCGCCGGTCCGGAAGGCGAGTACGTCGGCCGGGGTGTCCGCCCAGGCCAGCGTGCTGCTGCCGAGGCCGTACTCGCGGCGCAGGCGTAGCGCCGAGCGGTACAGCTCGTAGGTCGAGCCGGCCACGCCGCGCTGGCGGTCCAGGGCGTATGCGGACCAGCCGACCGGCTGGGGCAGCCAGCTCGCGTCGGCCGGTCCGAAGCCGTACGACGGGGCGTCGCCCTCCCACGGGATCGGCACCCGGCAGCCGTCCCGGCCGCGTTCGGCGTGCCCGGAGCGGAACCAGGCCGGGTCCTGCCGGTACTCGTCGGGCATCTCGGTGTCCTCGGGCAGTCCCAGCTCCTCGCCCTGGTAGAGGTAGGCCGAGCCGGGCAGCGCGAGCATCTGCAGGGTCGCCGCGCGGGCCCGGCGCAGGCCCAGCGCCACGTCGGGCTGCGGGTCGCCGACGCCGATGCCGTGCCGGCGCGGCTCGCCGACCGGGTAGCCGAGCCGGGTCGCCGACCGCACCACGTCGTGATTGGACAGCACCCACGTGGTGGTGGCGCCGACCGTCCGGTTGGCGCCCATCGTCGAGTCGATCACCTTGCGCAGCGGGTCCGCCGACCAGGGCGCGTCCAGATATTCGAAGTTGAAGGCCTGCTGCATCTCGTCGGGCCGCACGTAGCGCGCGAGTCGTTCGGCGGGCGACACCCAGGCCTCGGCGACCAGCAGCCGGCCACCCGGGTACGTGTCCAGCACAGACCGCCACTGCTGGTAGATCTCGTGTACGCCGTCCTGGTCCCACATCGGTGGCGGTGGCCCGTCGTGGTCGGCGCTACCCAGGATCGCGGTGGCCGAGTGCCATTCGGCCAGGTTCTCCTCCTTGATCAGGCCGTGCGCGACGTCCACCCGGAAACCGTCCACGCCCCGGTCGAGCCAGAACCGGAGCACGTCCACGAACTCGGCTCGGACCTCGGGGTTGTCCCAGTTCAGGTCGGGCTGGGTGACGTCGAAGAGGTGCAGGTACCACTGGCCGTCCTCGACCTGGGTCCAGGCCGAGCCGCCGAAGACGGAGTTCCACGAGTTCGGCGGCTCGTCGTGGAAGTGGTAGCGGGCGCGCTCGGGACTGCCGGGCCCGGCCGCCAGCGCCGCCTGGAACCAGGCGTGCTCACTGGACGTGTGGTTCGGGACCAGGTCGACGATGAACTTCAGGCCCAGCGCGTGCGCCGCGCCGATCAGCTGGTCCGCGTCGGCCAGGGTGCCGAAGCGCGGGTCGACGTCGCGGTAGTCGGATACGTCGTATCCGGCGTCGTGCTGCGGCGACGGATAGAACGGCGAAAGCCAGACGGCGTCCACGCCGAGGTCGCGTAGCAGGGGCAGGCGGGCGGTGATGCCGGGCAGGTCACCCATGCCGTCGCCGTCGCTGTCGGCGAACGAGCGTGGGTAGATCTGGTAGATGACGGCGTCGTGCCACCAGGCATCGGTAGGGGAGACCATGAATCCCAGGCTATCCGTCCAGGATCGCGGCAAACCTCTCCTCGGCCAGGTCCAGTTGATCGAGGATGTGGTCCTTGGCCGCGCGCGACAGTGGCGTGTCCGGCCGGCCGACCAGCTCACGCAGCGTCGGCACGAGCGGCCGGTACTTGCGGGCGGCCCTGCTCGCCTTCTCGACCGTGGTGTGGATGACGCCGACGCCGTTGTCGGTGAAGTCGGAGACCTTGATCACCCGGGCCCACGGATCCCGGTCCAGGCTCTCCGCGACGTGCATCCGGTACTGCTCGTTCTGGTCACGCTCCGGGTCGTACTCCGGGTTGGTCACCGAGCGGACTAGCTCGGCCATCCGCGAGCCGAACCGCCGGGCCAGTTCCGCCACCGCGGCGTCGGTCAGCTCGGCGTGCCCGAGTGTCTCCGGCAGCCCGGCCAGTTCCGCCGGGTGGTCCTCGACCGCGTCGTGCAGCAACGCGGCGGTCAGCACGTCCACGTCGTGGATGCCGTAGTACCGCATGATCCGGATGGCGACCCGGAGCAGGTGGTTGAGATAGGGCTCGCGGACCCGCCGGTCGTCGGCGTGCAACGCGGCGGCCAGCAGCAGCGCCTCGTTGAGCTGCGCCCGGTCAGCCGCCGGGAACCGCTCCACCTCCAGGGCGAACCGGTCGCGCAGGCCCGCCTCGCCGTACATCTCGGTGATCGCGTGCAACGGCATCGAGAGCAGCATCTTTGGCGCCATGCCGATCAGATATACCGGACGCGAGGGCCCGGCGGGTCACGATCGGGATGCGGCGCCGACGCCCTCGACGGCGGTCGCCCGGGGCGCAGATGTCCTGCGCCGTCCGGCAACGGCGGCGGAAGCGGCAGCCGACGGACGGGGCGACGGGCGGCTGCCGGGGTCGCGTTGCGCGGCCGCCGCCAGCGCCCCCGTGGGCGACCAGGGCCGGCCGGCGTGCAGGCCGCGGGCCGGCCGGCCGTCGCCGTCGGTGAACTCCTCCTCGGTCATCGCCTGCAACGCGCTCAGCGCCACCCCGAGGATCATGGCCGCGCTGATCAGCGTGATCGGCACGACCATCAGCATCGGCCGGATGCCGCTGACCGGCTTGGCGGTGTCGTACAGGGTGACCTCGACCGCGGCCATCCCGAGGTAGTGCATGCCGGTCACCGCGGCGGCCATCACCGCGGCGGCGACCGCGATGGCCCGTGGCCCGTTCACCGTGAGAGTGAACCAGAGCGCCGCGGTGGCGGCGATCACGGCGACGAGCACGGACACCGCGACCAGGATCGGCTTGTAGTGCAGGTCGCCGCCCGTGTGCACGGCGGCCATCCCGGTGTAGTGCATCGCCAGCACGCCGATCCCGGTGAAGACGCCGGCGGCGGCGGTCTTCGGGAAGCCGCGCCGGCCGTGGCCCACCACGATCAGCCCGAGCCCCACGGTCAGCACGGCGAAGGCCAGGCTGGCCACGATCAGCACCGGGTTGTAGCGCACCGGGCTGGCCGGCACGTCGAAGCCGAGCACGGCGACCACGTGCATCAGCCAGATCGCCGCGCCGCCGATCGCGAAGGCGGCGATGACCAGCCAGCGGGTGCGCCGGCCGCGGCTGCGGGCAGCTCGGGCCCGGGCCGTGCTGAGCAGTCCCAGGAACAGGCCCAGGAACGCCACCAGGTAGGCGGCGATCGGGTTGAAAGCACCATAGGTGAAGTGATGAAGCTCGGCCACTGCTGCCTCGCGAACGTCGAGGACCCCGGATCGGATCGTTCGCGGCAGATTCAGTCATCCATCCTTGTGCGTGCAACGCACCTTTTGTGCGGTTGACCCCGGGAGTGGTCAGGTCCGCGCCGAGATGACCGGCGACCCAGAACCCTCACACCGCCATCTGGTCACCCGTACCGGTGTGCTTTTGGTCACTGGACCGGGCTGGCGGCTGAAGTGTTTCCCGCCGACCAGGTAATGGGACGCGGGCGCCGGGTCACCCGTTCAGGGGTCACCCGGCCGGGCTAGTGAGTTGCCGGCCCGCGTACCGCATTGTGGCTGGTGGTTCGGCCCCGGGCGATTCGCGTGGCGATCGTTGCGGAGTTTTGTTTCAAGGCTGCCCGCAACCCGTCGATGCTGCGGGTGAACCCCGGCGGCACCCTGGCCGTAAAGGGTAGTGACGAGCATCGCAGGGCCGGTCGTGATGCCCGTCGCTGTGACCGACGAGGGCCGGTGGTGTTATGAGGTAGGCAGCGGGTATGCGTGCGGTCGAGCGCATCCGACGCCGGGTGTCGCACCGAATGACGTGGCGAGAGCCTGCTTCAGTGAGTATGCACGCGGCTCTCAGCTAGCGCTCAGGCATTCGTGACACTTTCGACCCACCAGCCGGAATCAGCGCAGCGCTTCGTCTGTTGTGACAGGTGCGGTTCGGCAAGCGCGAACTGCTGAGTTACGGGAGAGCTGATGGATGCAGGTACCGCCCGTAACCGGGTTAGTGATGGCAATGAGGGGACCGTGGGCAACGTGGAGAAGAACACCGTGATGCGGACCGACCAGGTCGCCGAGGAGCGCGACCTCGTAGGAGTCTACCTGCACGAGATCTCCCGGACGCCACTTCTGGATGCAGCCAGGGAGGTCGAGCTCTCCAAGGCGATCGAGGGCGGGCTGTACGCCGAGCATCTGCTCGACACCGGCGAGGTCCGCAAGGGCATCAGCCGGGAGGAGCTTGAGCGCATCGTCGTCGAGGGATCGCGGGCAAAGGATCTGTTCATTCGGGCCAACCTGCGACTGGTCGTGTCGATCGCCCGGCGCTACGTCCGCTCGGGGATGCCGATGCTGGACCTGATCCAGGAGGGCAACACGGGCCTCGTACGCGCCGTGGAGAAGTTCGACTACGAGCGCGGCTACAAGTTCTCGACCTACGCCACCTGGTGGGTGCGGCAGGCGATCAGCCGGGCCATCGCCCAGCAGGAGCGCACGGTCCGTCTGCCGGTGCACCTTGTCGAGGATGTCAACCGGATGCGCAACGTGACCCGCCAGCTCGTCCGCGAGCTGGGCGCCGACCCCGAGCCGGCCCAGGTGGCCGCGGCTCTCGGTGTCACGGTCGAGCGCGTCACCGAGCTGACCCGCTGGGCCCAGGACACGGTGTCCCTGGACACCCCGGTGGGCGACGACGGCGACACCAACCTCGGCGACCTGGTCGCCGACAGCGACGCACCCTCCCCGGAGGAGATCGTGCTGACCGCTCTCGAGCGGCAGCGCATCGAGGCCCTGCTCAACCACCTCGACGACCGTTCGGCCGGCATCATGCGCGCCCGCTACGGCCTTGAGGACGGTCGCGAGCACTCGCTCACCGAGGTGGCCTCGCGCTTCTCCCTCTCCCGCGAGCGGATCCGCCAGCTGGAGATCCAGGCGCTGGGTCGGCTGCGTGAGCTGGCCCGGGCCGAGGGCCTGCAGGCCGCATAACCCCGCCGAGAACAACAGAAGGCCGGTTCCCCGCGTACGGGGGACCGGCCCTTCTGTTGTTCTCGGCAGGGTGGACGGATCAGCTCGGGCGCCCGTAGCCGTAGATGGGCGATACATTGACCGGCTCGTTCTTGAGCGGTTCGCCGTCCGTGGTGGCGGCGATGATGCGACCACCGCCGATGTAGATGCCCACGTGTTGCAGGCCACGGTAGAAGACCAGGTCACCCGCCGAGGGGGACTTGGGATGCGGCAGCGAGTAGTACTGCGTTCTCGCGTTGTGTGACAGCGACACGCCGGCGGCCCGCCAGGACGCCATGGTCAGGCCGGAGCAGTCGTAATGAGTCGGGCCATCGGTGGCGAAGAGGTAGGTGGCGCCGCGGTTGAACGCCGCGATGGCGTAGGCCACCGCCTTGCCCGCCTTGCCGGAGACCGCCGGAACTGCCAGGTTGTGCCCGGTGGCCGGCTCCGAAGCGTGGCCGTAGGCCGCTACCCGCTTCGCCCTCAGCGCCTTCAGCTTGGACTCGATGTCCTTCTTGGTAGCGGCGATGACCTTCAGCTGGGCCGCCTGCTTACCCTGCGCGGCTTTCAGCGCGGATTGCCGGGAGCCGTAGTTCCGCGTCGTCGCCGTGTAGGTGTCGATGTCGCGCTGCCGGTCCCGGGATAGCTGATCGAGATAGCTCATCTTGTCGAGCAGGCCGTCGGGGCCGCCGAGGACGACGTTCACCGGGCCGACGCGGCCGCTCATATAGGCCGTTGCTGCCAGCGCCTGCACCTGCTTGCCGGCCACCACGAGGGCAGCCTGGGCGGGCTTGAGTGACGCCTGCAACGTCCTCTCGTCCGCAGCCGTTTTCGCCAGGGACTCGTTCATGGCGTTGTACGACTCGGTGATGTTTTCGAGCTTGTCCGACATCGCCTTGATTTGCTTGGTCAGATCACTCGTCGAGGGGGCCGCGTGGGCGGCTGTCGCGGTCGTGCCGGCTATCGCGACCGCGAGGGCGGCGACGACCAGGGCGCGAAGCCTGGTACGGGCGTACTGCACCGGTATGGGGCCTTTCTTCCGCTGGCTGCCTACCGGGTTAGCTGACGGATTCGGGCGGGAAGTAGGCCCTACCGCTGGCGCGGATTCACCCCAGTGCTGCTGGTGGTTCCCCGGTTCGGTGCGGTGGCCGTGGCCGGAACCCGGGGGCGGGGACCGGCTGGACCGCCGCGGATGATTCGGCGGCGTTGGTTCAGCGCCACCGGGGGGTGTGGCTGCGGACCGAACCAACCGCACCAACCTATCGGTGGCCGGGGCAAATGCAAGACCCAGGGGAGTGACTTGTGACAATGCTCCGGATCAGGGTCAATGATCCGGATAGCAGGCTGTCGTGGAGTGAATTCGGTACGTCATTCGCCGCGGATAAAGGGGACTTTCCTATTATTCGACGTAGGCCGGCGTCGACTCGGGAAACGCGATCCAGGATCGGGTCACCTTGCGTTCCGCCCAGAACGAGAAGAAGGGGATCGTGCCGGCCAGCATCACCAGGATCATCCGCCCGAACGGCCACCTCGCCCGGCGGGCCAGGTCGAAAGTGAGCACCACATAGACCATGAAGAGGAAGCCGTGGATCGGGCCGACGACGGCGACCACGGTGTCGTCGTGGCCGAGATACTTCAGTGGCATGCCCACCAGCACGAGCACGAGCAGGACCACGCCGACGATCCAGGCGATGATCCGATAGCGGGTGAGAGCTCCCTGCACGGTGTCCGTCCTTACTTCAGCCGGGGTAGTCGTCACGTCAGCCGGGGTAGTCGTTCGGGCCGGCGCCGGGGTGCGCGGCCAGCCACGACAGGTAGCCGTTGTAGGCGGTCAGTTGAGGGTCGTCCTCGGCCGGTGCGGCCGCGACCGGTACCCGCACCGGGCGGCCCACGGTGACGCCGCCGGCCGTCGCCGCGTCGGGCTTCCGGCGGGCGGGCGCGGGGCCGTGCCGGTGGTGCTGCACCTCGCGCCACCAGAGGAAGCCGACGAAGCCCGCGAAGACCGGCCACTCGACGGTGTAACCCCAGCTCAGGGTGTTACCTGCCGAGGCCCGGCTGAACTGCCACCAGCCGAGACCCAGGAACGCGACGATCAGTACGACCGCGAGCAGGTGACGCGCGATCCACGCCAGCGTCCACAGCCCCTTCATGCCCCGAGCGTACCGGCGTGGTTTCGGCCTTCCGCCGCGCGGGCGGCACCGGTGCACAGTGTGTCATGGGTCACATTCGCTCCTGGAATCGACCGAACCAGCCGACCGTTGAGAACAGATGTCGGTGTGATCAGTGTCCCCGGGCCTCACCCTTCGCCTTCGCGGAGTTCCGTTCGGCTGGAGCCGCGTTGAGCCTTTCGCCGCGAGGCGACCTGCACACCGACATCTGCGCCGCCTCCGGGTATCACCCCGGGGGCGGCGCAACACTGTCCGTCCCCGGGAGGTTTTGATCCGGGACGCGGTTGACCTACCTGCGGGTCAATCGGTCGACTGCTGCAAGCCGGAGGGGCCCGCGCCCACCACGCCGGGCACTCCGTCGTTGTTCTCGGCGGCCAGGATGTCGTCGGCGCGCTGCTGCTGCGCGGAGCGCTGCGACAGCGGCACCTCGGGCAGGAAGAACACCACGATCAGGCCGATCACCATGACCGCGGCGGCCAGGATGAAGACCACGTGGATACCGTCGGAGAAGCCGACCTTGAACGGGTGGGACACCGCCGCGCTGAGCTTGTCGAGGAACGACGTGTCGTTCAGTGCGCTGCCACCGGTCGCGGACTGCAGGATCTTCATCTGGTTCGGGTCGGCGGCCAGCGACTGCTGGAACGCCGCCGTCCCGGCCGCGCTCCGGTAGGCGTCGGCGATCCTGTCGCCGACCACGTTGAAGAGCACGGAGAGGAAGATCGCGGTTCCGAGCGTGCCGCCCATCGACCGGAAGAAGGTCACCGAGCCGGTCGCCACGCCGATCTCGCGGGGTGACACCGCGTTCTGCACCGCGGTGATCATCGGCTGCATGTTGCCGCCCAGGCCGAGGCCCATCACCACCATGATCAGCATGGTCTTCCAGAGCGGGGTGTCCGCGCCGATCAGCGAGAACAGCACCAGCGCCGCCAGCATCAGCACGCCGCCGATGATCGGGAAGATCCGGTAGCGGCCGGTGCGGGCGATCAGCTGACCGGCGGTGATCGAGCCGGCCATGATGCCGATCACGAACGGGATCATCTGCAGGCCGGCCTCGGTGGCCGTGGAGCCCTTGACGATCTGCAGGTACAGCGGGACAGTCAGCAGGCCGCCGAACATGGCCATACCGACGATCGTGCTGGAGATCGAGCCGACCGCCACGGTCTTGTTCTTGAAGAGCCGCAGCGGCAGCAGCGCCTCGTCCTTGTAGGCGCGTTCGGCCAGGATGAAGGCCACGATGCCGAGCAGGCCGACGGCGTAGCAGCCCAGCGAGCGAGGCGATCCCCAGCCCCAGGTGCGGCCCTGCTCGGCCACGGTCAGCAGCGGCACCAGGCCGACGATCAGCGAGACCGCGCCCGGCCAGTCGATCCGGTGGTCGGTGCGGTGGTGCGGCAGGTGCAGCACCCGGGCCACCACGGCCATCGCGGCAATGCCGATCGGCACGTTCAGGTAGAAGATCCAGCGCCAGCCGGTGATCCCGATGATCGAGTCCTGGCCGGCGAAGAAGCCGCCGAGCAGCGGGCCGATGACGCTCGC
>JAVHVY010000135.1:0-8176 GCA_032160305.1 Actinoplanes sp.
TCTTGGTCTTGGTCGACAGCTTCGTGGACTTCGGGGCCTTGATGTTGTTGCAGACCGCCAGGGCCTTCTTGGTCTCGGTGCTCGCGTTGGACACCTGGGTGACGCCGACGATCGCACCGAAGGCCACCAGGGTGGCTGCGGCGGCGATGATGCGACGCCGGCCACTGAGCCAGGTCGGCCACTTGGATGCTCTCCGGTACTGCGACCTTCGCATGGTGCTCCCTCAATCATTCCGGGTCTCGCCGCTCCCGGAGGCCGTTGCCGACCACCCACCCGAGCTGGCTAGAGCACCGTAAAACGAATCCGGAGCGATATCGGATCCGTCCAGGGAATTGAGGAATTAATGAGCGGGAATTAACGGAAAGATATGCACGGCACTCAGAACCGGGGCCATCATCCGTTCGGTTGATAAGAGCAGTTCAATGATATCCAGAGTTTTTCGGCGAATTCCGCGGGACTCCGCACGCATCGTGTCCGCGCGCTCACCCCGACGGCAGGATCCGCACGGCGGGCACGACGAGGCCGAGGACGGTCTCATCCGAACGCATGCGCGTCCTGGCGGCGCTCGACGAAATCCGAGGCCAGCACGTTCTGCCAGCGGGATCGCCCCCATCCGGGGTGCGGCACGGGCGCCGCGGCGGCCGTGCCGTCCACGAAGCCGGAGCTCAGGATCGCTTCCCAGCGGGTCCGCCGAGGCGCGGCGAAATGGGTAGGGACGTTGGTGGTCGACGTCATCACGCCTCCGGGCGGTAAAGGGCGCAGGTCGCGGCCGGGCCGGCGCCCGCCGCGATGGAATGCGCCGGGGGGAAAGGTAGTCCGGCCGTCATCCAGCAACTAGACCGATCGATACAGTTTCGGATCCGGGACCTTATTGCAACCCCTGCCGCCAGGTCCGGCCGATAAGGGCAGACAACACCGGGAAACGAGGACACTTCCTTTCCCCGGCGGCCGGGAGGAGGCTCCCGGCGGCCGGGAGGAGGCTCCGGCGGCCGGGAGGAGGAGAGGCGGCGGTGCTGTGCCGGGCCTACCGCTCCACCGGCCCGCTCGACGACGTCGCGGCCGAACTGCCACCGCTGCTGCCGCGGACGGTCACGACCGATCGGCCATGAGCTGCCGGAACACCGCCGCGGCCTGTGGGAAGTGGGTGTCCGAAGTAGAGATCTGGTGGTGGTCGCCGGCCCCGGTGTCGGCGTCGAAGTACATCGCGAAGGCCACATCGTTGCGGGGATCGGAGATGAAGTCGAGCATCCCCCGCACGAAGGTCACGTTGTCCCCGCCGCCGTGGCCGTCCGCACGCTCGGAGAGCCCCCACTCGGGGATGGCCATCCGCTTGCCGTGCGCCGACGCCCACGCCGCCCAGAAGGCCAGCCCCCGCTCGCCGCTGAGCACGGATTTCCAGGCCGAGGCCTGGATCGCCGCGCGCTGCGCAGTCGTGGCCCGGGCCGGGTAGGGGTAGGTGCGCGGCGCCCACGACGTGTCGTAGACATCCACCCCCACGTAGTCGACGTAGTCGTCGCCCGGGTATGCCTGCTCCGCGGGGAACTGATGCATCCCGACCGTCGGATTCCAGAGGAACTGGAAGCGCTGCCGGGCGGCGCTGCGCATCGCCGAGACCAGGTGCCGGAAGCAGCCGATATAGTCCTGTTTGCGGCCGTGCGCCGCCCAGACGTACCAGTCCGCGTCGAATTCCCAGCCCGGCCGGACGATCGCCGTCGCCAGCCGGTGCGACACCAGGTTGTGGCCGAGCTGCGCCCACTGCCTGTCGAAGTCGCCGGCCGCGCAGCGGGCCAGAACCTTCCCCGCTCCGGCGGCCCGGTCGGTCGGCAGGTGCGGGAACAACGGCACGGAGTAGATCAGCCGGCGCCCGGCGCCCCACCACGGGCTCAGCGCCCAGTCCGGGCCGACGACGTTGACCCACGAGTCGGCGGCCGCGTAGTCCAGCGCGTACGTCGCCTTGGTCCCGGCGAACTGCTGCCAGGCCGGCAGGGCCCGCACACCTTTGGCGGTCGGCCCGACATAGGCGCCGAAGGCGACGTCGGAGACCGGTGCCGGCGCGGCGGCCAGGCCCTGACCCAGCGGCAACGCGACGACGGCGTTGGTGATGGCGACGGCGGCGACCACGACGACCGCGGCGGCGATCGCCGAGCGCACCGCCGGCCGACTGATCCGCACCTCAGACCTTTCGGTTAAGCAGGAAGATCCGCACGTTCGAGAACGACTGGATCTCGGTGAAGGTGAACGCCGAGTTCAGATACGCCTGGATCGTCTCGGTCATCCCGGTCAGCGGGTCCTGGTAGGTGGCCGTGGCGGTGATCAGCCAGATCCGCCGGGTGTCCCCGACACAGCGTCCCGGGTCGGCGCACTCCACCGTGCCGAACTGGCCGATCTGCTGCGACGTCCGCGCGACCAGCACATCCGCCGGTCGCACCGGCGCCCGCCGGGTCTCGTAATCGAACGCCCGCCGGCCGTTGCGTCCGGCCCCGGCGAAGGCGATCGCGTCGCCCGGGAACTGCCGCGACTGCACCGAGCGCGCCGCCGCCCGAAAGTCCGGCTCCCCGACCAACGGGCTGTGCCGGGCCGTCGCCTGCCCGGGCACGCCGAGGTAGAAGACCGCGGCCACGACCAGCAGCCCGGCCAGGGACAACGCGCCGACCGAACGGCGGGCGGCGCGGGCCACGGCGTACCCGCCCGCGGCGGCCAGCAGCACCCACGCCGGCAGCGTGAAGAGCAGGTAGCGGTGCAGGAACAGGTGCAGCAACGGAAAGGTGACCAGGCAGAACAGCGGCGGGAAGAGCGCCCAGACGGCGAGCAGGATCACCGTGGTGCGCTGCCGGGCCCAGAGCAGCACCACTGTCAGCACGGCCACCCCGGCGACGACGGCCGCGACCACACCGGCGCCGAACAGCCGCGCGGGCAGCTGGCCGAGCGCGGTGCCGTTCAGCTTGATCCAGTCGATCGCGCTGGCCTGGGCGTGTCCCTCGGCCGCCAGCGGCAGCGCCACGGTGATCGCGATGACCGCCCCGGCGATCCAGCGCAGCAGCCGCAGGTCGCCCCGGTTGCGGAAGGCGTACCACATGAACAGGGCGTGCGGGATCAGGATGGACAGCGTCACGATGTGGGCGAAACCCGCGCCGATCAGGCAGCCGCCGTAGAGGAACCAGCGCCGCCAGACCGGCTGGTCGATCGCGCGTAGCAACATCAGCGTGGCCAGCGTGACCAGCGCGATCGCGAAGGAGTAGGGCCGGGCTTCCTGGCCGTACCGGCTGATCGCGGGCAGGCCGGCGAAGAGCAGGCCCGCGGCCAGCCCCACCGCCGGATCGAAGAGCCGCCGGCCGAGCAGGGCGACCAGCACTGCCGCGGCGGCCATGGCCAGCACGGACGGCATCCGCAGGCTGGCCGCCGACTGCCCGAAGACCGCGACCCAGGCGTGCATGAACACGTAGTACGGCGCGACCACCGCGTCCACGTTGCCGATCAGCCGGCGCAGTTCGGCGAAGCTCAGGGTGGCCGTGTACCAGGTCGCGTACTCGTCGTTCCAGAGGCCGCGGGTGCCGATGCCGATCACGGTCATCACCATCGTCAGCGCCGCCGGGGGCAGGGTGATCAGCAGGGTGCCGAGAATCGACCAGCGCGGTGGCGCCGGCCGCTCGGGATCGTTGGCCGGCCGGGTCGCGGCCGGTCTGGTTTCGAGCATGGTCATCCGGGAAGCTCCTTGCCTAGCACGCCGCCGAGGAGTTGCGAGTACGAGGAGGTGATGTGGTTGGTGTCGCGATAGACCAGGGTGCCGCCGACGACCGCCGGGCAGACGGTCGCCGTGCAGAACCACGGCGTGGTGTCGATGACCTGCACGCCGTTGGCGCCGGCCATCGTGCGGATCGCCCGCTGCCGGCCGGTGTTCACAGCCGCCGCCCGCGTCGGGTTGCAGCTCCGGATCGCCTGCGGATGCGCGGCCAGGCAGGTCAGCACGTTGGTCCGGGGGAACGGGCTGTCCTCGATCAGCACCGGCCGCGCGCCGATCGCCTTGATCCGCTGTACGGTCGCCAGCCAGCCGGCCGCCCAGGCCCGGTTCGGATCGCCGGCGACCCCGGCCGGGGCGAGCCCGTGGTGCAGCGAGGACATCACGACCATCGCCGGGTTCAGCTCGGCAATCCGCAGGAACACCTCGTCGCGCCACGTGTCGCAGCCGGTGTCCGGAGTCGCCGCGATCTGGCCGGCCGGCGCCCCGCAGTTCGACTTGACCAGCACGACGATCCGCCACTTGCGCTGCTGGGCGACGACGTCGAGGGCGTCGTACCAGCTCTGTGCGTGCGAGTCGCCGAAGAGGACCACGGTGGTGGCGCCGCCGGCGAACCCGCGCCGCTCGCAGCCCATCCCGATGCCGTAGGAGATCGATCTGACACCGGCCGGCGCCAGGCAGTCACCGTCGTGCGGGTAGTCGGTGGCCGCCGCACCCAGCCTCGGCCGCGGGACGGCCGGCAGCGCGCTGGCGGTGGCCCCGGCGGCGATGAGCTGGCGCAACCGGGCGGCGCCGGGAAGCCCGAAGTCGGGCGCGGCTACCGCCACCGGCACCGCCCGGACGGCCGGCAGGGGAAGGGCGAGGGCGAGGACCGCGGCGAGGACGGGCACGGCGGTCAGGGCCGGACCGAACCAGAGCTTTTCGCGTACGACCAGACGCAACCGGTTCTCCACGGCCACCAGGGACACCGAGGCGAGCAGCAGGGCGAGCGCCGCCGGGACGAGCCGCCCGGTCGGCGACAGCGGGCGGCCCAGGGCGTACGGAGCGATGACCAGCACCGGCCAGTGCCACAGGTACCAGCCGTAGGAGAGCCGGCCCAGCTCCCGCATGGGTGCCTTCTCCAGCAGCCGGACGATCCCCCGCCGCGGGTCGGCGCATCCGGCGGCGACCACGAGCGCGGCACCGGCGACCGGCCACAGCGTCGTCCAGCCGGCCCCGGTCCGGGCACCGGTGAAGACTGCCGCGAGCACGATCGTCACCACCCCGGTGAAGGCCAGGAACACCGCCGGGCGGACTCCGAGCCGGACCAGCCGCCGGGCCGCCGGAGCGATCAGTCCCCCGGCCGCGAACTCCCACGCCCGGCTCTGCGGCGACGCGCTCGGTCCGAGCCCGATGCACAGCGCGAACGAGGCGATGCCCAGCACGCCCAGCGCGACGGCGGTCCACCGGTGGCTCGCCGTACCGCGCAGCCAGATCAGCGACGCGAGGATCACCAGGATCGGCCAGGCCAGGGCGACCTGCTCGGTCACCGCGACGGCCCAGAAGTGCTGGACCGGCGACGGCCCGGCCGGCCGGTAGTTGATGAAGCCCAGCGCGGCGGCCAGGGCGTCGTGGCCGAGCGAGTGCAGCATCGTCGGCGGCAGCCACCACCAGGCCGCGGTCAGCGTCACCGGCAGCACGACGGCGACGGCCGGCAGCAGCCGGATCATCCGGACGGCGTAGTAGCGCCGCAGCGAGATCCGGCGCTGATCCTCGAGCCGCTGCAGCAGGCCCGCGGTGAGCAGATAGCCGGAGATGACGAAGAAGACGTCCACGCCGACGTGACCGCCGTGCAGCCCGCGGACCCCGGCGTCGGCCCCGACCACCAGCAGGATGGCGACCGCCCGCAGCCCCTCGACGTCTGGGCGGAACCGCCACGGCTCCGGCGCCGGCCGGGGAGCCGGACTCGACGGCAGGGGCGACGTGAGCGGGTACGCCGATGTGTACATCGTCATGAGGCTGCCGACACCGCCGGTAGCCGGGCCGGCGTCGAGCGGACGCCGAGCAGCAGCGGATAGACGAACCACAGCGTCGGCAGGCCGAACAGGATGCTGGCCCAGAACGCCGCGATGCCGTAGTGCATCAGCCCGATCGCGATGCCCGACCAGAGCAGGATCTGCGTGCTGATCAGCCAGATCCGCAGCAGCCGCAGGATCCGTCTGGCGGTCGGGGTCTTCGCCGCGGCGCCGGTCGGCACCCAGGCGGCGGTCCGGCCGCGCAGGAAGTCGACCAGGGCCACCGCGTGGCAGAAGCCGATCAGCATCTGCACCCGGACCACCGCCGGTGTCCACCGGTAGTTGGTGACCCGGGGCATCAGCGTCGACCAGACGACGACCGTGGCCAGCAGCGGAAGGTAGTTCAGCGGCCGGATCTGGTTGGCGAAGAACCAGAGCATCAGGATGCCCGGCAGCTGACCGGCGAAGGCCGCGATGGCGGTGGTGATGTAGTACAGAAAACCCGTCCAGAAGCACAGTTTCTGCTTCACGCTGAGCGTGGAGCGGTGGAAGGTCGGGTCGGCGAGCAGGCTCATGCTGCCGGTGCACCAGCGGTACTGCTGATTGACGAAGCCGTCGAAGGTGTCCGGACAGACCCCCTTGGCGAGGTTCACCGGTACGTACCGGGTGCGGTAGCCGATCTTGGCCAGCTTGACCCCGGTGTGCACGTCCTCGCTGTGCCCGATCTGCGCGAAGCCGCCCGCCGCCTGCAACGCCGTGCGGCGGTAGACGGCGTTCGTACCGACGCAGATGGCCGCGTCGACGGCGTCGCGGGCCGGCTGGATCCACCGGTAGAACAGCTCCTGGGTGGCCCCGGCGGCGCGCTGCAGCCAGTTGAAGTGCGGCTGCTGGATGTCGAAGAACTGCGGCGACTGGACGATCCCGATCTCGGGATCGTCGAAGTACGGGGCCAGCTCGCGGGTCATGTCCGGCCGGGGGGCGAAGTCGGCGTCGAAGACGTGGATCAGATCCCCGTTGGAGATCTCGTAGCCGTACTTGAGGTTGCCGGCCTTCTTCAGCTCGCCCCGGTTGGGCCGGCTGGCGTAGACGAAGCCGTACCGGGTGGCCAGCTCGGCGACCTCCTCGCGGCCGGAGTCGTCGAGGGCGTAGACCGTCAGCCGGCCCGGCCAGTCGAGCTGGGCGACGTGCCGGTACGTGTTCGCGAGGATCGCCAGGTCCTCCCCCGCCGACGGCAGGAACACGTCGACCGAGGGGTGGATGGCCGGCCGATAGAGCACCACCCGGGAGTCGTGCTGGGCCCGCGAGCTGCGCCGGCGGCGGGTGCTGGAGATCAGGCTGACCACCACGGCGGCGACCTGCAGGGCGATCAGCTCGTACAGCACGCTGGTCCAGATCGAGTTCAGCGCGAGCCGGGCGATGCCGTAGACGACCCCCACGAAAGCGAGCAGGAAAGCGCAGAAAATCCATCGCCCCTGCGGACCGTAATAGCGGTATTTCTCTTCTTCGTTGGGCGGCGACGGGACATAGTCGACCGTTTCACCGGACGGTCTGACAGCATTCGTGTCATTGCCGCGCGGAGCGTATGCGAGCGCCATCTGCAAGCCTTCCCGATGCACCACAGAGCTGGCTCCGGCGAGCCGCGTCGACGCTTACGACTGTCGTGGCCAGCCCAAACAGCTACCCGACACCAGAGACCTTAACCACCAATCAGGAATAGCACCGCCTCCCCCATTCGGCTGATCACGGTCGCTCCGTTTTCGGAGAAATGCCGCGGACGGGCCCGGCAGGCTAGATCATCGGCCATTACCGGGCAGGGTGATCCGGACATAATTCGGACAGTAGCCTGCACTCCCGCCACAAAGGAGAATAGTCGCCCGGTGGATTTCTGGCGCCGATCGGCGGCGGCGGGGACAGCCGATCAGACAATGCGTTCGACCCGAGGAGACAACGGTGGCCGAGAATCCATAGAGTGATCTGAATCACACTATGGCGAAAGGGGACGCGCGGGTCTGAAGGTCGCGCCCACGGCGGCGCCCTGGTCCCGAGCGAACATCGCATTTCGGCGTTTCACCACTGGGTGCGCACCCGTCCGGGTCACTGAGCGGACCATTCGACAGGCAGTTGACCTAGTGTTCGACGGGTGGACACGCCCGGGGACGAGGAGCTGTCGGCCTGGGTGGGCGCACTCGCACCGAGCCGGGTCGGCCGCGCCGCGCTGCGCCGGCCCCCGGTCTGGCTGCTCGACGTCGACGGCGTTCTCAACGCGAGCCGGCCGGGCTGGGACGGGATGCCGCAGCGCCGCTCCGTCTGGTCGCGGACCGACCAGACCTCCTACCCGCTGCGCTGGTCGCCCGAGCTGATCGACCGGATCCGGGCGCTGCACGTCGACGGCCGCGCCGAGGTGCGCTGGTGCACCACCTGGTGCCCGGACGCCGACGAGCTGGAA
>JAVHVY010000260.1:0-2587 GCA_032160305.1 Actinoplanes sp.
CACCTGCCAGGCCGCGTCGCTGTGCCCGCCGTGCGCGACGACCGCCGTCGTCACCGCGATCGGGGCGGTCGCCAGCCGAGCCATCCCCTGGCCGTCCGCCTTCGCGTGCTTGTCGTCGTTCGCCCAGGCCAGGTAGAGCCCGATCGGCGGGCGGGTCAGGTGTTGCAGCCGCCACAGCGCGTTGTTGAGTGTCGTCTCCGAGGCGTCGCCGACCTTGATGCCTGGCCCGGCGTATCCGGAGAGGCTGGCCGCGGCCGCGTACTGGCCGGGGTGGCGCAGGATCAGGTCGATCGAGCAGAAACCGCCGGCCGAATAACCGATCAGGCCCCACCCGGCCCGGTCGGTGCGGACCCGGAACTTGGCGGCGATGGCGGCGGGCACATCGCGGGTCAGGTAGGTCTCGGCCTGCGGGCCCCGGGTCAGGTTCAGGCACTCGGTGTCGACCAGCGCGGACGGCGTCTGGTACGGGAAGACCACGACCGTCGGCGCCATCCGGCCGGCGGCGATCTCCCGGTCGAGGTGCCGGACCACATCGAGGCGGCGTAGCCACGTCTTCGGGGAGCCGGGAAAGCCGTGTGTCGCCTCGATCACCGGGAAGCGGCTCCGTCCGTTGGCATAGGCGGCGGGCAGGTACACGTACGCCGGCATGCTCATGCCTGAGGCCGGGCCGGCGATGGTCAGCTCGACGATACGGCCGGCACTACCGGCGGGCCCCGGCGGCCCGGCCGGTGCTGGGCCGGCCGGAGCTGGATCGGCCGGAGCTGGGCCGGCCGACGTCTCGGCTGCGGACCCGGAGCTGTCCGCGGTCTCGGTCGCCGGTTGCGCACCGACGAGCGCCGACCAGGTCGGATAGGCTTCGGTCAGCCGGTTCAGCTCCAGGGCGGACGTGCCCGTGACCGCGAGCACACTGACGACGGCCAGCACAATCCGGACAGCTCGCCGCCCCCAGCCGAACGCGATCCCGACGGCGGCGGCCACCACGACGGCCAGGCCGATCAGCAGCGGACCGGCCGCGTCGAGCCTCACGGGACCTCAGCCGTCGGCAGCACCTCGGGCGCGGCCAGGGGCAACGCGGTCTGGTCGACGGCCCAGCCGGTCGCGGCGGCCCAGCCGCCGGTCAGGTAGCTGACCCCGGTCGGGACGGTGCCCGCGACCCGCGCCTCCGCTCGCGGTCGCGGGGATGCGGGGAGCGGGCGCGGGGATGCGTTGCGGTGGCTCGGGGATGCGTTGCGGTGGCTCGGGGATGCGGGGAGATGGCGCGGAGTTGCGGGGCGGTGGCGCGGATGGCTCCTGGGCCCGCCGCGCGTGGGCGGGCTTGCGGCTACGGCCACGGCCACGGCGACACCCGGCGGCGAGGTGAAGCCCTGCGGTGGCATACCGACGATGGCCAGCGCAACGAACCGGCCCGGGTCCGCCCGGATCAGCTCGGTGGCCAGGACCGCCGCGGGCGCGGCGGCCACCAGCACCCAACCGTGCCCGGTGACCCGCAGATCCCGGGCCAGCCGCCCGGGCAGGCCGGCGAGCGCAGCCGCGGTGGTCTGCCGACCCGGATTCGCCTCGACTTGGACCAGGTCGGCGGCGGTCGGCTGCCCGCCGAGGGCGAGCAGTGCCGGGAACGCCCCGTGGGTGGTCGGGTAGGTCGGCGGCACGGTCACCTGGGTGGGCGACCTCAACCGCCACGCTCCAGAGCCGGGTGGTCGCCAGGGTAACCGCAGCCGGCCGGGGCCGAAGGAATCGTCGAGCCGTCCGGCTGGCAGCGCACTGGTGGCGCCGGCGGTGCCGGTCCTGCCCGCCAGCGCCTGCCAGGACGGGTAGAACAGTTCTTGCCGGTTCGCGGCCAGCCCGACCGTCAGCACGGCCAGAACCTCGCAGAGCAGCACGCCCAGCGTCCGGCTGACCAGCCGCCACCGGCCGTATCGCGACCAGAGCAGGGCCGTCGCGGTCCCGGCGCCGGCCGTGGCGAGCACCGCCAGCAGGATCAGCGGGATGCCGGTCAGCGCCATCAGACCAGCCCCACCACGGACCGCTGTTCCGGCACCGGCCCGGTGTGCTGCCGGCGGCCGGGCAGGTACGCCTCGGCCGACAGTGCCGCGATCGCGATCCGGGGCAGGTCCCGGGCCGTCGGGAAGCACAGGTAGCGGGGCTGCCAGGAGGGCTGGTACTTGGCGCTGGCCCGGTACAGCGACTCGATCTGCCACAGCCGGGAGGCCATCGTGAGCAACCGGTGCCAGAGCCGCAGCGCCGGGCCCGCGCCCAGTTCCTCAGCGCGGGCGAAGACCGAGCGCAGCACCGCGAAGTTGAGCGAGACGCGGCGCACGCCCAGCCTGGCCGCCGCATCGACGGCGCTGACCACCATGAACTCGGTGAGCCCGTTGTCGGCCGTCCGGTCGCCACGCATCAGGTCCAACGACAGCCCGTCGGCGCCCCACGGCACGAACTGCAGTAGCCCGCGGATCCGGCCGGTGTCGTCGCGGCAGAGCACGAACAGGCAGTCGCCGTCGCGCGGGTCGCCGAGCCGGGACAGCGCCATCGAGAAGCCCCGCTCGACCGTGCCGTCGCGGAAGGCGTCGGCGACCCGGACCGCCTC
>JAVHVY010000264.1:0-4261 GCA_032160305.1 Actinoplanes sp.
GACTGCTTCGCGTCCCCGGCTTCTGGACATTTGGCGTACCCGACTCTGCACCGGAACCGGTACACCGACAAACGCCGCCACAGCACGGCCGACTGGCTCAGCCCGAAACCTGGACCAGCGAAGGGGCCGTGCCGTTCCAGGTAATCTGCATCAGTATGGTCTTGTGCAGAGCGATGAGGCCGTCCAGGCCACGGAGCGGGCCGCCAAGTTGCGGGGGCTGGACTTCGCCGGAGCGCGGGTCCTTCGCATCGGTGAGAACGGTGTGGTCGCGCTGCCTGCCGCTGGGCTGCTGGCCCGGGTCATCGCGGGCGCCGACATCCTGGATCAGGTCGAGCATGAGATCACGGTCGCGCGGTGGCTAGAGCGGGAGGGCATCCCGGTCGTTGAGCCTTCCGGCAGTCCGGTCGTTGTCGGGGATCTGGTCGTCGCGTTCTGGGAGTACCTGCGGGACGCGCATAGCGCCGATCTGCCGACATTGGCCAAGTTTCTGCAGCGCCTTCACCGGCTACGCGCTCCGGCAGGTCTGCTCAAGCCGGTTGAGCCGTTCGAGCGGTTCGACGCTCGGCTGGCAGCCGTCGAGGTGCTGACCGGCCCCGACCGGGACCTGCTGCGCGGGCTTCGTGACGAGCTGGCCGCCGGCTGGCAGGAGGCGAGGTTCGAGTTGGGCGTGGCCACGGTGCACGGGGACGCGCACATGGACAACCTGCTGCGAACACAGTCGGGCCGGATCGCGGCGATCGACTTGGAGACGGTCGCGGAGGGGCCTCCGGAGTGGGACCTGACATTGACCGCGTTGTACTTCGAGTGTGGTTGGTTCACTCGGGCGCAGTATGACGAGTTTGCCGGAACGTACGGGTATGACGTGCGGTCGTCGTCGGCGTGGCCGATGCTGCGGGGTATCCGGATGGTGCGGATGGTCACCTGGCTGGCGCAGTCGGCCGGTGACCACCCTGACCGTCAGGCTCAGCTACGGCACCGGCTGGACACGCTGCGGGACGGCACCGCCCCGACCGGGTGGTCGGGGTACTAGCTGCCACCCGGCAGTCGTACGGCCGGGCGTCGGGCTCAGGCGCTTTCCAACAGGGCGGCGATCTCGGCGCGGGCTTGCCGTACCGCGTCTCGGTCCGCCGGATCGGCCGGAGCGGAGCTCAGGACGCGGTCAAGGGTTCGTAGATCGTCGCGGACGCGGTGCGAGTCGACGCCGGTCGCGTCCGCAGCGGCGGTCCGCGTCGATCCGAGCGCGCCTCGGATGTCGCCGTGTCGGGCTCGGAGGGTGGCGACCCGCAGCATGGTCAACGCCCGTGATCGCGCAGACTCGACGGGGTGGGTGGCGTAGGCGTCGAGCAGGCGTTGCGTGGTTACGGCGGCGTGGGCTGGGTCTGCGGTCCGGATGGCCAGGTCGAAGAGGGCATGGCCGGCGTCGCCGAGGATCTGACCAACGTCGGCGTAGTAACCCCAGGTCGGATCCTGGGCGCTGGCGGCGTCCGCATCGGTGAAGCTGTCGTCGCACAGCCCGACGGCGGTCTCGCAGCCGTGGACGTCGCCCGCCCGGCCGTGCGCGCGTGCTTCGACGATCCCGATCACGGCCTGCCCCAGCGGAGGTAGCTCAGTCCAGCCAAGCCGGGCGATCCCAGCCACTTGCAGCGCCTCGCTCGTGCGGCCGAGGTAGGTCAGGTGCCGGCTGATCGAGGTGGCAGTGTGCGCCTTCTGTTGCACGTCGCCCGCCTCGGAGGCCATCTGCAACGCGATCAGGTACGGCCGAGTGACCAGCTCCTCCGGTTCGCCCGCGTCGAAGCTGGCCCAGCCGGACAGGTCGGCCAGCCGCGCCGACGTGGTCAACCACGCAGTGCGGATCTGCTCGGACATCAGGGATTGGCGTGCTGCCCGGCAGGCCCAGGCGAGCTGGCCGCTCATGGCGGCGCGGGCGAGGCCGCCGCCATACTGATGGTCCCAACCCTCGAACAGGGTGATCGAGCGGTGCAGCGCCTTGACGTGGGCGTCGCCGAGCCGACCGGGGACCTCCATCCCGGTTGTCCACGGTCCGGGAAGGTCGGCCACGTCTTCGGGCAGCAGCCCGAACCAGGCCGCACCGGCGAGCTGCACGACCCCCGCGCTGCGAGGCGTACGCGGCGTGGGTACCCGAGGTGCATTGGACAATTCGCGGGCGACGGGCTTCAATTTCGGCGCGCGGTTGGGGTAGAAGCCGAGTTCAGCATCGGTCGTGGGGTGACTCTCATTACCGAGGACGATCCGGAAAGCCTCCCGGCGACGATGTCGCGGCCAGTGGAACCGGCCGCGTTCGTACGCGCCGACGTCGTGCTCGGTGATCAGGTCTTTGACCTTGTACTTGTGCCACTGGTAGGCGGCGATGGCCTCGGCGAGTTCTTGCCGGGTCATGGACGTGCCGGGTTTGGACGGTGAGTCCTTGGCTTCCCGCGCCTTGCGCAGCAGCTTGTTCGGGCCGCTCGCGTCTGCTCCGGGGTCCTTCGGGGGCACGGTCAGAATCTACCCCGCTCCACCTTCTACGATCGGGCGCAGCGACCTTCGATTTGGGCCCGTCGCAGGCTCTCTCGGCAGCAGTCAGGCCCCGTTTCGTTGCCCACCTACCGGACCATTTCGTCGGGCCGTTCAGGATCTATCGTGTGCTCGGCTCGTCACCTGATGGCGGAGACAGCGGCTAATGCGAGATGCCATGGGAAGCTGTCGATCTTGGCGTCGCCGTCACCGGGCTCGTGTGGCATCCACTCATCTGGTCCTAGCACGACGTGCACGCCCTCTGACCGCAAGCCTTGGACGGAAGCAACGAAAGGGCGCCGGGCGGCCAAGGCCGAGTTGACGAACGGCAGGATCGCGACGGGTCTACCTCTGCCGATCGCTTCGGCAACGACGTTGAGCGCGTAGGTGTCGTTGACGCCACTGGCGAGTTTGTTGATCGAGTTGTACGTCGCTGGTGCGACGATGATGGCGTCGGCGGTACTGGCCCTGGGTCCTGATTCGCCGGCCGCGCGGTAGTCGTGTCGCACCGGTGAGCCGCTGATCGCGGCGAGGTCTTCGGTGTTGATGAAGCTGATAGCGGAGGGTGTGGCGACCAGGCGGACGGTCCATCCTTCGCGTCGTGCCTGCTTGACGAGGCGTCCGACGTGGGCCGCTGGCCCGGCGGCGCAGACGACGATGCACAGCGATCGCGGGGTCATAGGCTTGTTCGGATCTTTTCCGCGTAGTTCTGATAGGTAGCCACGGAACGCGCGTACCTCGGGTTCGCGGGCTTCCCTGGGAGGAACCCCCGGGACAATTTGATCAGCGACAGCAAGGACAAGCCTTCCACGGAACACGTAGGCCACCCCACGTCACTCCTGACCTCATGTTGGCGCAGGCAGTCGACCTCTGGAAGTCTGTGGCCGTCAGATCGGTCTGGGGAGGGTTGCATGGCGTCCGAGGCTCCTGCACGGTTTCGCTCGCTCGATGGACTCGATCTAGTGGGAGACCTCATCGTGCCTGACGACCCGCCGACGGTTGGTGTGGTCCAGGTGCACGGCGGCGGCGTGACTCGTCACGAGGCAGGCTTCTTCGATCGTATGGCCGCCGGCCTAGCAGCCGCCGGAGCCGCGGCCTTGCGGTTTGACCTGCGTGGTCACGGTGAATCCGCCGGCAAGCAGGAAGACCTAACCATCTCCGGCGTGCTAAATGACATTCGCAGCGCGTTCGGCTATTTGCGTGAGGTTACGGGTGTAGCGCGCACCGCTCTTGTCGGCCAAAGCTTCGGCGGCGGCATTTGTGCATACTATGCGGCAAAGCATCCGGCAGATGTGCAGCGCCTGGTGATGCTGTGCCCGCGAATCGATTACAAGAGACGAACGATCGACGATCGGCCCTATTGGGTGGACGACCATCTACAGAGCGATAAGGCAGAGGAACTTACTCGCCAAGGATATATTCAATACTCTCCGACCTTTCGGCACGGCCGCGCCTTCCTCAATGAAGTCTTTTGGCTACAACCGCACACGATCTTGGGCGATATTCAGGCTCCGACATTGATCGTTCACGGCACGGCCGACACCCTGGTTCCCATTGAGACATCATTGGCCGCCATGCCGCTCCTGAACTCGGCGTCGGAATTGCTCAGTATCGAGGGCGCTCAGCACGGTTTCGCCGTTGATGGTGATCCGACTTACCTGAATCCTCAGAGCCAGGCATGGCAAGCGCAGGTCGTTGAGGCTATTGTGAAATGGGTCGTGGTGAGGCGATAAGTGCCCCGCCAAGC
>JAVHVY010000298.1:0-15776 GCA_032160305.1 Actinoplanes sp.
CTTCGTCGCGGCGGCCCAGGCGGCGGCGCCGACCTTCTTCGCGATCGCGGCCCGCTGCTGCTCGACGCTGGCACTGACCGGGGCGGCCGATGCCGACGCCGACGGAGCCGGGGTGGCCGCGGCCGGGCCGCTGGCGCTGGCGCTCGGGTCCGGCTCGCCGCCGCCCTGACCGCCGCTGGACGGGTTGACCGGCGGTGCGCCGCTGCCGGTGACCGACGGCCCCTTGGTCTTGCCTGCACCGGCCGGCGGGGCGCCGCTGCCGCTGGGCGCGGCGCTCGGGTTGGCGGTCGGCGGGTTCGCGGCGGTCACCGCGTTGTCCCCGGTCGCCTTGAGTACCTTGCGGAAGCGCATCTGGGCGGCCTGGCCGACGTTCTTGAGCTGGTCGCGCTCCTTGCCCGCGAGGGAGACGACGATGTTGCGGTTGCCCTCGATGACGACCTCGGCCTCGGAGACACCGAGCGCGTTGACCCGGCTCTCGATGATCTTCCGGGCTTCCTCCATGCTCGTCTGCGACGGCGGCTGCCCGTTGATCAGTGTGGCCACGTACGTCGCCTGGGTGCCGCCGATCAGGTCCTGACCCAGCTTGGGGTGCAGCCGGTTGGCGAAGCTCCCGGAGGCGCCGGATCCGAAGAAGACGAACAGATAGAGGACGACGAAGACCAGACCGAGCACGGCGAGTTGCCGCCCGGGATGCATCTGTCCCTGTGGTGGTCGTGCCACGGCTTTCGGTCTCCCTTGGTACGGGTTCGGCGCCGCGGTGCCGGGCGCCGGGTGATGAACGTGGGACAGGGCAGAGAGAAACCGGACGGCCGGTCCCGCTCCGCCCGGCGCTGATTATTCAGAACAACCGGATCGCCGGGCTGCCCCGCCCCGGGCGGTCGGCGAAAATCTGGAGTGTTTCAGTCCTTGGACTTGCGCGTCTCGACCACCGGACTCTGTATCGGCTCGTCGTCCGGGACCGTGGTCGTCTCGACGACGTCCTCCTCCGCCTCGGGCTCGTCGACCTCGGCCTGGCTGACCACCCGGGCGATCGCCGGACGCGCGAACCGGGCGTTGACACCCGGAGCGATCTCGACCGTCACCACGTCGTCGTCGATCGACACGACGGTGGCGTGCAGGCCGCCGATCGTGACGATCTCATCGCCGGGGCCCAGCGATGACTGCATTGCCATGGCCTCGCGGCGGCGCTTCTGTTGCGGGCGAATCATCATAAAATACATTACGCCGAAAAGCAGGATGATCAGGAGAAACGGCGTGAAACTCGCGCCGCCGCCCGCTGCCTGAGCTGCGAATGACACTATCAAGCCTTCCTTGGGGCCGCTGGCCACTGCTTATGGCGCAGGGCAGGGCGATATACGCATCTCACTCGAACGGCCGGGAGTCTAATCCCTCTACCTGGGAAGTCCGAAATCGGCGCACGTCACGTTCACATTACGGCGATGTCTCTGCATCCCGGGCGAACAGGTCGCCCTGGGCCACTCCGGTCCGCCCGTCGGCCGGCGGGGTCTTGCCCAGGTGCCGCCAGCCCGCCTCGGTCGCCACCCGGCCGCGTGGCGTGCGGGCCAGCAGACCCGCCCGAACGAGGAACGGCTCGCACACCTCCTCGACGGTGTCCGACTGCTCCCCCACCGCGACCGCGAGCGTCGACAACCCCACCGGCCCACCCCGGAACGACTCGATCAGGGCCCGCAGCACTGCCCGGTCCAGCCGGTCCAGACCGAGCTGATCGACGTCGTAGACCGTCAGCGCCGCCTTGGCCGTCGTCTCGTTGACCTCGCCCTCCGCGCGCACCTCGGCGTAGTCGCGCACCCGGCGGAGCAGCCTGTTCGCGATCCGGGGCGTGCCCCGGGACCGGCCGGCGATCTCAGCGGCCCCCGCGGCCGTGATCGGCACGCCGAGGATCCGCGCCGAGCGGTGCAGCAACACGTCCAGGTCGGCGGGCGAGTAGAAGTCGAGATGCGCGACGAAGCCGAACCGGTCCCGCATCGGCCCGGAGAGCAACCCGGCCCGGGTGGTCGCCCCGATCAGCGTGAACGGTTCCACGTCGAGCGGGATGGCGGTCGCTCCCGGACCCTTGCCGACGATCACGTCGACCCGGAAGTCCTCCATCGCGCTGTAGAGCAACTCCTCGGCGGGCTTGGCGATCCGGTGGATCTCGTCGATGAAAAGCACATCGCCCTCGGACAGGCTGGTCAGGATGGCCGCCAGATCCCCGGACCGCTCGATCACCGGCCCGCTGGTGGTCCGGAGCCCCGACCCCAACTCCGCCGCCACGATGTTCGCCAGAGTGGTCTTCCCTAAGCCAGGCGGGCCGGAGAGCAGGATGTGGTCGGGTGGGGTGCCGCGGCCCATCGCGCCTTTGAGTAGCAGTTCGAGCTGGTCGCGGACGCGGTGCTGAGCGATGAAGTCGGCCAGCCGGCGCGGCCGGACACTGGCCTCCGCATCCAACTCCGCGTCACCCGCGAACGGCGAGACCAGGTCGTCGGCGCTCATCGGGCCCGGCCGAGCAGCCGGATCGCCCGCCGGAGCAGGACCGGCACCGGCGGGGTCTCCCCGTCGATCGTCTCGCCGACCGCGGCCACCGCCTGATCCGCCTGCGCCGCCGACCAGCCCAGCGCCAGCACACCCTGGCGGACCTGGTCCGGCCAGTCGCCGCGGAGCACCCCGGCCGGGCTGTCCGGGCCGCCGGCGATCGGGCCGATCCGGTCGCGCAGCTCCAGAACGAGGCGTTCGGCGCCCTTCTTGCCTATCCCCGGCACCCGGGTCAGCGTGGCCAGGTCGCCGCTCGCGATGGCCCGGCGCACGGCATCGGGCTGGTGCACGGCCAGCACGGCCTGGGCCAGCCGCGGCCCGACCCCGCTGGCCGTCTGGAGCAGCTCGAACAGATGCTTCTCGTCGTCGTCGGCGAAGCCGTACAGGGTCAGGGAGTCCTCGCGGACCACCATGCTGGTGGCCAGCCGGGCCTCGACGCCGGCCTTGAGGCCGGCGAGGGTGCCGGGGGCGCACTGGATCTGCAAGCCGATCCCGCCGACCTCGATCACGGCGCTGTCCGGCGCGATGGCGGCCACCACGCCGCGGACGCTGGCGATCATCAAGCTCCTCCCCGGTCCGACGGGCCCACCGGTCGACGGGCTGCGGGCGTGCCGGCCGCTGTCCTGCTGGCCGCTGTGCTGCCGGCCGCTGCCCTGCTGGCCGCTGTTCTGCTGGCCGCTGTTCTGCTGGCCGCTGCCCTGCTGGCCGCTGTTCTGCGGGCTGCCGCGGCTGTGACGGCCGCGGCCTGCGCAACGGCGGCGGCCTGGATCCGGGCGCGGGTGCCGCCGCGCCAGACGTGGCAGATGGCCAACGCGAGGGCGTCGGCCGCGTCGGCAGGGCGGGGCGGCTCGTCAAGCCCGAGCAGCCGGGTCACCATCGCCGTGACCTGGGCCTTTCCGGCTGTGCCGGAGCCGGTGACGGCGGCTTTGACCTCGCTGGGCGTGTATGTCTGCACGGGCAGCCGGGCCCGGGCACCGGACAGGATCGCCACCGCGCTGGCCTGGGCGGTACCCATCACCGTCCGGACGTTGTGCTGGCTGAAGACCCGCTCGACGGCGACGCTCGCCGGCTGGTGCTCGGCGACCAGTTTGGCCAGGGACTCATCGAGATGCAGCAGGCGCAGGGCGATGTCCTCGGCCGGCTCGGTGTAGACGACGTAGTAGGCGATCAGCTTGCACTGCCGGCCGGGCACGCCCTCGACGACGCCGACGCCGCACCGGGTCAGCCCCGGATCGATGCCGAGCACCCGCACAGCGACCTCCTGACGTACGTGTGTTCGACACCTTAGTCCCCGCACATGGTGCACCAGGACGCGACACGCGCCGCACGGGCCATCACCATGAGAGTTGTGCATCTCGTTCCGCCGATGGACGACGAGCCACCGGGCGACTTCGTGGCGTTCGTCTATGCCCGCCTGGGCGGTCTGCAACGGGAGGCGGCCCGGCTGACGGGCGGCCCGCAGCATGCCGACGAGGTCTACCCGGAGGCGCTGGCCGACGTGGCCGGCCACTGGCGCCGCCTGCGCCTGCGCCGCCGCCTGACCGGCAGGGACGCCGCCGGCGCCTACCTCGCCCGGCGTCTGGACAAACGAGCAACCCGATGGCGTACGGATCAGGTCTACGAGATCGAGGTCCACGCCTACCGGCCGCCGGTCCGGCACCGCCCGGACGAGAGCATCGCCCTGCGCAAGGCGGCCCTGTTGGAGCGTACGGAACGCCGGCAGATCTGCCCGTTGGCCGAGGCGACGATCGCCTGGAGCCACGCCAGCCGGCGCGCTCACTTGCACAGCGTGGCCCGGGTGGCGACATCGGCCGCCCTGCTCCTGCTCGCCCTGGTCCGGGCCCTCCCCGCCGCCCGCACCGGCTTCTGACCGGCTGTGGCGCGCTTCTAACCGGCTGTGGCCCGCTTCTGACCGGCTGTGGCGCGAAACTAACCGGCTGTGGCGCGAAACTCCGCTTCCAGCTCCGACAAGCGGACCGTGCGTTCCCGGGCGTACGCGGGGTCGCCGCCGGAGAGCGTCAGCCGATGGAGGTGCACGATGCCGTCGTCGTGGGAACGCTCGGGCGTCCGGTCGACGATCCAGTACTCCGGAATACCCCGCTCGGCGTACCAGAGCGCCTTTTCGGCGTATTCGCCGTTCGCGGACTTCTCGGAGACGATTTCGATCACGAGCCGGAACGCCGAACCCGGCAAGTTCGAATAGTCGGCGGTGTTCGGTGGCCGACTGATCCGCACACCGAGATCCGGCAGGCGGCTGTCGCGCGGCTGGTCCCCCCGGATCCCCGTGTCCTGGAGCACGTCGAGACCGGCCGCATACAGCATGAGCAGGAGCCGGCGAGCCATCTCTTTGTGCCAGTAGGTCGATGGCGTCATGATGACGAGGTTTCCCCCGTGCAACTCATAGCGGTAACCCTCGGGCAGGGCAGCAAGATCATCGACGTCGATGTCCTCGATCGGTGGCAGATGGAGACCTGTCATAACGGCTTGCACCCCCTCACCCTACTGGTCCCTTGCCGAGTTGTCACTAGTCACCTGTCATGCGTCAATGGCGGCCATGACCTCGTCGCTGATGTCGAAGTTCGCGTAGATGTTCTGGACGTCGTCGCAGTCCTCGAGGACGTCGATCAGTTTGAGGACCTTGCGGGCGGCGTCCTCGTCGACCGGGACGGTCATCGTCGGCACCAGGGACGACTCGGCCGAGTCGTACTCCAGGCCCGCGTCCTGCAGCGCCGTGCGCACCGCCACCAGGTCGGTCGGCTCGCTGACCACCTCGAACGTGTCGCCCAGGTCGTTGATCTCCTCGGCGCCGGCGTCGAGCACCGCCAGCATCAGGTCATCCTCGCTCAGCCCCTCCTTCGGGACGAGCACGATGCCCTTGCGCTTGAACAGGTACGACACGCTTCCGGCGTCGGCGAACGTGCCGCCGTTGCGGGTCAGCGCCGTGCGCACCTCGGTGGCCGCGCGGTTGCGGTTGTCGGTCAGGCACTCGATCAGCATCGCGACGCCGTTCGGGCCGTAGCCCTCATACATGATCGTCTGCCAGTCGGCGCCGCCCGCCTCGAGGCCGGAGCCCCGCTTGACGGCACGGTCGATGTTGTCGTTCGGAACCGAGCTCTTCTTCGCCTTCTGGACCGCGTCGTAGAGCGTGGGGTTGCCGGACAGGTCGCCGCCGCCGATCCGGGCCGCCACCTCGACGTTCTTGATCAGCTTGGCGAACATCTTGCCGCGCTTGGAGTCGATGACGGCCTTCTTGTGCTTGGTCGTCGCCCACTTGGAGTGGCCGGACATGCGAAACCTCCGTGATCAACTGCTCATCGAGCCTGGTGGACCAGCTCCACGAAATGCCGATGGACGCGCAGGTCGCCGGTCAACTCGGGGTGGAAGGCCGTGGCGAGCAGGTTTCCCTGCTGAACGACGACAATCCTACCGGCGGCCGGCCCGGTGGTGACGCGCCCCATGACCCGGACGTCCGCGCCGACCTCCTCGACCCAGGGCGCGCGGATGAAAACGGCGTGGAAGTCGCCGCCCGCGATGCCCTCGATCGCCACCGGCGCCTCGAACGAGTCGACCTGCCGGCCGAAGGCGTTGCGCCGGACGGTCATCTCGATCCCGCCGAAGGACTCCTGGTCGGGCCGTCCGTCCAGGACCGTCGACGCCAGCATGATCATGCCCGCACACGAGCCGTAGACGGGCATCCCGCCGGCGATCCGCTTGCGGACCGGGTCGAGCAGGCCGAAGGTGATCGCCAGGTTGCTCATCGTCGTCGACTCGCCGCCGGGGACCACGAGCCCGTCGATGTCGTCGAGCTCCTCGGGCCGGCGGATCGGCCGGGCCAGCACGTCGCTGCCGGCGAGCGCGTTCAGGTGTTCGCGGACGTCGCCCTGCAGGGCCAGCACGCCGATGGTCGTCACAGCATCACCTCCGCACGGATCGTGGGGCCCGGCTCAGCCGGACCCCACGCTGAGGAACCAACGAACTACCAGCCGCGCTCGGCGAGCCGGTGCGGCTGCGCGATGTCCTCGACGTTGATCCCGACCATCGCCTCGCCGAGACCGCGGGAAACCTTGGCGATCACGTCCGGGTCGTCATGGAAGGTCGTGGCCTTGACGATCGCCGCGGCCCGCTGCGCCGGGTTGCCGGACTTGAAGATGCCCGAGCCGACGAAGACGCCCTCGGCGCCCAGCCGCATCATCATCGCCGCGTCGGCCGGGGTGGCGATGCCGCCCGCGGTGAACATGACGACCGGCAGCCGGCCCAGCGAGGCGACTTCTTTGACCAGCTCGTAGGGCGCCTGCAGTTCCTTGGCGGCGACGTAAAGCTCGTCTTCGGGCAGCGCGGTGAGCCGGCGGATCTCGGCGCGGATCGTGCGCATGTGGGTGGTCGCGTTGGAGACGTCGCCGGTGCCGGCCTCGCCCTTGGAACGGATCATCGCCGCACCCTCGGTGATCCGCCGCAGCGCCTCGCCCAGGTTGGTCGCCCCGCAGACGAAGGGCACGGTGAAGGCCCACTTGTCGATGTGGTTGGCGTAGTCGGCCGGGGTCAGCACCTCGGACTCGTCCACGTAGTCGACGCCGAGCGACTGCAGCACCTGCGCCTCGACGAAGTGCCCGATCCGGGCCTTGGCCATCACCGGGATCGACACCGCGGCGATGATCGCGTCGATCATGTCCGGGTCGCTCATCCGGGAGACACCGCCCTGGGCGCGGATGTCGGCGGGCACCCGTTCGAGCGCCATCACGGCGACCGCGCCGGCGTCCTCGGCGATCTTTGCCTGCTCGGCGTTGACCACATCCATGATCACGCCACCCTTGAGCATCTCCGCCATCCCGCGTTTCACCCGCGCGGTACCGGTGCTGCCTGTGACGGTCGGTTGCTGGCTCTCGGACACGGCGGTCTGCTCCTTCGGGACGGGACGGTCACCGGAATTCTAGATCCGCCCGGGGTGGTGAAAGAGGTCCAATCGACCCCAAGGTGGCCTGGTCGGCGGTCCTTGCCCCGGGCTCTCAGCGGTCCGCACCGCCGGCTCAGAGCGCCTCGACGGGTACCGCCGGCAGCGGCGGGGCGGAGCGGGAGGCGATGGCCGGCAGGGCCGCCTCGACGATGTCGAAGTAGGTCGGGCGCGGATAACGGCGGGCCAGGCCGAACAGCCGCACCAGCGGGCGCTGCCGGGCGGTCAGAGCGTCGCGTACGAGATCGGTGTCGACCTGGCGGGCCAGCACCACCCGGCGGCTGGTCACGACCAGCGTATGGATCGCCGGGTCGGGCCCGCGCAGCGGCACGGCCTGCAACTGCCGGGTCAGGTCGTTCTCGGCCGCCTCCCGCTCGCCGCCCTCCGCGTCCAGCGCGAGTCGGGCCGCGGCATACAGCTCCACCGCCTCGGCGTGCTCGGCGACCACCGCCGCGGCCGCCGCGCGGCGCAGCAGATGAGCGTCGAGAGCGCGCCGCGCGGACTGCGCACGGGCGTGCACGCGCTGCACCCGGCGGGCGGTCCAGATCAGGTACGCCGCCGCCAGCGCGACCAGCACGAGGCACCCGGCTACCCACCACATGCCCGGCATCGTAGTGCCGGATTGTTTCGCGAGGTTATGACCCAGGCCGCTGCGCGGCCCAGTCGTCGTCGATCACCCGGCCGTCGGTGGCCTCGATCGCCGTCGCATACACCTCGAGTACGCGCTCCGCTACGCTCGGCCAATCGAATGCGGTCACCGCCGTCCGCGCCCGCCCGGCCAGCTCGGCCCGGTGTGCCGGGTCGTCCAGGAGCGCGCCGACGACCCCGGCCAGGGCCCGCGGGTCCCCGGTCGGGAAGAGCGCCCCGGCCCGCCCCCCGTCGAGGACCCGGCGGAACGCGTCGAGGTCGCTGGCCACGATGGCCGCGCCGGCCGCCATCGCCTCGGTGAGGATCATGCCGAAGGATTCGCCGCCCGTGTTCGGCGCGACGTAGATGTCCACGCTGCGCAGCATCCGGGCCTTGTCCGGCTCGGAGACGAGGCCGAGAAAGGTGATCCGGTCGTGCAGTTCGGCCGGGAACCGGTCGTAGAGGCCACCCCGGTCACCCGGCCCGGCCACCAGCAGGCGCAGCCCCGGCCGGCTGCGAGCCAATGTGCCGTACGCGGTGGCCAGCAGGTCGAAGCCCTTGCGGGACTCGGTGAAGCGGCCCAGGAAGCCCAGCGTGCCGCCGTCGCCGGGCCAGCCGGGCAGCGGTTCGGCGTGCTCGAACCGCGCCACCGCCACCCCGTTGGGGATCTCCACCGCGCCGCCGCCGAGGTGCTCGACCTGGGTCTTGCGGGCCAGTTCGCTGACCGCGATCCGGGCGGTGATCTTCTCCGAGACGAGTTGCAGCATGCCCTGGGCGGCGGCCAGCGCCCGGGACCGGGTCATCGAGGTGTGGAAGGTGGCGACCACCGGCCCGCGGGCGGAGAGCACCGCCAGCAGCGACAGGCTCAGCGTCATCGGCTCGTGCACGTGCAGCACCTCGAACCTGCCCCGGGACAGCCACCGCCGCACCCGGGCCGTGGAGACCGGCCCGAACGCGATCCGGGCCACCGACCCGTTGTACGGCAGCGGCAGCGCGCGCCCGGCCGCGACCACGTAGTCGGGCAGGTCGGAATCCTCATCGGCGGGAGCCAGGACGCTCACCTCGTGACCGAGACCGATCAGTGCCTCGGCCAGGTCGATGATGTGGTTCTGCACGCCGCCGGGCACGTCGAACGAGTACGGCGAGACGATCCCGATCCGCACGCCCGGCCCGCCCTCAGACCCGGACCGGCTGGTCGAGCCACAGTTTCTGCAGCATGTGCCAGTCCTGCGGATGCTCGGCGATGCCGATCGCGAACGAGTCGGCCAGCCGCTGGGTGACCAGTCTGACCCGGACGTCCAGCGCACCCTCGTCCGGCGCGGGCAGCTCGATGCGGCGGATCCGTCCCCGGGCCTGCGTCGCGGTGAACCACAGGTCGGCCGCGTACAGCGGGGCGCCGGTGCGCAGGGCCAGCAGCGCCGGTCCGGGCGGCATCCGGGTACGCCCGCCGAAGAAGGTCACCTCGACGCCGCGGGCGGACAGATCCCGGTCGGCCAGCAGGGCGACCGCGTACCCGGCCTGGGCCTTCTCCCCGAGCACGTCGAGCGGGGGCCGCTGGCCGCCGGTGAGCGGCAGCACCTCCATGCCGAGCTTCTCCCGGTACGCCACGAACTGGTCGAAGACCACCTCGGGCTTGAGCCGCTCGGCGACGGTGACGATCGGCCAGTCGTTCGAGACCACCCAGGCGGCCGCCGCGTCCCAGTTGCCGACGTGCGGCAGGGCCAGGATCGCGCCCGTGCCGGCGGCCATCGCGGCGGCCAGTTCGTCGCGCCCGTCCAGGTGGAAGCCGGCGAGCAACTGCCGGCGGCTCTGCGACGGGAGCCGGAACGCCTCCATCCAGTACCTCGCGTACGACCGCAGGCCGGCCCGGACCGTGGCCTCCAGGTCGTCCTCGGGGCCGAGCACCATGCTCAGGTTGCGGCGCAGGCGCTGGGTGCCCGGCCCGTTGCTCCGGAACGCGCGGTCAGCGGCGGCGTTGAAGATCGCCCGGGCGGCCGGCAACGGCAGGGCCCGGACCAGCCGCCAGCCCGCGGCGTAGCCGAACCCGGTCAGCCGGTCGCGGCCGCTGCCGGTCACGAAGGTTCCGCCGGGGGCGCGGTCGCCTTCAGCAACGGCGCGGGCGCAGCGGCGTCGACCGGCTCGGTGCGCGCGGCGTGGATCAGCCGCTGGAAGACGGTGACGACGGACAGCACGGCCAGCACCCACAGCGCGGCGGGCAGGCCCCACGCCAGGCCGGCGCTGCCGAGCAGGCCGCCGATGCCGACGATGATCAGCCGTTCGAGGCGCTCGGCGATGCCGACGTCGGCGTTCAGACCCAGGCTCTGGGCTCGGGCCTTCACATAGGAGACCACCTGGCCGGCGGCCAGGCAGATCAGGGCGGCCACCATGCCCCCGTACGGGTTGCCCTGGTGGTGCAGGTAGAAGGTGACCGCGCCGAAGACGGCCGCGTCGGCGAGCCGGTCCATCGACGAGTCGAGCAGGGCGCCGAACGTGCCCGCCGGCCCGCGCAGCCGGGCCATCGTGCCGTCCAGCGCGTCGGTGAGGGCGAAGACGGTCACCACCACCGTGCCCCAGAAGAGGTGGCCCAGGGCGCCCAGATACGACCCGATGAGCACGCCGACGGTGCCCGCGACGGTGACTGCGTTCGGGGTCACCCCGAGGCGCAGCAGGAGACGGGCGGTCGGCTTGATGACGTAGGCCGCGAGGGCTCGGGCGGGGACGCTGACGATCTTTGCCATGGCCGTCTCACCATAACGGCGACGGGGACCGGCGGTACAACGCAGGTCACCTCCGCCGTATCGTCGTGGTTCCCGGGACCTGGTGATAACCGGAGGTTGCCATCCGGTACCACCAGGTGTGGGATCGCAGTAACAGCGTCGTTACACCTGGGAAACGGAGGTGCGCTGGTCATGGCGCAGAAGACTTCGGAGAAAGGGTTCTCCGGCGCAGCAGCGCCGGTGGTGACAGAGCCCGGCAGAGTTCGCAACGTGGTGCTCGTCGGCCACTCCGGCTCGGGGAAGACGACGCTGGTGGAGGCGTTACTCGCCGCCACCGGCACGATTTCCCGGGCCGGCTCCGTCACCGAAGGCACCACGGTCTCGGATCACGACCCGGCCGCCGTACGCCAGCAGAGGTCTGTGTCGTTGGCCTGTGCGCCGCTGCTGCGGGACGGCGTGAAGATCAATCTGCTCGACACCCCCGGATATGCCGACTTCGTCGGGGAACTGCGCGCCGGCCTGCGGGCCGCGGACGCCGCGGTCTTCGTCGTCTCGGCCGAGGTCGGAACTGGTGGCATCGCCGAGGCGACGATCAATCTCTGGGAGGAGTGCGCCTCCGTCGGGATGCCACGAGCGGTCGCGATCAGCCGCCTGGACCACCCGCGCGCCGACTACGAGGGCACGCTCGAGGCGTGCCAAGAGGCCTTCGGCGAGAACGTGCTGCCGATCTACCAGCCGATGCTCGGCGACGACGGCGAGTCGATCAGCGGACTGCTCGGCCTGGTCAGCCTGCGCGTCCTGGACTACTCGGCCGGCTATCCGCCGCGGGCCGGCGAGGCCGAGCGCGAGCATCTGACCCCCATCGAGGACGCCCGCAACGAGCTCATCGAGGCGATCATCGCCGAGAGCGAGGACGAGACCCTGATGGACCGGTACCTGGCCGGCGAGCTGATCAGCACCGACACCCTGGTGCCGGATCTGGAGAAGGCCGTCGCCCGCGGGCATTTCTACCCGGTCATCCCGGTCTGCGCCGAGACCGGCGTCGGCCTGGACGCCCTGCTGGACGGCCTGGTCACCGGCGCGCCGTCGCCGCTGGAGCACGACCTGCCGGTGGTCACCGGCGTGGACGGCTCGCCGCGGCCGCCGCTGACCTGCGACCCGGGCGGCCCCCTGGTGGCCGAGGTGGTCAAGACGACGATCGACCGGCACGTCGGCCGGGTGAACATGGTCCGGGTCTTCTCCGGCACGCTGCGACCCGAGCAGACCCTGCACGTCTCCGGGCACGGGATGGCCGGGCGCGGCCACCCCGACCACGATGCCGACGAGCGCGTCGCGCACATCTACGCGCCGCTCGGCGCCACCCTGCGCGAGGTGGGCCAGTGCATCGCCGGGGACATCTGCGCCATCACCAAGTCCGGCACGGCCGAGACCGGCGACACGCTCTCCGCCCGGGACCAGCCGCTGCTGATGGAGCCGTGGCGGATGCCCGAGCCGCTGCTGCCGATCGCCGTGCTGGCCAAGTCCCGCGCCGACGAGGACGCCCTGGCCAAGAACCTGGCCCGGCTGGTCGCCGGCGACCCGACCCTGCGGCTGGAACGCAACCCGGACACCCACCAGCTGGTGCTGTGGTGCATGGGCGAGTCGCATGCCGACGTGGTACTGGACCGGCTGCGCGCGGGCGGTGTCGAACTGGACACCGAGCCGGTCAAGGTGTCGCTGCGGGAGACCTTCGCCGCCGCGTCCCGAGGGCACGGCCGGCACGTCAAGCAGTCCGGCGGCCACGGCCAGTACGCGGTCTGCGACATCGAGGTCGAGCCGCTGCCGCGCGGGTCGGGATTCGAATTCCACGACAAGGTGGTCGGCGGCGCCGTCCCGCACAACTACATCCCGTCGGTGGAGAAGGGCGTCCGGGCCCAGCTGGAACGCGGGATCGTAGCCGGCTATCCGGTCGTCGACCTGAAGGTGACGCTGGTCGACGGGAAGGCGCACAGCGTCGACTCGTCCGACGCGGCGTTCCAGACGGCCGGGGCGCTGGCGCTGCGCGAGGCCGCCCAGTCCGGCGACGTGACGCTGCTCGAACCGGTCGACGAGATCGTGGTCCGGGTGCCGGACACCTACGTCGGCGCGGTGATGAGCGACCTCTCCGGGCGCCGGGGCCGGCCGATGGGTACCGAGGCCGACGACGACGGCGAGCACAGCCTTGTCCGGGCCGAGGTCCCGGCCACGGAACTGGTCCGCTACGCGGTCGAGCTGCGCGCTCTGTCCTCCGGGGCGGGCACCTTCTCCCGCTCGTACGCGAGGCACGAGCCGATGCCGGCGCACCTGGCCGACGCTGTCCGCAAGGAGCACGCCACGCGTTAGCCGACCTCGGTCCACGCCTTCGCGAGCAGTTCGCGGGTGTCTCGCAGCAGCTGGGGCAGGACCTTGGTGCCGCCGATGACCGGCATGAAATTGGCGTCGCCGCCCCACCGGGGCACCACGTGCTGGTGCAGGTGGGCGGCGATACCGGCGCCGGCCACCGAGCCCTGGTTCATCCCGATGTTGAAACCGTGCGGGCGGCTGGCGTGCCGGATCACCCGCATCGCGCGCCGGGTGCAGGCCGCCAGCTCGGCCGTCTCCGCCTCGTCCAGATCGGTGTAGTCGGCGACGTGCCGAAACGGGCACACCAGCAGATGCCCGGGGTTGTACGGAAACAGGTTGAGCACCGCGTAGACGAGCTCGCCCCGCGCCACCACCAGGCTCTCCGCGTCGCCCAGCCCCGGCGCCCGGCAGAACGGGCAGCCGGCCGGCTGGTCGTGCCCCTCCGCCGGGGTGTCCTGACCGGCGATGTACGTCATCCGGTGCGGGGTCCACAGCCGTTGCAGCCCGTCGGGATCGGAGTCGCTCACGAGCCGAGCCTAAGCCGCCTTCGGCCCAGAGTCGTCCGCGACCTACGCGGAGGAGGCCACCTGGACTACCCGCGGCCCGCACGCCTGCGCGGTCGCGTCCTGACCGGCTACCAGGCGGCGGGGCCCACGTTGGTGCGGGAGCGGACGACCTCCACCACGTGGGCTACGGCCTCGTCGACCGGGACACCGTTGCGCTGGGAGCCGTCCCGGTAGCGGAAGGACACCGTGCCGCCGTTGACGTCCTCGTCGCCGGCGATCGCCATGAACGGGATCTTCTGCTGCTGGGCGGTGCGGATCTTCTTCTGCATCCGGTCGTCGGAGTAGTCGACCTCGGCCCGGATGCCCTGGGCGCGCAGCTTGGTCACGACGTCGCTCAGGTAGTCGGCGTGCTCGTCGCGGATCGGGATGCCGACCACCTGCACCGGGGCCAGCCAGGCCGGGAACGCGCCCGCGTAGTGCTCGACCAGGACGCCGAAGAACCGCTCGATCGAGCCGAACTTCGCCGAGTGGATCATCACCGGTTCCTGCCGGGTGCCGTCGGCCGCCTGGTACTCCAGGCCGAAGCGGGCCGGCTGGTTGAAGTCGTACTGGATGGTCGACATCTGCCAGGTGCGGCCGATCGCATCGCGGGCCTGCACGGAGATCTTCGGGCCGTAGAAGGCCGCGCCGCCCGGGTCGGACGCCAGGTCGAGGCCGGTCTCCTTGGCGACCCCCTCGAGCACGTCGGTGGCGATCGCCCACTGCTCGGCGGAGCCGATGAACTTGTCGCTCTTCGGGTCGCGGGTGGACAGCTCGAGATAGAAGTCGTCCAGGCCGAAGTCGCGTAGCAGGCTGAGCACGAAACTGAGCAGGTGCTTGATCTCGCCGGCGGCCTGCTCGGCGGTGACGTAGCTGTGCGAGTCGTCCTGGGTCAGGCCCCGCACCCGGGTCAGGCCGTGCACCACGCCCGACTTCTCGTACCGGTAGACCGAGCCGAATTCGAAAAGACGCAACGGCAGTTCACGGTACGAACGCCCGCGCGATTTGAAGATCAGGTTGTGCATCGGGCAGTTCATGGCCTTGAGGTAGTAGTCGCTGCCCTCCATGTGCATGGGCGGGAACATCGTGTCCTTGTAGTACGGCAGGTGCCCCGAGGTACGGAACAGGCCTTCCTTGGTGATGTGCGGGGTGCCGACGTACTGGAAGCCCTCCTCGATGTGGCGCAGGCGGACGTAGTCCTCCATCTCGCGCTTGATCACGCCGCCCTTGGGGTGGAAGACGGCCAGGCCGCTGCCGATCTCGTCGGGGAAGGAGAACAGGTCCAGCTCGGCGCCGAGGCGGCGGTGGTCGCGGCGCTCGGCCTCGGCGAGCCGGGTCAGGTACGCCTTCAGCTCGTCGCGGCTCGGCCACGCCGTGCCGTAGATCCGCTGGAGCTGCGGGTTCTTCTCGCTGCCGCGCCAGTACGCCGCCGCCGAGCGCATCAGCTTGAACGCCGGGATCAGCCGGGTCGTGGGCAGGTGCGGGCCGCGGCACAGGTCGCCCCAGACGCGCTTGCCGTCGCGGTCGATGTTGTCGTAGTGGGTCAGCTCGCCCGAGCCGACCTCCATCACCTCGTCGGCGTCCACCTCACCCTTGAGGTCGACCAGCTCCAGCTTGTACGGCTCGTTCGCCAGTTCCACCTTGGCCTCGTCCAGCGAGGCGTACTCGCGGCGGCGGAAGGTCTGGCCGGCCTTGACGATCTCCTGCATCCGCTTCTCGAGCTTGGCCAGGTCGTCCGGCTGGAACGGCTTGGTGACGTCGAAGTCGTAGTAGAAGCCGTTCTCGATCGGCGGGCCGATGCCGAGCCTGGCCTCCGGGAAGATGTCCTGCACCGCCTGGGCCAGCACGTGCGCCGCCGAGTGGCGCAGCACGTTCAGCCCGTCGGGCGAGTCGATCGCGACCGGGGTGACGTCGGTGTCCAGCGCCGGGACCCAGTCCAGGTCGCGCAGCCGGCCGCCCGGGTCCCGGACCACCACGATCGCCTTCGGCCCGTTCGCCGGGAGGCCGGCGGCGGTCACCGCGTCACCCGCCGTCGTCCCGGCCGGG
>JAVHVY010000331.1:0-14916 GCA_032160305.1 Actinoplanes sp.
CCTTGGCCAGGTCGTAGGGGCTGAAGTCCCGGCCGGGATAGGTGTTCAGGTGGGCCAGCAACAGCGCCGCCAGCTCCCCGTCAGCCAGTCGCATCCGGCCGTTTCGGTTGGTCGCCGTCACGGCGCCGCGTCCCCAGCCGCGACGTCGACCGCGATCATCCAAGCGGTGCAGGCGTTCATCGCGGGTCTTCCTCGTCGTTTGCTTCCAGCGCGGCGTACACGAGGTCGGCCAGTTCGGCGTAGGTGCTCGCGCGACGGCGGTGGTCGTCGGCGAGCATCTGCGCGCCGTCGCGGGAGATGAGGGAGTTGGGTCCGTTGAAGTGCCCGGCCTCTTGGCTGGTGTGTAGGTGCTCGGCCAGTTCGGTGTGATGCCTGGCTGCGGTGCGCAGTGCCGCGGTCAGGTGTTGGACCTGAGTTTGGCCGCCAAACACGGATGTCAGGTGTTGCAGGGCCGATAGCTTGGGCTTGCTCATGATTGGGCTTCCTCTCGGTGGGTGTGGTCGGCGGATTTCTCTACGGCTGTGCGGCGGCGTTCGAGGACGGGCAGGCTGCCACACGACGGCGACGCCCTGTTTGCGCTAGGTGACCTGCCGCGCCGTGTTGGCGCGGTGCAGCAGCATCGGTCCATGCGGGGTTCCCCGACCCGTGATAGCGGCCAGGCCAGGCCCATCGATGCGGTCACGAGGACGTCGATGCTGTGCTGGGACAGGGCCTCCTCAACCGGCCGGTTGAGGACGGCGAGCAGGTCCGCGGCGAGCGTGTCGGTGTCGGTGGCCGTACGGTCGGGCCAGAGCACGGCCATCTCGTCGCGGCCGAGGCGGTACGCGGCGCCGCCGTTGGTCGCGGCGTGGTGGTGGGTGACGCCGGTGAGCAGGTCAGCAGCTGGTCGCCGCCGCGGTAGCCGAACCGCCGGTTGATCTGGGAGAACTGGTCGACGTTGACGATGGCGAGCAGGATCGGCCGGCCTGCCGCGTGCAGCCGGATGAGGTCGGCCAGCAACTCGACGCGGGTCCGCAGCCCGATCAGCCGATCATGGGAGGCTAGATGCAGCGCTCGGTCGTGGCGCCGACGCAGCATGGCGTTGCGGTGCAGCGTCCAGGCCAGGCCGGCGGTGCTGGCTGAGGCGAGGACGAGCAGGATCATCTGAAGGGCGGACATTGGATGCCCACACCTCCTCTTTAAGGGCTGGAGGGTGTGCGAGGGCAGCCGGTAGGCGCCGGCGCCCTCACCTCGTCGATGGGCGACGCCTGGGTTTCAGGCGGGCTCGGGGCGGGGGGGGCGACGTCATGCGCGCCGCGGGGGTAACCCCGGACCTGGCGGCGTTCGGCGCCTCGGTCGACGTTCGTGATCTCGTCGAGGACGGCGATCCGGTGCTGGATGTTGCCGAGAAGCCGCTCGCGGTCTCTGCGGGCGTCCGGGACGTGCTGGCGCTCGCCGGCGAGTTCGCCGACGGCCCCCACCGGTAGGTGCGCCGCGTGAAGGCGAACGCCTCCGTGAGCAGCCATGCCCGGGTGGCCGGGTCGTCGGTCACGATGCTCGTTCGAAGTGCGGGGTGTTGTACGGTCCGCCGACCCGCTCGGGGAAGCGGCCAGCGCTGGGCGACTGCCAGCGGTGCGCCGCGACGATCGGGTCATCGCAACGGGGGCGGCGGTCGAGCAGCACGGTGGGTTCGCGTTCGGCGCCGGGCGGTCGGTGCTCGTAGCGCTGGGCCAAGCACCGCGCGTATTCCACGTCGGATGAGAAGGCGTAGTAGCTGCCCTGAAACCAGGACCCGCCGAGCCGGTCGCAGCAGGCTACGGACACTGGGTACCAACCGTTGAGGGTGACCATGACGCAGTGCCCGCAGGTAAGGTCCAGCTCGAATGTGCACAGCCGGTGCAGTTCGAGCCCGGGGACGGTCGACGGCTCGGGCGCGGGCAGGGATGTGTTCACAGGACCACGTCCCCGAGAAGGCGCAGCCGGCGTACGGCGTGCCATTCCAAGCACTTCATGGCGTTGCTGGTCCGGTCCATCTCTGTGGCGGCGACTTCGCGGGAATAGCCGTCCAGACGCAACTGCAGGGCCTGGCGCTGATCGTCGGTGAGTGGCGCGGCGGCGATCAGCGCGGCGAGAAGGCTGATCCGCTGGGTGTCGGGCGCCGGCGCGGCCGTCGGGAGCGGCTGCCCGTGAAGTTCATAGGCGGCCCGGATGTGGCGGCGGTCCGCCCACATGTGTCGGTAGCAGGCCTGCGATGCCAGCCGCAGCAGCCACGACACCACGTCGTCGTCGGCGTCGACGAGCGTGGCGAGGGCGTCGGCGAAGGTGTCGTGGACCACGTCGTCAACGGCGTCACGGTTGTGGACGCGGACCCACACGTACCGGGTGATCAGGCCGCGGTAGGTGTTGTACAACTCGGCGAACGCGTCGCTACTGCCGGCTTGTGCTTCGTGGAGCAGGGCCACGGCCTGGGGACTGGTGCTGTTACGCCGCCGGTCGGTGCGGGCGGGCGTGGTCGTGCTGGGTGCCATGTCGGAGCCTCCCTGGAACGGGATGGGTTCGGGCACGGCCTGATGGCCGTGCCCGGTGCGCGGATGCGCGAGGTGGCCGGGCAACGGCCAGAAGTGGTGCGATGCGTGGCGGGATCCGCCGGCGTTGCTAGTGGGCTTGGATCTCCTCGACGGCGAGCCGCTCGGCGGTTTCGCCGTCGGGCGCCTCGACCGAGAGGGCCCAGAGCCCCTGCTCGTACTCGCTGTCGTCGCCGCCGGTCACCTCGTGCTGGCCGGCGACGACGCCGAAGGGGATTGCGTTGTCGCCTTGCCAGACGCCGAGCACGGTGTAGACGCCCCGTGGCGTGAGCGCCCGGCGCAGCAGGTCGGCTTCTGCGTTGACGAGGTCCGCGACCTGCCCGAGCACTTCGACGGCGGCCTCGATGCCGCTGGTCTCGCCACGCTGGGTGAAGCCATCGAAGCCCTGGTGGTGTGTGGCCAGCCGGATCGGTTGGCCGTTGATGGTCAGATCGGCGGTGACGATGCCGCCGCCGTCGACACCGTCGCCGTCGGCGGTGCGCCAGATCAGCACGTTGGTCAGCGGGAGTCGCATCGCCCAGACGCCGGGAACGGCGTTGTATCCGAGCGCGGCCAGCAGCTCCTCCAGCCCGGCGACGATGCTCAGTTCGATGGCGCTGAACATCGCGTCTATGCCGTACTCGCCGGCGGCGCCGTCGAGCAGCCACTGCCGGGCGGCGACCGGGTCGTAGACGATCACCGGTTCGCCGCCGTCGGCGGGTGCCGTCACCGGCTTGGATTTCTCGTGGCCCCTGGGTTCGGTCATGTCGTGCCTCCATGGCAGTGGTTTGGACGTAGTGGGTGGTCAGGCGTCGGCGGTGAAGACGTCGGCGCCCTGGACGGTGACGCGGATCGGGATGGTGCTGGTCGGGCTCAGCAGCCACAGCTCGGTGTCGTCCAGGTGCACCGACACCTGCAGGACACCGTCGGGGTTGATGTAGGCGAACACCCACACCCCGGCGACCTGGATGCAGGGCTGGACGATGTCGAACGTGGCCGGGTGGAACTCGGCGGCCAGGTTCACGGCGACGGCGCGGACCGGCGTCGACGCGTGGCGCTGGCGGTAGCTGGCGGCCCGATCCAGCCAGATCTGTGGCTCCCCACCGGGCATCGGTATCCCGGCGTTCGTGTCGGCGTACCGCTCGCACCGCGCCGCGACCGTGTCGCACCAGCGGGCGGCGGCCTCGTACAGGTCGCCCTGGGTGAGGGACTCGACCGGCTTGCCCAGCTTCTGGCCCCGGGGCCGCGTCGACAGGTCGTAGACCTCCAGGTGCAACCCGTGCTGGTCCTCGTTGAGCGTTAACCGGTAGACGTAGCTGACGTCGCCGGGTACGCGACCCAGGCCGGCGGACTCGTTGTCGGGCAGGACGCCGGGGTGGTCGGCGGCGTAGCGCAGGTAGCTGTCCACGGTCAGCGGCAGCTGCTGCTGCTCGACCGTCCACGCGTAGAAGTCGGCCAGGTGCGGAACCTGGAACTCGGGGCTGGCGGAGCCGGAACGGAACCAGCGCGGGGCGGTGGTCTGCGTACCGGTTGTTTCATCGATGGCGATGACGGCGGGTGCTCCCATTGGATGTCCCTTCTTGTTGGTGGGCATGGCGAACGGGGCCGTCCGCGCGGGTGCACAGACGGCCGTTGCTTGGTGAATGGGTGGACCGGCCGGAACACCGCGGCGGCAGCTGGCAGGTGCCGCGGGTGGGGATCAGGCGGCCTGCAGCCCGTCGTCGGCGTCGGAGCAGCCGTCGGCGGGTGCGGGCGTGAGGTCGGCGAGGATGGCCTTGGCCACCTTCAGCACGGTTTCGGCGCACGCCTTGACCAGGCCGAGGTCACCGTTCGCCCAGCCCAGGACGTACGCGTCGCTATAGGTCTGGGTGTCGAGCCCCAGCGCCTTACACACGATGTGCGCCACGCTTTCGGCTTCGGTCTCCTTCCGACCCCGGTGCAGGTCCTCGCCGAGGCGAGTGCCGTCGGCGTGCTCGCATCGGATGTGCGCCAGCTCGTGCACGGTCGTCTTGACACGCTGCGCGGCGCTGACGTCGTCGCGGACCTTCACCGCACGCACGGTGGACCCGGTGACGGTCACCCCGTTGGCGTCGCCGAGGAAGCGGCTGGCGGGCGGCGCCAGCTCGAACGAGTAGCCGGCGTCCTTGATGAGCTTGACGACGTCGTCGTAGGCGTCGGTGGGGTCGTTGCCGGTCAACAGCTGCGCGGTGCGACCGCCGATCGCCTTGAGTCGGCGGGTGCGCTGGATCGATGGAACCTCGAACGGCTCGCCGTCGGTCTGGCTCAGCTCGAACGTGTTCACCAGGCGGAAGCCGACGACCTGGACGAGGAGACGGCCACGGTCGTCACGCCTGACCTTGCGGCCTTGGGCCTCCCACTTCGCGGCCTCGTCTTCGCTGGGTCGCCGCTGGATCGGCGCCCAGATCTTGAACGCGGTCTCGCCGAGCTGGACCTGGCGCTTCTCCTTCAGCCAGCCCGTCGACTTGTCCTTCTTGCCGTACGGCAGGAAGAACTGCGGCTCGATGCCGCGCTCCTCGGCCTGCATCAGCAGCAACAGCTGGTTGCTGAGGGTGTACCGGGCGCCGAACGCTGCGACCTGCTCAATGAATTCCACCCACTGCGCCGGGTCGGCGGCGATCCGGGCCAGCCGCTCGTCGAAGTCGGCCTTGATCTTGGCGAGGAACTCGTCTCGTTCCTCTGTGGACTGAGTGCTGGACTGCTTGGCCATCAGGGTGGCCCTCCTTTTCCCCGCCTCGTGGCGGCGGACAGGTTGGGACCAGCGGCCCCAGCCTGCCCGTGAGCACGAGGTGTGGGACCGCGACGCCCCAGGGTCGGGGCGCCTGACAGCGGGTAAGCCGGCCAAGACGGCCAGCCCAGTGGGAAGCTGACCGGCGTCGTGCCGAGCAGCTCGGTGATGAGGTCGTGCGGGCAGAACCCGGGCACGAGCATTCGGCCGTGCTCGGTGATGCGCGGATCCGCGGGTGAGCGGCCGAGCAACGGCCGTGGATGCGGGGGGTGCGGGTGGATCAGACCGGCGCGATGTGTCGTTCCGGGCCGTGTCGTCAGATCCAGGTGGGGCTCAAACCCAGCACCAGATCACCGGGGTGAGGGTGCCTATTCGGGAGTGTTCGCCGGTGGCATGTGGGACGCCTTCGGCGGGATGCGCAGCGCTGCCGCGCGGATGAACACCTCACGGTCGGGGACATGCCAGCCATCGCCGCACACGTTCTGACGCTGACCCTGCAGACCGACCATGACGTACCAGCGGCGGTCGTCGGCAGGCTGCCGGGCCAGGTCGACCGATCCGTGGTCGGCGACGTAGGCGCTGGTGCGGTTGAGCAACAGGTCGAGATGATCAGATCCGATGATCCAAGCACTCATGGGTGGTGGTTCCTTCCTTTGTGGTGAGCGGGCTCGGCGCGCGCTCACTGTGGGAGGTGGGCGAGGTGCTCAAGGGGAAGGCCGGGACGGTGCGCCCTTGCCGGTAGATCCGCTGCCTGTTCGAGGTCAGTCCCGTGTCACGGGGCGAAGCGTTGCCGCCAGGGCGGCTGTCTTGGTCGCTGTGCGGAACATCGAGACAGCGTTGGCGGCGATGTCGGCGATGCCGTCTTCGCGCTCCCGCTGGGTGAAGGGCAGCCGGGCGTGCGGCCCGACTCGCAACGCCGGCAGGTTGAAGTGCTGACGGGCGACGACGGTGCCGTCCGGCAGGGAGTATTCGTCGAAGGATCCGAAGTCGAGTCCGTCGATGTCGGTCTCTCGGTTGCCGGTGCAGATGATGACCAAGTCGTAGGTGCGGCCGTCGATGAGCGCCATTCCGGGCAGCGCGACGGCTCGCGCTCTGCGGGTCACCACGTTGAGGCGTCGTACGCCGAAGCGGTCGGGGCGAAGGTAGCGGCCGATGGCCTGGTATCGGCCACGGATCTGGTCCTGCCAGTCGTCACAGGTGGTGGGCAGCTGGTCGGAGTACCAATCGATGCGTTCGACGTTGTCGAGGGCGGCGGCGGCCATGAAGGGCTGCGGCGCGATGCCGAGGAAGGATTCGACGGCGCACTTGGCGGAGTCACCACCGCCGACCACCGCGGCGCGGCGCACGCCCCGCAGCGGCCACAGGGTGGCCATGCGTTGCATGAGCTGCGGGAAGGTCAGGATGGTGGTGCCGTTGGCGAGATTTTGGTTGTCGGGGTCGCCCAGTCCGCGTGCGTCGATGACCCGGCCGGCGCGGAGCGTGTCGCGGTTTTCGATGTCGATCGCCACCCCTGTTGCGTCCTGGGTGACGGACCGCACGTTGGTCGTGGTGACCACGTCGGCGTACTGGGCCAAAGCCAGGCGGATGACGAATGCCATGTCGGTGTTGGTCTGGAATTCGGACATGGACACGTTCGCGGCCTGGATCGGGGCGCCGGGGAGGTAGTTCAGGCTCGCTCCCTGGTCGCCGGCCAGTCCGGCGCTTCCCGGGCGGTTGCGGGAGTTGAGGTTGAACGTCGGCCGGGTGGTCATCGCGAAGGCGCCGCCGGCCCGCTCGTGGCGTTCCACCACGAGCGGCTTCGGGTAGCCGCTGAGCACTCGGGTGGCGGCGTACACGGCAGTGTGGAATCCGCTGCCGATGACGATCTCCCGCTCGGCGCCGCTGGAGCGCAAGAGGCTTTCCTTGCGTCGTTCGTCGGACCAGTAGGTGTCCAGCGCCTCGTCGGCGACCTGGCGTCCGTAGGGATCCAGGGCGATGCCGGTCAGCTGGGCCTGCAGCGGGTTCGCGAACTCGGACTGGCGGTCGGTCATCGCCCGCATTCCTTCGGAGGCGGTCTGGTTCAGCGCGATGGTGGCCAGTAGGGACTCGATCGGCGCGCCCGGCAGGGACGACGGTGGTGACGTGTCGGTCATGGTGGTCTCCTTCGGAGGTCACCGGGTCACCGCACCGGCAGACATGCCCATCCCCGGGGGCCTCCCGGGTTTGCGGCACGCGGCTGGCGCGGTGTCCCGGAAGGGTCAAACGGATGGGGGTCGCGGTCTGGGGGCTCCCAGATCCGGATGAGCAGGTCGCCGACGTGGTCGGCGTCAAGCGGCTCACGTTCCCGACCCGCATGCGGGGCAGGATCGTCCGCGCTGCGGGTGGGCGAAGACTGCCCCGGTCAGTCGTCGGTGCTGTTCTCCGTGCGCTGCGGGTAGGTGGGGACCTCGGAGAGGGTCAGCCGGCAGCGGCTGTTACAGGCCGGGCAGTAGATGACGGCCGAGTCACCGCAGTCGCACATGATGTCGGTGGCTGCGTCATCGCATTGGGCGCAGTCCCGGCACGGGGCGAAGGGTGCTTGTCGGCCGGAGCCGAACAGGGCGGCGATGGTGGTCTCGTGGCCGTGCTCGTCGAGCAGAGAGGTGTCGTCGAGCCACGCCCATCGGTGCCCCTCGGGGCAGACGATGTCCACGGCGCGGACCTGGTTCCAGTAGCCCTCGTCGCTGGTGATGTCCTGGTAGACGGCTGGCCGGTCCCCCTCCTGCTGCACGAGCGCGTACGTGCCGCCGTCAGGCTGCGGGCCGGAGGCCAGGACAACGTTGACCGGGCAGGTCAGGCAGCCATGGTCGTGGTAGATCGGCGCTCCTTCGGCGATCACCCAGTCGCGGGCGGCGCACCACAGCTGCATGCGCGCCGAGATGTCCATGCCCGACCGGTACTCGTCGAAGACGTCGAGGTTGACGAACGTTCGCAGCGATGTGGTGAGGTCCTCGTCGAGCCGTCCGACGCGCTGCTCTGTCCACGCGGTGGTGTCGATGAGGTAGCAGCCGTGTTCGATGATCACGCTGTTGTTCATGGGCCTGCCTCCAACTCTTGGGAGTTGAGGTCCGCCGGACCTCGGCGGACGGTGGGAGAAATGCAAATGCCGCCGGCCCAAGGGGGCGCGGCGACGCGGTGGTTCGGGAGGTGTCAGGCGGCGGCACAGGCGGGCAGCAGGTCGGCGGCCTCCTCCAGGGCGCCGGTGTGGCCGTACATGCCCCAGACGGATTCGACCTCCAGCCATTGCTGGATGGCGGTGGCGGTGCCGTCGTCCCAGGTGGTGGTGCCGGAACGGCGGCGCTCGATGATGACGCCGAAAACGTCGCCGTCCAACCAGGCCTGCCAGTCGTCGCGTTCACCGGTCAGGTCAGCCGGCATCGTGATCGTTCCGACGTGCCGGCGGAAGTCGGCAGTGTCGAAGGTCAGCACGTCGGTCTGCCAGTTCGACGCGACGGCGATCGTCGTCACACCGTGGAACATCCGCAGGTACCGGCCGAACAGGGCTCGGTCCAGGCGCTGCCAGGCGGCCTGGATCGCATCCGAGGCCCGCGGCACGTACACGCCTTTGGCCAGGTGTGGCTTACTCACGGCCGTGGTCACCAGCGCGGGGGCCAGGGCGTCGCCGTCGGGTTCACCAGCGCACTCCTCATGGACCAGCCGTGCGCGCCAGCCCGGATACCGGTCGTCGGTGACGATCCAGGACGGGTCATCAGACATCGCGGTCTGCCTCACCGTCGGGGTGCTGCTCGTCGCTGGCCCACTGCCCGAGCCGCTCGCCGTGGGGCCGAAGCGGCGCGGGGGCGTTGCCGGCGAGACATTCGGCCAGGACGGCCGCCATGTGCCGGTGGGTGTGGGCGATGCCGCCGGAGCGCAGGTCCCCGCCCGAGCACGCCAGGACACCGTCGAGCCAGACGCCGTAGATCCAGCCGTTGTCCGCGTACGCGGCGCCGACCGTGCCTCCACCAATGGCGGCGATGCGGATCTCCATCACGGGATCGCCGTCGCACAGCGCGGGGATCGGATAGGTGGCCTCCTGTGCACAGCGGTACACGTCGAAGCAGTCGACGACGTGGACCACACCATCGAGGTTGGTTGCCGACTGGGAGGGGCTGCTCATGGGTGACCTCCATGGGGGGTGGGTGTGATCGAGTGGCCGGCGCCGTCGACGAGGTCGCAGTCGCGGACGTGGTCGGTGACCATGTCGGCCCGCGTCTCGTCGATGCGGCGGTGGCAGCCGGGGCAGGTCCAGCAGCCGGGTCGGCTGAGGAGCAGCTCGCGCAGCTGCGCATCGTTGGGGTACTCGTCGAAGCAGCCGTCCTCGGTGAGGTCGGCGCCGTCGGCCAGGTGCGCCTCGAACGAGCGTCCGCCGTCGGTCCAGACGAGTTCGGTGATGGTGACGTGGCTGGTGTCGATGGTGCGAACACCGCGGTCGATACGGCGGATGATGGTGCTCACGATGAGCTGTCCCTTCTCGGGGCGGTGGTGGAGATCGTCGGGATCACGGGTGGATCGGTGCTATCGGTGCCGTTGACATTTGGTCGCGGGGACGGACCGCGGGCCGGACGCCGGCCGGAAGCGGGATCCCGTCGCGGCACGGGTCGTAGTGCTCGATGAAGCTCTGGCGGCGTTTGGCGGTGCGCATCGCCGCCTCCGCGCAGCCGAGCACGGTGTGGGCATCGCCGCCGGTGGCGCCGAAGATGCCGACGCTGACCCGTATGGGCATGGTCTCGCCGGCGATGACGGCGGGGTCATGCAGCGCTCGGGTGAGCGCGATGGCGAGCCGCTCGGGTGGCTGGAAGCTGGCGATGGCGAACTCGTCGCCGCCGAGGCGGACCACGATGTCGTCAGGACCGACGACGTAGGTGAGCCGTTCGGCTAAGGCGGCGAGGTAGTCGTCCCCGGCGGCGTGGCTGAGCTGATCGTTGATGGCCTTGAGGCCGTCGGCGTCGCAGAACGCGACGGTTACTGCTATGTCGATGGGCGTGCCGCTGAGGTGCCGGTACACGAACCGGCGGGTGGGCAGGCCGGTGACGGCGTCGGTGTTGGCGTCAGCCAGTTCGGCCAGCAGCGCCAGCTCACGGGCGTCGCGCTTGGCGTCGCTGTCGCGGTGGCGCTGGACGGCGGTTACGTGGATGAACAGGAGCTGGATGATCGCCAGGACGACCATCGTCACGGTGCCGAAGCGGCTGTGGAAGGCGATCATCGCCAGCGTCAGCAGCTGTACGAAGATCACGTTGGTGATGGGGTTAGTCAGGTGGCCCGGTCGTGGGAGGAGGCCAGAGAGGTTTCGGAGGGTGAACATGGGGCGGCTCCTTCGCGGTGAGGTGGAGGGTGTGAAGACGCCGAAAGGCGAACCGGGCAGTCCCGGTTCGCCTTTCGCAGAGTGAAGGTCAGTTGCCGGTGAGGGCAACGAGTTGATGGGTGGAGGTGAGCGTCCGCAGGTAGGTGTGGGCCTGGTCGAGGTAGGTGAGGAGGTCCGACAGCCGGCTGGTGGCGGGTTTGAAGTGGTGACCGGTGACGGTGATCAGGGCGTTGGCCGGTACGGCCGTAAGTCCACCGATGTGGGTGTAGGTGTCGATCCCGGCTTGGAATGCCTCCAGGTGGTCGGTGGGCAAATCCATGACCCGGTAGGGCAGGAGGTTGTAGGTGCGCATCGCGGCGATGCGGGGCTGGGCGAGGTAGCCCTGTTGGGCTTGGGCGAGGGTGAACTTCTTGGGGTCGGCCAGGTGGCGGTCGTGGAAGTTCCAGAACGGCTGGGCGGCCTTCGTCTGAGCGACGACGCGGTGCCAGACGTGGGAGCGGTGGTAGTACGAGGTACGGCCAGCAGCGGCCATGGCGTCGAGATCGAGCAGGCCCAGCGGCCCGCCGGCGGCGGTGTGCTTGGAAGCGTTGAGGAGTTTGCCGGTCAACCATCGGCGACTGATGCGGAAATGGTTCACCGCAGCCGGTGATGAGGTGCCGGGCAAGAGCGCGGCGGCGGTGGTTTCGAGGGTGTCGACGGGGGTGGCCTCGGGCAGGCACACGATGGTCGGGGACGACGTGGGCATGGTGAAGGTCTCCTTGGGTGAAGGGGTACGCGGGTGCGCGGGATCGCCTCAGCACGAGGGGGCTGAAAGACGGGGAATGCGACCGGTGTCGCGGGTGGAGAAACTCCGGTGGGACCGGAGCGGCGCAGTGAAACGCGCGGGTGCTGCGTGTGGGCGTGGCGCCGACTGGAGGTGGCAGGCCGACCGGCCGAAGCGGGTGGGCGGTTGCTACCGCGGTCGTGGGCGACGAGCCCGGTGGTGGGGAGGAGCGGGGGGGGTTCAATGAATGAGCCTTCACCGTAAGACCGCCACCCAACAGCAGCCCCGACCTGAGCTGCCGACCGAAATCGGCGCTGAGCTGGGCTGTTGGGTGAATCGGCGGTGACAACGACCGGGCTGGATGGCCGACTGTTGGGCTCGGGCGTGCCCTGTTGGGCTCGGGCGTGCCCTGTTGGGCTGCCGAACTTGGGTGCTGGTCGGCGTAACCGGTCGATCGGCGGCGGCGCGGCGCCAGTCGACGGCCCGGTATTTCAGCAGCTGACGCCCAGGCGGCTCGGGCTCACCGGGTTCGCCAGATGCTCAGCATCGGCGACGGGTCGGCAGGCGGCGCTCGATATACACGTTGTCGGCCTCGGCGCCGCGCAGATGCTCACCGGCGGCGGGAACGATGTCGACGGCGAAGTACCGGTCGGGCCAAGCGGTACCAGGGCCGAGCCGCATCTGACCCGGTGGCCCGGTGGATCGGCGGGCCAGAACGGCCGTGACCTGCGCTGATGGGTGAACGACCGCGAAGGGCTGGCCCACCCGGACCAGCCTGTTGGGTGGGCGAGCCGGCGCTGTTGGGTCGCCGCGGTCGGGCGTTGGGTGGTGCTACTGATCGCCCAGGAGGACCAGCAGCGGATCCTGATCAGGTGTCGGCGTCCCGGGGTTGATCGGGCCGGCCTGTCCGTGGGAGCTGTTCAGGTCCGCGAGCGTCAGCCGGTGCCTGCCGTTGCCGACCAGGCGCCACACCGCGCCAGCGGGATCGGTCCCGCTCTCCGGGCTGGTGGTCGCCACGACCACCCCTGCGTCCATGCCTTCGGCGAACCGGCGGTGCAGGTTCTGTTCCCGTGTCCGCGACGGCAGGACGAACAGGACCGGGTAGGAGGGACCGCCGTCGCTGCGCAGCCGGCGGTGGGAGGCGAACTTGCCGACCAATGTTCCGAGAGGCTCTGAGCCGCGGTCCAGCTCCACAAAAAAACCGACGGTCTGGCCGCGGTCGACCCACACTCCGTGCCCGTCCGGGTGGATGCGCCGCCCGTAGGCGGCGCTGGTGTCGCGCTCGGACCACCACCGGGCCAGTCGGGTCTGCGGGTTGTGTCGGGCGTGCACGAGCAGCTGGATGAAGAACTCGTTGATGCCGAGCAGGTGGTCCAGCCTGGGGCTGGAGAAGATCCGGTCCTGGCGTTCGCGCAGCGCCTTGAGCGTCGGCGGGGTGTTGTCGCCGGAGAGCGCGACGTAGCGGGCGGACAGGGGTCCGGAGACCCAGCAGAGCGGGCGAGGCGTGCCGGGCCGGTTACGGACGAACCGGTCGATGAAGCGGAGCCGGCGAAGTGCGTGCAGCCGGTGTTGGCAGGTGATCGGACTGTCGAAGAAGACGTGGGCAAGCTGGGTGGTGGTGAGAACGATATGTTGATCGAGAAGGTGGGCGATGGTGTAGTCGCGGGGACGCAGACGAGTGGAGATATCGAGCAGGGTCGAGGTAGGAGGTGAGGGAACAGAGGGAGAGGAGGTAGTAGGCGAGGGGGGAGTTGATGGATGGGATGAAGGCGGACTGCCATATGAGGCAGCATTCCCCACCGGGAGGTCCCCTTCAGGGAGCTGTCGGGCGTCGGCGGATGCAGGCATGAGGGCTCCTAGCTGCGGTGTTGGGTGAGGGGGGCCGGCCTGAGGCCGGCAGCACGGCGACCACGGCTGAGCCGGGGCCGGGCCGGGGCCACGACCGGGGCGAGGCCGAGGCGAATCGGCCCCAGCACGGCTGTGGCAGCGTCGGCCACCGCGCCCCGGGACGACAGCTATGCCACGGCCAGTCGTTGCGTGGCCTCGTTGACGGCGATGTCGCGCCGGTGATGACGGTCCGCGCGTTCGGCGTCGACCTCGGCCTGCCATTGGCTGAAGCGGCGGCCCTGGAGCCGGCGCAGGAAGGCCGGGATGCGGTTGGCGGGAATCCCGACCAGCCGCGGGCCGAGGACCGCCAGGAGATCCGAGGCCTCCTGCGAGGACCATCCGGCGGCGGTGATGGCGGCCTCGTCGGTGAACACGTCGGCGACGCGGTCGGTGTCGACGTTGAGCAGGTGGTCCTGGGCGCCGCCGTAGGAGTACACCCACAGGAGGTTCTCCGGCGACTGCGGCTCGACGAGCTGCCGGAAGCGCAGGACTTCCTTGGTGTAGCAGTAGAAGTTGACTTCGGGTCGGGCCCGGCAGATCCGCAGCCAGGCGTTGAGGTAGCCGTCGGAGAAGAAGTCGCCGGCGTCGTGGATGCGGACCCAGGCGCCCCGGAACTTGGCCGCGCTGAGTTCGCTGGTCATCGCGTGCTCCCAGCCGGGAAGGTCGTCCAGGACGAACGCGAGGTTCGCGTGGTGCCTGGCGCGGACGACCGGCCACCGGTAGGTGCCGTTGAGGGCGTAGCAGACCTGCCGGCAGATGCCCGCTGACGGGCAGGTGTTGTACGTGCGGCCGTCGGCGAGGCGACCGGCCCAGGCTGGCAGCGACCAGTTCCACGCGCCGATGGTCTTCATTTCCCGGTTCTGAGTGAGCAGCCGTTTCGGCCGCTGGTCACCGCTCTGCGGTGCGTCGGATGGGGACATGGTTCTCCCGTGTGTTCGAGGTGGATGAGGTGGCCAAGCGGCCCGCATGCCGGATGGCGTGCGGGCCGTGGTCGATCGGCGCAGCGCCGGTCGGGGTGGCTGGAGCCGGCGCTCGGTCGGCTGTTGAACGAGGTCAGGCGACGGCGACCAGGGTGTCCGGGCTTCCGTTCGGCTGAGCCGGCGGCGGCGCAGGCGGCCCGGCGGCCGTACCGGCCGAACAGCTGGAAGCGCCGCGTTGACCGGACGCGGGCCGCTGGCAGCTTCGGTCGCGCTGCGCCACGTTTGCCGCGGCAGAGCGTTGGTCGACGGGTTGCCGGTAGGGCGGAGGGTTTTGTACGGTCGGTGTGTTGCCCGACGTCGACATTCCCCCGTGTGTCGACGTCGGGCCTCTGCTACTCGTCTGCGCTGTCGGCCTCGGCCACGCCGTCGGCCTCGTCGGCCTCGTCGGGTTCGACCGGCTCGTCGGGCTCGGCCGGCTTCGGGCCCACGCCGGCGAGGGTGGCGATCGCCGCCGGCTTGTTGGGTGAGGTCGAGACCGCGTCCGCCGCGGCTTGGCGAACGGCGGTGGCTTCACCGACGACCGGCCGGGGCGGGTTGGTGCGCAGCGTGAACGCTGGCGTCTCCCGCCCGTTGACGACCAGCCGGGCCGCCGCCCGGAACGCGTCCATATGGCTCAGGTCGTGCTCGTCGAGTTCGGGCATGGTGTGCCGGCCGAGCTGGTGGGCGTCCTCCGGGGC
>JAVHVY010000363.1:0-11112 GCA_032160305.1 Actinoplanes sp.
GAACCTGTCCACCCTGGACGCCCAGGCCTGGCTCCCGTACTGACCCACCGGGCCCGGCACACGGTCGGGCCCGGCACGCTCGGGCCCGGCACGCTCGGGCCCGGCACGCTCGGGCCGGCACGCTCGGACCCGGCACGCTCACCGGCACGGTCGGGCCCGGCACGGTCGGGCCCGGCACGGCGGGTAGGTCAGGTCGGTCGCGGCTTGGTCGGTCGCGGCTCGGTCGGGCCCGGCTGAGTCGCGCGGTTTCCCGGCTGGGGGGAAGGTCAGAGGTACATTCCGGTGCGGTGGTCGCCCTCGTCGGCTTTGGGGGCGGCCGGCTTGTCGCCTTCGCCGAAGAAGCGCTTGCCGCCGAACTCGCCGTGCAGCCGGTCGTCGAGCTCGTCGGCGAGGCCGGTCATCACCTGGACGGCCAGCATCAGGTGGGTCGCCTGGAAGTTGCGGCCGAACACCGGAATGGACGCCCACACCGTGTCATGGGCACAGTAGAGCCGCCCGATCGGCATCCGGTTCGTCAGCTCGGACAGCTTCACATACAGCTGCTCGGTCGGCTCGACCTCGGTCAGGATCGGCGACAGCACGTCCACCAGCGGCGGATTGTCCCGGACGCGGACGAAGACCATGGCCGACCCGGCCCGGATCCCGATGTCGCCGTCCGTGTCGAGCTGCAACTGGTCGACCGTGGTCTTGGACATCGTCGCCACGACCGTCTTGACGCGCTCCTCCAGCGGGATGATCTCGCCGGCGGCGTTGGCGAGGGCCTCGGTGAGCACGTCGTCGTCGTCGAGATCCTTGAGGCTGAGCGCGACGTCGATGCTCGGCTCGTGCCGGGCGGTGGCCAGCGGGGCGGAGACGATCGGCTCGTCCTGATCGTCGTGCACGAGATAGACCAGGAACGCCGGATGCGGTGCGCCGTAGACGTCCCGCAAGGTCCGGGACACGATCGCGGCCAGCTGCTTCGCCTGGCCGATCTCGGTGCGCAGGCCGAACGAGTCGCCGGAATCGGGCATCACCCCAGGCGGCGACCAGCCGAGCGCCACCAGATCGGCGACCGAGGACCGGTCCATCCGGAAGCCTTCGGGCAACGCCCCGTTCCCCACCGCCAGCGCTTCGACGACACCGTCGTCGAGCACCCGGAGGCTGACCGAATACACGGCGGCCCCGGTGCCCGACGCGGTCGGGTCGAGCGTGATGTCGACATACGCCCCCGACGACAGCCGCGGCATCAGCGCGGCCAGCGCACCGGCGAATTCGCGCCATGCCTCCGTAACCTTCGCCCGCAGGTCAGCCGTGGTCGGTTCGTCGAGCAACACGCCTTCAGGCTGATCGTCCGCGTCCTCTGCCGTCATGATCGTCACCTCCGTCGATGTCACCCTATCGAGATTTCGTGACACCCGAGGCCGGCGGCCCACCTCACGGGGCAGGCGGGTCCTGAACAGCCGCCGCGGCCCTGTCGCGCTGCGCTTCCGACACCTCGTGCCGGGGCGGCCAGGCGAGAGCCAGGGCGCTCATCCGGGCAGCGGCCTCCGCCGGCTCGATCCCCCGGCCGACCGCGATCCCCATCAGGTACGCCGTGACCGGAGCCCCCGGCCGCAGCACCTGGTGGGCCACGTCGCGAGCCACATCGAGCACCACCTGCGCCTCGACGTCACCGGGCGCCAGCCCCAGCTCACCGCAGGCCGCCTCGACCCACCGGTCAAGCTCGTTCACCGCACCCACTCCTCCGGAACCGCTGGTCATCGAGCCCATTCCTCGGCCGTACGCAGATCGTCGTCGGTGTCGCAGTCGAACCACGGCGGCGGGCCGGGGCGGCGCCAGGAGACCTCGATGAAGCGCAGGTGGTCGAGCAGTTCGCGCATCGGGGCGCCGTACAGGTTGCCGCGCTGCTCGGTCAGCTCGGCGAGCGCCTTGCGCAGGGCGGCTGTCCGCCAGACTCCGCACAAGTACTGCCGCCGGCCCTCGGCATCGCGGTAGAGCGCGCCCTCCAGCGGTGCCGACTCGACCGTCAACCGGAGCACGTCCACCGCCTCGCCGGTGAGCAGCGGCAGATCGGCGGCGAGCAGAGCGGTCAACGTCACGCCCTCGGGGACCAGCTTGAGACCTGCGGCGGCCGCTGCGACGGGTCCGCCACCGGGCGGGTCCTCCGTGGTCGAATCCACCTGCACAGGCAGGTCGGGAGGCACCCTGCCGACCACGACGCGGGGATCGGCGTCGTGCACCGCGGCCAGGACGCGGGTCAGCATCGACTGCCCCGCGACCGGCAGGGCGGGCTTGTCGGCACCACCCATTCGACGCGCGGCGCCGCCGGCGAGCACTACCGCTGCAAATCCCCCCACGTACGTACCGTATCCCGGCGGGGGCGGGAGCGTGACGGCTGCGGTCCCTCGCTTCTGCCACCGGGCCGGATCGGGGCGGTGACGTCGGTGACTCTCGCCCGCCGTCCATGTCGCCGTCGCCGCGCCGGCACAGTCCGACAGGCGTAGGCACGCCCGACCACGCGGACGAGGACAGACCGTCGTGTCCGTGCCGCTACGACCGGGCGGACTTAGGCTCGGCGGATGGGACGGGCAATGAACCGGCGAACGATCGTGAAGATCGACCTGGACGGCACCACCGAACCGCGGCGCCGGCCGGACGATCTGGCGGCGGAGGAGCCGCTGGAGATCCGGGTCCGCAAGAAGCCGCTCGCGGTCACGATGCGGACGCCGGGCAACGACATCGACCTGGCCCTGGGCTTCCTGTTCACGGAGGGGATCATCGGCGCGGCCGGCGACGTGGTCACCGCCCAGTTGTGCGCGGGCACGGACGCCCCGAACACCTACAACGTCGTCGATGTCGTGCTCGGCGCCGACGTGCCGCCGCCGGTCACCGATCCGAGCCGCAATTTCTACACCACGAGTTCGTGCGGGGTGTGCGGCAAGGCGAGCATCGACGCGGTACGCACCCGGTCTCTTTTCGACGTCTCCGCCGATGATTTCGTCATCACCGCGGGACTGCTCGCGGAGCTGCCGGGCACACTGCGGCTGGCTCAGCGGACCTTCGACCGGACCGGCGGCCTGCACGCGGCCGGGCTCTTCGACGCGGCGGGCGAGCTGCTCGTGCTGCGCGAGGACGTCGGCCGGCACAACGCCGTCGACAAGGTCATCGGCTGGGCCCTGCGCGAGGGCCGGCTGCCCCTGGCCGGGCACGCGCTTCTGGTCTCGGGCCGAGCGAGTTTCGAGCTGACCCAGAAGGCCTGGATGGCTGGGCTGCCGCTGCTCGCGGCGGTGTCGGCTCCCAGCACGCTCGCGGCCGAGCTGGCCGACGAGGCCGGAATGACCCTGGTCGGCTTCCTGCGCGGCCGGTCCATGAACGTCTACGCCGGTGCGCAGCGCGTGACGGTGTAAGGCCATCAGACGGCCCGGCCGCGACGGCGTCGGGACGAGCGCCCGAGCCGCTGGTCCACCGCTGATCGGCCAGGCTGGGGCTGCTCAACCGCTGATCGGCCGGGCTGGGGCTGATCCACCGCTGATCGGCCGGGCTGGGGCTGATCCACCGCTGATCGGCCAGGCAGGGGCTGCTCAACCGCTGATCGGCCAGGCTGGGGCTGGTCCACCCGCCCGGGCTGTGCCGTCGGCCAGTCGGCCAGCAGTCGCGGGTGCAGGGCGAGGCGCAGCATCTCGTCGAGCAGTCCGGCCATCGAGTAGGCCGGCTCCTGCGCCAACGCCCGATCCACCGCCACCCGGGCCAGCGCCCCGTTCCCCGCCCGCCACGCCGCGAACGCGAGCAGGCAGGCAGGCGCCGGCACATACGCCGGTTCGACCCGGCGCACCACGTCGGTCCACAGCGCCGTCCACGACGGGGCATCGCCGGTACGCTCCCAGGCGTAGTCGCGGACCGGGAGGTGGACGAGCAACGCGGCCAGCCAGGCCACTTCGTCGTCGGCCAGGCGACCGCCCGCGTGGTAGCAGCGTTCGGCGGCCCGGACGGCCTCTCGACCGGCACGGCGTACCCGGCGTTCGGAGCCGACGCGCTGCGCCTCCCCGGCGAAGAGCGCGGCCAGTCGCTGCCGGGCCGGCCCCGACGGCGCGAGGCACGCGTCCGGGGCGATCAGGGCGATCAGGGCGGCCCGGTCGGGCAGGGCGACCGCCCCGGCGAAGGTCGCTTCGGCAGCGATCACACTGTCGGTGGGTAGACACTCACGGCCGGCCGCGGGGCAGCAGTCGTCGTCGGTGCACGGATAGGACCAATATCGGCCGGCCGTGACGCGCAACTGGTCCAGGACGGGCAGTCCGGCCCGGCGCAGCGCCTCGACCACCCGCAGCACTGTCGGGGTCACGCGCGCGGCCTCGCCGTACCCGATCACGGTCGTGCCGGTCACACCCTGACTCGCCACCAGCGCGGCCATCCGCGCGGCCTCCTCGCGCACGACAGCGGCCGGCACGGCCGGCTCGGGGAGGTCGTGCCGCGCGGCGAAGACGATCTTCTGGCCGCGAACGGCGACGACGACGATGCTGTCCGCCGGATGGAAGCCGATCACGTACGGCAGCGTCGCGATGAGCTCGGCGGGGGTGCTGACCCTGAAGGTGGTTTCGGCTGTCATGGGGGCAGCGTGCCCGGCTCACCGGGGCTCGCGAGTGCCGAGAGATCAGCCTGTGGATAACGTAGCCGCGGTTATCCACAGGCTCCTTCGGTAAGCCGCGAAACCCGGCAGGATCAGGAGCGGAACTGCAGTTCGTGCAGCTCCAGGGCATCGCTGCGCCACTCGTGCGGGTGCCGGTCCAGGTCCAGCGTCAATTCGATCGAGGAGACCACGTCGTAGCCGGCCGCGTGCAGGCTGCGGATGGCCGCCACGTTGCGGGACTCGGGGGAGATCGTGAGCGAGACCATGTTGCGCTTCTTGGCTTCGTCGGCGACATGACGCAGCAACTTGCGCCCGACGCCCTTGTGCCGGTGCGAGGCGGCCACCACGATCGGCTCGACCTCGCCGGCCCGGTCCCGCATCACGAGGCCGACCAGACCGATCACGCCGTCCTCCGCGTGGTCGGCGACCCACAGGCCGCTGAGATCGAGCCGGGTCAGGTATTCCTCGAAGCCGGCGCCGTCATCGCCCGAGCCGTTGGCCGTGCCGTACATCTCATTGTGCTGGTGGGTCAGCTCCGACCACAGGCGGCGACCATCAGCGTGATCACTCGGCCGGTACGCACGCACGGCGACAGGGCTCATGCCGACATTTTGACTCCGATTCCGGCAGGCCGTAACCCGAAGTGGAAGATAAGCAGGTGGATCTGGCGTATTTGCGCGCGCACCCGCAGCATCTCCCGACATTTCTCACCCACCAACGCATCCGCGAGACGCCGGTGGGCGGTGGAAGCGTGTCCACCGCGTCCCGGTTGACCTTGGACGACGGCACGTCAGTCTTCACCAAGACGTGGCCGTCCGGGAGCCCGCCTGAGGGCTTCTTCCAAGCCGAGGCGAACGGTCTGGCCTGGCTCCGTGAGGCCGGCGTGCCGGTTCCCGAGGTGCTGGTGACGCTCCCCGAGATGATCGCGCTCGAGTGGATCGAGCCCGGCGAGCCGAGCCGAACGGCAGCTGAGCAGCTCGGTCGCGACCTCGCTGCGCTGCACCGCGCCGGGGCGGGGCGGTTCGGCGCGAGCTGGCCCGGCTACATCGGCCCGCTCCCCCTCGACAACACCGGTTCGGAGCGGCCGTGGGGGGTCTGGTTCGCCGAGCGTCGGCTGCTGCCGTACCTGCGCCGGTCGGCGGACAGCGGCGCGCTCACGGCGGTGGAGGTCCGGGCCGTCGAGCAGATCATGACCACGATCTCGGCGTACGGCGGGAATGAGGCGCCTGCTCGCACCCACGGCGACCTGTGGCCGGGGAACGTCCAATGGGGGTTCGACGGGCGCGCGTGGCTGATCGACCCCGCGGCGCACGGCGGACACCGCGAGACCGACCTGGCCGAGCTGGCCCTGTTCGGCGGTGCACCTCACCTGGCGACGATCCTGGCGGCGTACGAGGAGGTTCATCCCCTGGCCGAGGGTTGGCGCGACCGGGTCCCGATCCACCAGCTGCACCTGCTGCTGGTGCACACGGCGGCCTTCGGCGGCAGCTACCGCGACGCCGTCCGCACCGCAGCGGCGAAAGCCCTGGGCGGACACCGCATTCCACCCATCCCCACTGGTGCGGTGGATTGAGCTATCTCGGGCTGATCAGAGGACGACGGGCTCGGGGCGGGACGGGGCCCGGCGCTCTTCGAGTGAGGCGGATCGCAGGTGGAGGGGCTAGGTTCGATCGGTGAGCGAGTTCGCCGTACCGGCGGTGGGTCTTGGCGGTCAGGCCAGTCCCGCTGAGGTCGTCGCGCTCGCGGATCGGTTTGGGCGGGTCGCTACTGATCTGCGGGTCTCCTTGACGGACAAATGTAATTTGCGGTGCACCTACTGCATGCCCGAGGAAGGGCTCGCCTGGCTTCCCCAGGAGCAACAGCTCACCGACGCCGAGGTTAACCGGCTCGTCCGCATCGCGGTCGAGCGGCTCGGGGTGACCGAGGTCCGGTTCACCGGGGGCGAGCCGCTGATCCGCCGGGGGCTGGTCGGCATCGTCGCCGCAGCAGCTCAGCTGTCGCCTCGGCCGCAGATTTCCGTCACGACCAACGGCATCGGGCTGCAGCGGCTGGCCGAAGCGCTACGGGCGGCCGGGCTCGACCGCGTCAACGTCTCGCTGGACACGCTGTCGGCCGAGCGGTTCCTTGAGCTCACTCGACGAGACCGGCATGCCGATGTGCTGGCCGGGCTGCGGGCGGCGGCTGACGCGGGACTCACCCCGGTAAAGATCAACACTGTTCTCATGCGGGGGATCAATGCCGACGAGGCGCCCGCGCTGCTGCGGTTCGCCCTCGAGCACGGGTATGAACTGAGGTTCATCGAGCAGATGCCGCTCGACGCCCAGCATCAATGGAACCGGCACGAGATGGTCACCGCTGACGAGATCCTGGAGTCCCTGGCCGGCCTGGATCTGCAACCCGATCCGGTTTCACGTGGAACAGCGCCGGCGGAGACGTGGGTCGTTCCGGGCTGGTCGGCCCTGGACGGCGGTCCCGCGCGGGTCGGCGTCATCGGCAGCGTGACCCGGCCGTTCTGCGGGGACTGTGACCGGACCCGGCTCACGGCCGACGGACAGGTGCGCAACTGTCTCTTCGCGACCGACGAGTCGGACCTGCGGAAACTGGTACGCGACGGGGCCTGCGACCAGGAGATCGCCGAGGCCTGGCAGGTCGCCATGCGCGGCAAGCGAGCCGGCCACGGAATCGACGACCCGACGTTCCTGCAACCCGCCCGCCCGATGTCAGCGATCGGCGGCTGATCGGCGATGACCGTGCTGACCGTGCGCTACTTCGCCGGGGCGCGTGCCGCAGCGGGCGGCACCAGCAGCGAGCTGATCGCCGCCACCTCGATCGACCAGCTGATCCCGGTCCTGACCGAACGCCACGGCGAGCGACTCGGCATCGTACTGAAAGCGGCGAGCTACCTGGTGGACGGCCTCGCCTGCCACGACCGGCACGCCACCCTCACCCCGGGATCAACCGTCGACGTCCTCCCACCCTTCGCCGGCGGATAGCCCGGCACGTCGGCCAGGAACGCCGACCCGCGACTCAGACCGATCGCGCGCAGGCGGCCAGGCGAAACGGCGACGCAGGCGAAACGGCGGGGGCAGGCGGCCAGGCGAAACGGCGGGGCAGGCGGCCAGGCACCTGACCAGGAGCGCCGGTGCGGTCGGTCGACGCGAGGGGGCCCATAGTTCGCAAACGTGGATCGGTTGGTCGCTTCGCGCGTGGCGGCGCGCACCTCCGCGTGCCCGCATGACAGGATGCAGCGTGCCCTCGGTCAGCGCAGGGTCCTCGGTCGCCGCGGACACATACGTCGCGCCAGACACGTACGTCGCGGATCTTCACATCCACTCGAAGTTCTCCCGGGCCTGTAGTCGTGACCTGACCCTGCCCAATCTGGCCTGGTGGGCCCGCCGCAAGGGAATCGCCCTCCTCGGCACCGGGGACTTCACCCATCCGGCCTGGTTCGACCACCTGCGGGAAAATCTCGAACCGGCCGGGCCGGGCCTGTACCGCCTCGGCGCGGAGGCGACCAAGGCCGTCGACCAGCGGCTGCCGGGCTCACTGCAGGACACGGCGGAAGCCCGTTTCATGCTGAGCGTGGAGATTTCCACGATCTACAAACGGGACGACCGTACCCGTAAGGTGCATCACCTGATCTACCTACCCGATTTCACGGCGGCCGCCCGGTTCAACACGGCCCTCGGCCGGATCGGCAATCTGACCGCCGACGGCCGGCCGATCCTGGGCCTGGATTCGCGTGATCTGCTGGAGATCGTGCTCGATTCGAGCCCGGACGGTTTTCTCGTGCCGGCGCACATCTGGACACCGTGGTTCTCCGCGCTGGGCTCGAAGTCGGGCTTCGACGCGATCGCCGACTGCTATGCCGATCTGGCCGGGCACATCACCGCCGTCGAGACCGGCCTGTCCTCCGACCCGGAGATGAACTGGCGGGTCTCCAGCCTGGACCGCTACCGACTGGTGTCCAACTCGGACGCCCACTCGCCGGCGGCGCTGGCCCGCGAGGCCACGATCTATGCAGGTACGCCCGATTACCACGCGATCAAGGACGGCCTCGGCCTGCACGGCACCCTCGAGTTCTTCCCCGAGGAGGGCAAGTACCACGCCGACGGCCACCGGATGTGCGGGGTGAGCTGGGAGCCGGCCCGGACCCGGGCGCACGGCGGCCGGTGCCCCGAGTGCGGCAAGCCGTTGACGGTCGGCGTGCTGAGCCGGGTCGAGGATCTGGCCGACCGTCCCGAGCCGCGCAAGCGCCCGGAACGAGTCGAGCATCTGATCCAGCTGCACGAGATCCTCGGCGAGATCAACGGCGTCGGCGCGAAGTCGAAGACGGTGGAGACCCAGCTCAACCATCTGGTCGCGACCCTCGGCCCGGAGCTGACGATCCTGCGGACGCTGCCGCTGGACGCGATCGGCCAGGCCGGCGGCGAGCGGCTGCGCGAGGCGATCGCCCGGCTGCGTGCCGGTGACGTGCGGCGAGTGCCCGGCTACGACGGCGAGTACGGCGTGATCACCCTCTTCGCGGCCGGCGAGCTGCGGAACAAGGCGACGGCCCCGCAGATGGAGGCACTGTTCGACATTCCGGTCGTACCGCTGCCGTTGCCGCAGCAGCGCAAGGCCGAGCCGGCGATCGGCCGGGCCGCGGTGCCGAAGGTGAAGGAGCCCAAGCGGCAGGCGCCTCCCCTCGCGCCGCCGCCGTCGCCACACGAGCCGTTCGAGCCGATGCTGGCCGGGATGGAGGAGGTCGGAACGGGGCTGCTGGACCGGCTCGACGCGATGCAGCGGGTGGCCGCCTCCGCGCCGGGCGGCCCGCTGCTGATCGTGGCCGGTCCGGGTACCGGTAAGACCCGCACCCTCACTCACCGGATCGCCTATCTCTGTGCCGAGCTGGGTGTCTTCCCGCATCGCTGTCTGGCGATCACCTTCACCCGGCGGGCCGCCGAGGAGTTGAAGGTCCGGCTGGATGCTCTGCTGGGCGCGGGCGCCGAGGACATCACGGTCGGCACGTTCCACTCGGTGGGCCTGTCGATCCTGAAGGAGAACGCGAAGGCGGCCGGGCTGCCCGCCAAGTGGCGGATCGCCGACGACGGCGAACGGTCGGCGGCGCGGGAGCAGGCCGGGGACGACGACGCGGCGTACCGGAAGGTGCTGCGGCAGCAGGATCTGGTGGATCTGGACGACCTGATCACCATGCCGGTCGAGCTCCTGCGCGACGAGCCGGCGCTGGTGGAGAAGTACCGGCGACAATGGCAGTGGATCTTCGTGGACGAGTACCAGGACGTCGACGAGACGCAGTACGAACTGCTCCGGCTGCTCAGCCCGGCGGACGGCAACCTGTGCGCGATCGGCGATCCCGACCAGGCGATCTACTCGTTTCGCGGCGCGGATGTGACGTACTTCCTGCGGTTCAACGAGGATTTCGTGGACGCCCGGCTGGTCCGGCTGACCCGCAACTACCGGTCGTCGGCGCCGATCCTGGCCGCGGCCGTGCAGGCCATCGCCCCGTCCACGCTGGTCCGCGGCCGTCGGCTCGACCCGGCCCGACTCGACCCGGAGTCGCCGCTGGTGGGCCGGTACTTCGCCGGCAGCGTCGCCGACGAAGCTGATTTCGTGGTCCGGACCGTCGACGAACTGGTCGGCGGCCTGTCGCATCGGTCGCTGGACAGTGGCCGGATCGACTCCCGTGCGATCGCCCCCGGCACCATTTCCTTCGCTGACATAGCGGTGCTCTACCGCACCGACGCGCAGTCCGGCCCGATCGTCGAGGCGCTGTCGCGGGCCGGGGTGCCGGTCCAGAAGCGCTCGCACAACCGGCTGCGCGACCGGGCCGGCGTTCAGGTGATCGCCCGGGAGCTACGGCACGAGGCCGGGCTCGGCGGCCCACTGTCGGCGCGGGTGAAACTCGCGGCCCAGGTGCTGGCCCTGCGGTTTGCGGTGCCGACGCTCGACGCGGAGCAGGTCGCCCCCGAGGACATCTGGTCGGCGACCGAGTTGCTGCTGCCGCTGGCCCACCGGATCGGCGACGATCTGCCGCGTTTCCTACAGGAGATCGCCACCGGCGCCGAGGTCGACGCGCTGGACCCGCGGGCCGAGGCGGTCAACCTGCTCACCCTGCACGCGGCGAAGGGCCTGGAGTTCCCGGTCGTCTTCCTGGTCGGCTGCGAGGACGGTCTGTTACCGATGCGCTGGCCCGGTGCCGCGCCGACGGTTGACGACACCGCCGAGGAACGCCGGCTCTTCTTCGTCGGGCTCACCCGCGCGCAGGACCGCCTCTACGTCACCCACGCCGCGCGACGCTTCCGGTACGGCACCGAACGTGAGCAGTCCCCGACGCCGTTCCTCGACGCGATCGACATCGGCCTCTTCGAGCGGATGGGCGACAAGGTCCCGTCCCGCCCGAGGGACCGCCAGCTCCGGCTGATCTAGGCTTGTCGTTTAACCGGGCCGGCACCGAAGTCGCGTAGCTGACGGTCCTGCGGCTGTCCAAGCTGGACAGTGGTACGGCC
>JAVHVY010000396.1:0-3335 GCA_032160305.1 Actinoplanes sp.
GACCTCGTGTGGCAGCTGGTGGCGGCCCTGCCGGGGCTGGCGATCTCGAGCCGGTGTGTTTCGCAGTCGACCGAGATTCGATGCCCCGACCGGGCGGCCGTCCCCGATTAGGTCGAGGCCGAGCCGCATCCGCCGCAGTAGAGGGCGTCCGTGGCCATCTTGGTCCCGCACTGTGCGCAGAACATCGTGGCCGGTGGCGGGGCTGCGGCCAGTGGCGTGCCGCAGTGCTGGCAGAACTTTCCGCCGCCGGTGTCTGCCTGGCAGGACGGGCAACGCGCGGTGACCTCGTGCTGGTGGTTCACGCCGGCCGTCCAGTCCATCCGCTGGATGTTGGTCCGCAACTGGTCGACCTGGGCCTGGGCTTGCATCCCGGCGATCTCCTGGTCCAGTTTCGGCGAGCAACGCGTGCACAGGCCGCGGCCGTCGTTCCAACAGATCTCCACGCAGGCCCACTGCCCGCACCGGTGGCACTGGGAGAACTTCGAGCGCATCTCCTCGACGGCTTTTGCCAGGGCCTTGTCGCGGGCGGTGCCGCGGACGCCGTCGCGCGTCCACATCGAGTCGGAGCCGAGTTGGGCCGCGCGCCAGCCCCACTCGCCGCCGACCAGGTCGCCGCCCATCCGCAGCAGCCGCCCGCCGAAGCCGGTCACCGAGTGCTTGAAGCTGGAGGCGTGCCCGTTGCCGCATTGCTGGCAGAAGAACTCGAACTGGTAGCCCTCGCGGGTCGACCTGTCCTGGTAGTTGTCGGTGAGGTTCATCCGGTCTTCCTTCTTTCAGCAGTGAGGTCAGCCGCGGCCGGTGCGGTTCAGCGTCCAGGTGCCCTGGGCCACGCTGGTCAACGGTGGGGTGCTCACCAGGGTGTCGCCGGCGCATCGCCAGGTACCGGAGGTGACCTGGGGGCCGGCGATCGCACCACCACCGGCGGCCGCGCCCGCCAGGCTCGAGACACTGATCGGTCCGAGGTGGTACGAGATCGGCTCGGTGATCTTCACGTCGACACGGATGTTGCCGGCTCCGCTGGAGGTGACCTGTTCCCACGGGCCGGTTGTCGCGGCGGTGGACGGCAGCTTCACCGACCCCGTGACCGACCCGGAGAAGGTGAAATGCCCGGCGGTCGGCGGGTTGGAGATGCTGGAACTGAACGTCACTGGCGACATCCCGGTGAACACGACCGTCGCCTTGCCCTGAGGATCGATGTGCATCGTGACGCCGGCGCCGCCATGCTCGACGATCTTGCCGCCGGTGATGGCGAAGCCGACCGAGGTCCAGCGTCCGACCAGACACGGCGTCGACGGCTTGGCGCAGAAATCGGCCAGGCTCAGCCCGGTGAGCGTTGCCGTCCCGGCCACCGCCCCACCGGAGAGCCCGAGGTAGGCGTCGCCGGATGCCATTGCGGTGAACGAGGTGCCGGCGCGGGCGCTGCCGGACGGGCAGTTACAACTGCCCCGGGTACAGAACGGGCCGCCGCTCAGCGCCGCGTCCTTGCCGCCGCCCAGCGTGACCCGGCCCTCGGTGCCGACGCCAGGAGCGGCGAGCACGACCTCGGCGTCGACGTCGAGGTGGTCCGCCGCCGCGGCGTACGCGGGTGCCGTCACGGTCAGCGAGCCGCCGTCGGTCAACCGGCGGTTCGGCAGCGCCGGCTGGTAGGCGGGCAGGTTGGCGGCCGTGGAGGTCCAGGCCGGACCGGGGTAGCGGCCCTGCACGAAGCCGCTGCCCCAGGACCCGACGAACGCGGCCGGAACATCCGCGGCGGCCCAGCCGGCCGGCGTGGCAGCGGCGCCCTTGCCGCGCATGGCTGCGCCGATCGCGTCGATCTTCGCCCAGGGATTTGTGCCCGTCTCCGCCAGGTGCACGAAGAAGCCCACCCCGGCGTACGTGCGGCCGGAGAGCGGCCGGGCCGGGGTGTCCAGGTACTGCTGCCAGATTCCGCTGAGCCGGACACTGCTGGTACCCAGGTCGACCATCGCGTACGTCGGTACGCCCTCGACGTACCAGGCGGGCATCCCGTCGTACGCGTTGCCGAACCGGTCGAACAGGAAGCAGTGCGCCATCTCGTGGATGAGGAAGCTGTGTACCTCGGCAGCGGAATGGTTCGCGGCGATCGTCGACGGGTTGATGTGGATCGTGCAGCCGTTGATCTTGCCGTTCGGGTCCGGCGAGTCGGTGCAGGCGATCGTGTAGAGCATGGCGTGCTCGAGGTCCTTGGTGTTCACCGCCACGAACACCCGGTCCGCGACGCTGAGCTTGCGGCCGAACCGCGAGGCCAGGTCCGACTCGATCCCGCCGAGCATCGCCCGGTACGGCGTCGCACCGGCGGAGTCCTTGGCCAGGCAGGGCACGTTCGGATCCGGGGTCTTCGGACCTTTGCGGTACGCGGCTGGCGCATTGCCGCCGGTCACGCCGAGTCCGGCCAGGACGGCTCGGTGCTGCGCCGTACTCAGCGCCGACCAATGCGCGAGCACGGACTGCACCGCGAGAGTGCCGGAAGCGATCGGGCCGTACGGGCCGGCCGGTGTCTTCGCACCCGGCACCGGGCCTACCGCCATGGTGAACGCGGCGAGCGAGGTGGGCAGATCCAGCCGGCCGTCAGCGCCGGTCCGGCCGACGGTGATGTCCCACGACGACCGGGCCACCGCGACCGCCTCCGTCGCCGCGGGCACTGCGGGTTTGGGCACGGACGAGCAGCCGGCAACCACCGCCACCGCCACCGCCAAAGTGACACGGAGCAGGCGTTTCATCGCCACAGCAGGACCCTTCGTTCGGTGGTCGCCAGGAGCTGACGTGGCGATCCGGTCGCCGACCATACGGAGGGTCACCGAGTCTGCCCAGGTGGAACCGGCAGAAAACCCGGCAGAACCGCCGATGCGCCGGTGTTGGCGGGCGGGAATAGGGTGAGGTCGCCGCCACACCCGCAGGAGCGCCCGTTGACCCTCGCCGATCTCCTCGTCGACCTGCGCGTCGGCCGCGGTCTCTCACAGGAACAACTGGCCGAACGCAGCGGTGTGAGCGTCCGCGCGATCGGCGACATCGAGCGCGGCACCACCCGACGTCCGCAGCGCGAAACGCTGCGTGCCCTGATCGACGGGCTGGGCCTGGACCCGAGCCGGCGATCCGAACTGGAACGTGCCGCCCGTGCCGCACCACCCGCGACGACCCACCTGGCTCCGGCCCGCCGCCTGCCCGCGCCGGTCAGTTCGCTGATCGGTCGCGGCGAGGACGTGACCGCGCTGACCCGGCTGGTCCGCGACCGCACGGTCCGGCTGGTCACGATCACCGGCACCGGCGGGGTCGGCAAGAGCCGGCTCGCCGTCGAGGTCGGCTGGCGGGTGGCGGGT
>JAVHVY010000439.1:0-2541 GCA_032160305.1 Actinoplanes sp.
CGACGCCGCCCGGGTCGCGGGTGGTCCGTGGCTGGCCACCTTGTGCGCGGTCGCGACGGCCATCGCGTGGGGTATCCCGGACTCGCTGGTCGCGCAGGTCGCGATCTCGCGGCTGTTGTACGCCATGGCCCGCGACAAGCAGCTCCCGGCCTTCCTCGGCAAGACTTCCCGCAAGCGCGACGTCCCCCGCAACGCCATCCTGCTGGTCGCCGCGTTCTCCCTCGCCCTTGGGCTGTACATGAACAGCCGCAGCGACGGGATCACCCTGCTCTCCAGCATGATCAATTTCGGGGCGATGACGGCGTTCCTGCTCCTGCACATCTCCGTGGTCGTCTACTACCTGTTCCGCTGCCGAAGCCAGCGCTTGTTCGCGCACCTGGTGATGCCGCTGATCGGCGCGATCATCCTCGGATTCGTCATCTGGAACGCCAGCATCGCCGCGCAGCGCCTCGGCTTCGTGTGGATCGGTCTCGGCGTGCTCGTGCTGGCCGGCATGTACGCGACCGGCAACCGGCCGCGGCTCTCCGGCATGGCCCCCACCCGCGCCGAGGCGCGCCCGGTCCCCGAGGCGGTGTAACCGATGGCCCAAACCGTCTACACCCCGCAGTCTGGCGAGTTGGCCTACACCTTCGGCGGCCAGAGCCCCGTCCGGGAGCTGCGCTGCGGTGACCTGCTCACGGTCTACACCGAGGACTGCTTCGGCGGCGCTGTCCAGAGCGTGGACGACCTGCCGTCGAAGGTGTGCCGGATGCCCTACTTGAACCCGGTCAGCGGGCCGTTCTTCATCGCCGACGCCGAGCCCGGCGACGCCCTCGCCGTGCACTTCGCCGACATCGCGCCGGCCCGCGAGTGGGGGGTATCCAGCACCTTCCCCCACTTCGGGGCGCTGACCTCCACCCACACCACGCCGACGTTGCAGCCACCCCTGCAGGAGTCGGTGTGGCGCTACGACATCGACACCGGCGCCGGGACCGTCGAGTTCTGCGCCCGCGACAGCGACTTTAGCGTGGACCTGCCACTCGAACCGATGCACGGCACCGTCGGGGTCGCCCCCGCCGGATTCCAGGCGCTGTCCACGATCACGTGCGACGTGCACGGCGGCAACCTCGACACCCCAGAAATCCGGGCAGGGGCGACCCTGTACCTGCCCGTCTTCGTGCACGGGGCGCTGCTGGCCCTTGGCGACGGGCACGCCCGCCAGGGCCAGGGCGAGGCGTCCGGCGTCGCGGTGGAGACCGCCATGCGCACCACGCTGGTCGTCGAGGTGATCAAAGGCGCCGCCCCGCCGACACCGCGTATCGAGACCGATCAAGCGTTGATGTCGATCGGCTGCGCCCGGCCACTGGAGGATGCCTACCGGATCAGCCAGCACGACTTGGTTGGCTGGGTCGGCGAGCTGACCGGCCTCGGAGTCCTGGACGCCTACCAGCTTGTGGCTCAGGCCGGGACCGCACCGGTCGGCAACGTGTGCGATCCGAATTACACGATGCTCGCCCGGATCCGCAAGAAGTACCTGCCCGGCGCGGTCGCGTACTCCGGTGTCCACGAGCGACTCCGGACCGCCGTAGGGTCCAGCTCGGCGCGGACCAGCGAGTGATGACCACCTACATGACCGCCGATCAAAGCCGCCACCGACGGGTTGACCCACCGCCGACGTCGCGTCTGCCGCTGCACGCCGAGCTGTACCTGCTGGCTCACCACGACGACACCGGCGAGCCACACGTCAGCGAGCGGTCGCTCGCGATCGGTCTGGCCGGAGCGATCCTGCTAGAGCTGGCCATGTCCCGGCACGTCGGGGTCGGCTGGGTGTTCAACCGCTTCGACGGAACATGGCGCAAGGAACCGGGCCGGCTGACCAGGACCACCTTCGAGCCAGTTCCAGATCCGCTCACCGACGCGGCGCTCGCGACAATCGACCGGACCGCCGGGCTTGGCAGCCTGCAGTTACGCGAGTTCCTCCGCATCCACGCGGCCAGCGGCCTCTACGAACGGGTCCAGGCTCACCTGATCACCGTTGGCCTTCTGCAACGAGTCAGCCGCAGGCGAATGGCCGGGCTGGTCAAAGCCGATCGCACTCTCCCGGTAAGCACTGCTTTCACGGTCCGTGCCCGAGCCCGGGTGCGCTACGCGGTCGCCTTCGACCAAGGCCGCGGAAGGTACTCAGACGACGAGGCCGACGACCAATGCGCGGCACTGTGCGGCCTGGTCGCTGTACTGGAGCTGGCCGAGTTTGACCTGCTCAGCAACCTGTCAGCGCGCCAGTACACCGAACAACTGCACTCCGTCGTCGCCCGGCACGGCGAGCCCACCATCGGCGACGTTGTCGCCGCGGTCGACGCCGGGCGCGGCGACCTCGCCGTGGCGGCCATGCGATGACGCCCACGAACGCAGGCCGATCACGATGAACTACCGGTCACCCGTCAAAGTCCGCGACGCCGACCCCGACGACCTCACCACCGTCAGGGATGTACTGGTCGAGGCGTTCCTGCACACCGACATCGGGATCTGGCTGGTCCCGCATCTCGATACCCGGCACCGAAT
>JAVHVY010000048.1:0-20679 GCA_032160305.1 Actinoplanes sp.
TCGTCGTCGACCAGCAGGTAGTTGCCTTCCGAGACGATCAGCCGGGCCTCGCGCGGCACCGGGATGGCGCCCGCGATCGGCTGCTCGATCGTCCGCTCGAAGCCCGGCGCGTAGATCATGTCGTCCCGGTCCTCGTGCAACCGTTGCAACAGCGCCGCATACCCGAGCACGTCGAAGGTCTCCAGCGCCCCTTTGCGATCGCGCAGACCGAGCCGGTCCAGCTCCACGTCCGCGAGATGAAAACCGTCCATCGGTACGTGCGCCACGGCCCCGCCGCCGGCAAGCGCCTTGACCAGTTCCTCGGCCAGGGTCGTCTTGCCGGCGGCGGGCGCACCGGTGATGCCCAGGACCGCCCGGCGCCCGCCGGCGGCGAGCGAGCGGGCCCGGTCCACGAGGTCGTCGAACGTCAGGTTCATCCGGGCCGCCCACCCGGGCCGCCGCGGTGGGTCTCGCCGATGCGCACGAAGCCGAGTCTGTCACCGACCTCGGGGCACCGGCCGTACGGGTGAGCGGTCCGAAGGTGAACGCGAGCCGGTCGGATCGAGGACAGCCGCGCCCGAACGGCACGCCGACGGTCGTCGACGTGCGCGACGTGAGGTATCCCAGCGGCCGGGTGACGGCGACCTTCCAGCTGCCCGACGGGTCACAGTCCGAGCCGCAGCGCCGCCACCCCGGCGGGGGAGAACGGCCGGCAGGTGGCCCGCAGCAGGTCCGCGTGCACCCCGACGGGCAGCTGCGAGCCCAGCGTGCACAGTGCCGGATAGAGGTCGAGCACGTCGCGGTGGCTCAGCGCGCCGACACCGATCAGCAGGCCGTTCACCGCGCCCGGGTTGCGGGCCAGCTCGGCGCACAGATCCCGGCGCCAGGCCGGGTCGCTGACGTGCGAGGCGAGCTCCCGGGCGATCCGGTTGCCGGCGTGCCAGCCCGGCTCCAGCGCCGCGTGCCGGCCGGAGGCGGCCAACACCGGCGTCAGCCGCACGGCCACGCCGAGCCGGGCGGCCAGCTCGGGCACGGTCAGCACGTCGAGCCCGAACGAACAGGTGTCGCACAGCCGCTGGAAGGTCTCGGCCTGCACCACCAGCGCCGCTCTCGGGCAGTCGCCGAGCGGACCGCAGACCGTGTCCATGATGATCTCGGCCAGCCGACCCCGGGCGTCGAAGCGGCCGACCCCGAAGAACGTGGCCGGCGTCGCGCGGTAGCGCTCCAGCGCCGCTCGCTCGCTGGCGTAGCCGTCGGGATCCACGCCGATGCGGGGGATGCCGTACTGCGCGTGGAGTTGGATGAGTCGGAACATCCTCGTCGCTCCCGGGGGTAGTGCCGTGTGCCGTCATCTCGGGATACGAGCGGGGGGCCCGGACGGTTCAGTCCTTACGCTGTGTGTAGGAAAATTGCCCGCGATCCCGATGACCTGTCAGGCGGAAGCAGTCGAAGGTTACAGCGTGTAACGCATATGTGCCACCGGTGAGAAAGACCAACATGATCGACAACACCACCGCCAACACCGGATCGAAGGCCCGCCAGGCAGCGGGCAGGACCATCAGGCCGAGCAGGAGGGCGGCCTCGCCGGCCGCCTCGGTCACCCGCAACTTGTCCATGGTCGATAGCCTTCCGTCACCGCGGGTGCGCTCGCTTCCCTCCGCAGCGGGATTCGGGCGTACGACCTTTGACTGATCGACAAATACGGCTGAAAACCACGAAAAGCCGCATTGCGTACGCGACGCGCCTAGCGTGGGACGGGACGGGACCATCGGCGGAAGGCGTACGCAATGACACTGCAGATCCCCGCGGCTCTCGACGACCTCGCCGTGCACCTGGCCGCCCGGGTCGAGGACCGGCTGGCCGCACTGGTCGCCGAGCTCGAACACGCCGGCGTCGTCGCCTACGACGCCGACCAGGGACTGGCGACCCGCGGAGGTATCGTCCGGATGACATTGGCGGACCTCGCAGCGGTGGTCGCCCAGGCCGCCCTCGATGGCTTCGACCTGCGACAGCTCCCGGCAACGGCCAGTCATCGCGGGCCGTAGAGCCGGTTGCGAAAGATCCTCCCGAAACCGAAACTGGCTCGTTCGGCGGACGATAGTGCCTGTCGACGAGTTCGTGCTCGGGGGAGGAAGTGTGCGGTGACCACCACGGCCACACCGGCATGGGAAACTCTGCCCGCACTGATGTACCACTCCGTGTCCGCCGTCGGCGGGCCGCTGCGCGATCTCGCGGTGCCCCCGGAGCGCCTGGCCGAGCAGCTGGGCGCGCTCACTGTGGCGGGTTACCGGCTGGTCGGCCTGAGCGAGGCGCTGGACCTGCTCGGGCAGGGCAGCACCGAGCGGCTGATCGCCGTCACGTTCGACGACGGATACCGCGACTTCCGCACCGCCGGGGTACCCGCGCTGGCCGCCGCCGGCGCCCGGGCCACCCTCTACGCCGCCGTCGGCCACCTCGGCGAGTACGCCGGCTGGCTCGGCGCGTCCGCCGGCGACTTCGGCCCGATGCTGACCTGGGACGAACTGGCCGACGTCGCCGCCGCCGGGGTCGAGATCGGCAACCACAGCCTGATCCACCACCCGCTCGACGTGCTGCCGGCGGCCCAGCTGCGCGAGGAGATCGTGCGCAGCCACGACGAGCTGGAGCAGCGCCTGCAGGTCAAGCTGCGCTCGTTCGCCTACCCGCACGGCTACAACGACCACCGGGTCCGCGAGGTGGTCCGCGCGGCCGGACACGACAACGCCACCGAAGTCGGCCGCCGGCTGCACACCCCGGGCGAACGCCGCTTCGCCGTGCCCCGCCTGCAGCCAACCCCCGACCACACCGGCGCCGACCTGGTCGCCCTCGTCGCCGGGGGCGGCTTGCACCTGGTCCCGAAGCTCAAGCAGATCGCCCAGCCCGGCTGGCGGCTGGCCCGCCGGGCCGCCCGCCGGGCCGGAAAGACCCTGACGTGACGCCCGCGCACCGGGCCCCCGCGCACCCGGCCCCAGCGCACGGGTCCCCAGCGCACGGGTACCCAGCGCACGGGTCCACCGCGCACGGGTCCACCACGCACGGGTCCACCACGCACGGGTCCACCACACACGGGTCCACCACGCACGGGTCCACCACGCACGGGTCCACCGCGCACTGGTCCCCCGCCAAGCTCACCCGCCGCCGGGTCCTGGGCTTCGCCTCGCTGGCGGCCGTGCCCGCGGTGACCTACGCCGGGCTGCACGTCCGCGACAGCGGCCCGGCCGCCCAGGCGACGCCCCGGGCCGCGCACTCCGCAAGTCCCTCCGCCGCCGCCCGGCCGAGCTCCGTCGCCGCTGCGCCGGTGGTCACCAGCGGCGGCGGCCCGGTCCCGTTCCGGCCCGGTGAGGCCATGCTGGGTGCCTATCTCGACCTCACCGGCACGTCGCTGACCCAGGCGCTGGCCCTGCGGCGGCAGCAGCTCGGCCGCACCGAGCGGATCGTGCACGCCTTCTACGCGTGGACCGACACGCTGCTGCAGGGCATGCCATCCCTGCCGGCCGGCAGCATCCCGTTGGTCTCCTGGCGGGGCACCACCTACGCCGACATCCTGAACGGGTCCAGCGATGGCCTGATCGCCGCCGCGGCCCGCAGGCTGGCGGCCGACAAGAGGCCCACGATGCTGCGCTGGGCGTGGGAGATGAACGGGGACTGGTACTCGTGGGGCGGCAGCAAGAACCCCGAGCGCAGCGCCGGCTATGTCACGTCGTGGCAGCGCATCCACAAGATCTTCGCGGCCGAGGGCGCCACCAACATCTCCTGGGTGTGGAGCCCGAACTGGAGGTCCAGCACCCAGGAGACGTGGAACGAGGTCGCCGACTACTACCCGGGCGACAAGTACGTCGACTGGGTCGGCATGTCCGGCTACAACCTGTACCGGGAGACGCCGGCCGCGCTCTTCGACACGGTCTACACGCAGTATTCCGCGCGCAAGCCGATCATGATCACCGAGGTTGGCGCGGTGGACCGGGGCGGGCGTACGAAGGCGGAGTGGATCGAGACCTTCGGCACCTGGGTCGGCGACCGGCCCGGGGTGGGTGCGGTCTGCTGGTTCGACACCGACACCCACCCGAACTACCCGGAGAAATGGCGCATCGACACGGACGCCGACTCGCTGGCCGCCTTCCGCACGCTGGCCACCAGCGCCCGCTTCAGCGGCTGAACGGGCGCCTCCTCAGCACCACAGGTGTTCTTCGGTAATGCTCGAGGCCCTGTCGTTGGCGCGGTGACCGGGGCCGGCTGGCCGCGGTCGGCGCGTCAGCTCGCCGCGCGTTCGGCGGCGGTGACAGCGTTGCGGAAGAGCATCGCGACCGTGGTAGGGCCGACGCCGCCGAGGCGCGGGGTCATCGCCGAGGCGACCGAGGCAACCTCCTCCAGCACGTCCGGCAGCAGCCTGCGGCCCTCGTAGCGCACGCCAGCGCCGATCACGACCGCGCCCGGGCGCACGTCCTGCGGGCCGACGATGCCTGGCACGCCTACCGCGGCGATCACGATGTCCGCGCGGCGGGTGTAGCGCTTCCAGTCCGGCACGCCGGTGTGCACGACCGTGACCGCCGCGTTCGCTGTCGGCCTCTTCTGGGCCAGCAGCATCGCCAGCGGGCGGCCGATGGTCGCGCCCCGGCCCAGGATGACCACCTCGTGCCCCGACACCGGGATCTCGTAGAACGCCAGCAGCGCCTCGATGCCCGCGGGCGTGCAGGGCAGCGGGCCGGGCAGGCCGACGGACATCCGGCCCAGGTTCAGCGGGTGCATGCCGTCGACGTCCTTGTCCGGGTCGACGGTCAGCAGCGCGGCGTCGTAGTCGAGGTGGCCGGGCACCGGATACTGGATCAGCATCGCGTGCACGGCCGGGTCGTCGTTGAAGCGGGCGATCGCGCGGTGCAGATCCTGCTGGGTCGTGTCCGCGCTCAGGTGCTCGTGCGGCGAGTCGAAGCCCAGCTCGGCGGCCTGCCGCTGCTTGATCCGGATGTAGCCGGCGCTGGCGTCGTCGTCGCCGACCAGGATGGTGGCCAGGCTCGGGGTCACGCCCCGTTCGCGCAGCGCCTCGGCTCGCCGGCGCACATCGGCCAGGACGGCCTCGGCGACCGGCTTGCCGGCCAGCATCCGGGCCGTCTCGGTCGTGGTGGGTGTGGACAATGGGTCCCCTCAGACGACGTGGCCACCCAGGCGGACGGTACCCACGCGCACGCTCCCCGATGGTTGCCCATCCTCGTTGCCGCCAGTCGCGTGACCCGAAGAGACTACTCCACCGCGGAGATGTAGAGCGTTCGGTAGGCGCTGGTGTCGCCCGCGCGGGACACCGTGACGGTGATCCGCTGGCTGCCCGGCAGGGTCAGGCTCTCGGTCCAGACCCCGCCGGCCGGCACCGTGATCGTGCGCCGCACGGTCGCCGAACCGGTGGCCCCCGACGCGACCAGGGAATAGGGTCCGTCCGCCGTGACCAGCCCGGTGACGGTGACCGTCACCGACCGCTTCCCGGCCGCGTTCACCGGCCCGGACGGCTCGGCCGACAACGCGGTCACGGTGGTGTCGTAGGCGTCGCGCGAACTGTCGTAGGAGAGCCAGCTGGCTCCGCCCAGGATGGCGACCACGAGCAGCAGCGGCGCCGCCTGCCAGACCAGCCGGCGTGGCGGTTTCGCCGGCCCGCCGCCCGGCGCCCTAGCCGTCTTCGGCACGGGGGCCTTGGCCGTCTTCGGCGTGGCGACCTGGGCCGTATTGGGCGTGGCGACCTGGGCCGTATTGGGCGCGGCGACCTGGGCCTGCTCCGCCGGCACGACCGGGGGCAGCACAAGCGTGTCGTCCGTGCCCGTCGTGGCCATGACCGGTGGCAAACCCGGGGTGGGACCAGGCCGGGTCGTGGCCGGGGGCACGCCCACCATGGCAGTCCCCGGCTCATCGTCGTCCTCGGCGTACAGGTACGCCAGGGCGCGGCCGGCGGCGTCCCGCCAGCTCCGGGGGATATGGGGCACGATCAGTGACACCAGGGTCACGCCGACGGTTGCCGACGTCCACGCCATCCGGTCCAGCCGGAACCGGAGCACGTAGATGACCAGCCCGGCCAGCACCAGCACCGCCAGACTCAGGGCCGGCCCCAGGACGACCCGTTCGACCCGGGCCAGTGTGCGGCCGCGCAGCATCATCTCGGTCACCGCGAAACCGGGCAGCGCCAGGGCCAGCAGCAGGCCACCGGCGACGGCCAGCGGTGCGGAGCCGGAGAGCACGCCCGCGCCGGCCGCGACGGTCAGCGCGGCGAGACCGCCGGCCAGGGACGGCTTCACGGGGACCCCATCCGGTAGATCCGGACGTTGCCGTTGTCGTAGAGCCGGTCGACATCGATCAGCTGGTCGAACTTGCCGAGCTGGGTGGCGGTCAACGGCGAGGTGATCGTGCCCGCGTTCGGGTCGTTCTCGAAGTAGGCGTCGCTCTCCGGCAGGCTGTCGCCGAGCCGCCGGTCCACCACCAGATACCGCAGGCGCAGCTCGGCGACCATGGTGTCCTGGGCCAGTCCCCACTCGTTCGCGTAGTACAGCGAACCGACCTCGCGCACCGGGTCCTGCCGGCCGTAGGTGGAGGCCAGCGACACCGACGTGACGTCGCCGCCGACCCGGTTGCCGGTACCCAGTGTCTCGCGCTCCCAGTCGGCCGCGCTGACCCCGTACGCATCGACCGAACGCTCGAAGCCGCCGGCAAGATACGGACCTGGCAGGATGGAGCCGATCGGCGGCCAGCCACCCGCCCGAGCGCCGATCATCAGCAGCGTGATCAGCGCCGAGCCGGACGTGACCCGGGCCCACAGATGCCAGCCACCGCCGGCCGGATAGTCGAAGGCCGGTGCTGCTGCCCGCCACCGGTGCCCCTCGGCGTCCTTGAGCGGGATGATCTGCACGCCACGGACCAGCGCGATGGCGGCCAGGACGGCGATCGGAACGTAGGTGAAGGTCTGCAGCCGGCCGGAGATCTCCGGGCCGTTCGTGCCGAGGAACCGCACACCGTTGCCGGCGAAGAACACCGTCGTGCCGGCCACGGCGGCCCACCGCCAGGCGTCGCGGTCGTGCCGGTGCACCATGTCGCGTACGCAGGCCGCGTAGAGCACGAAGAGTCCCAGCAGGCCCGCGCCCTGCACCGCGAGTTGAAGGAGCGACACGGGCGCCGTCGTCGCCGATCCGGTCTTGCTGTCCGACATCAGCTGCGACACCGTGTTCAGCACCTGGTCGACCGGCGCCGCGAGGTAGCTGATCACGTCCTCGGCGACGAAGACGATCCAGACCGCCAGGATCGCCAGCGAGATCACCGGCATCGCCAGCACGATCCAGCGTCGCGGCCGGCTCACCACCAGCTCCGTGACCGCCAGCAGGAACAGCGTGGCCACCAGCGCGAACGCGGTCACATGGTGGCTGATGGTGGTGACCCCGGCGGAGCCGACCGCCAGGACGAAGAACGGCCGCCCGCTGCCCGCCAGCCAGCGCCGGGTCGCCCAGATCGTCAGCATGAAGAACGGCAGCGCGGCGGTCTGGTAGAGGAACATCGAGTTGAAGAAGAGGTAGTGCAGGGCCGTCGCGTACAGCGCGCAGGCGACGCCGGCGACCGCGGGGGAGCGGCTGGCCCGCAGCGCCGCCACGAAGAGCAGGCCGACGAAGACCAGATGCGCCACTCCGGCCACGATGACACCGGCGGCGGTGACGGGCAGCCCGGTCATGCTCGCCAGCCCGGCCGCCATCTCGGCCAGGCCCGGGAAGTGCACCGCCGGGGGTAGCGCCAGGTTGCGCTGGAAGAGCCTGCCGGTATCGTTCAGGATCGATGTGGCCAGCCAGTGCTGCAGCTCGTCGGGAAAGCGCAACTGGTCCGGGCTGTACATCCACTTGAGCAGGTACTGGTTCACCGCCAGGCCCATGACCAGCAGGAACGACTCGGCGACCCCGGCCATCCGGCGGCTGAGCAGACGTAGCACGACCGGCGTGAAGACGACGATCTGGCCGGCCCAGTAGAGCAGGGTGGCGCCCTGGGTGAGCTCACGCCCGCCGACGTAGGCCACCGCGACCAGCAGTACGCCGAGACTGGAGATCGCCAGCACCAGCGGGGCGTGCCCCAGGTCGAGGGGCGGCCGGCGCCACCGGGCGGGCGTCGGCGGCCGGGCCCGGTCCGGCGGGGCGACGGGCGCGGGACGCTGCCCTCCCGGGCGGCCGGGCACGATCGGAATCCGGAACCGTTCGACGACGGTCGGCGGCGGCGCAACAGTCGCCGGCGCGGTGGTTGGTGGCGCGGTGGTTGGTGGCGCGGTGGTTGGCGGCGCGGTGGTTGGCGGCGCGACGGTTGGCGGCGCGACGGTCCCCACGACGGCGGTCTCGGGGGGCGCCGGGGACCCCGCCGCGGTGGCGAGGTCGAAGCCGAAGACGACGGTGTCCGGGCCCGTGCCAGGCTCTCGGTCCTGGATCCTCGCTCGGTCCACCGAGCGCCGGTCCGCCATGTGCTGGGCCTCCGCGTTATCAGCTGGGCTATTTCTCCCACCCCGAGGATGCCCGGTCACGAGGTACTTTTCCGGGCGTTCGGTCCAGGAGGCGCACTCAGCGTGCGCTGCCGCGGGTCTTCGCCCGGGCCGCACGGCGCCCGCGCAGGTAGGCGCGCGGCCCGGCGATCATGCCGCGCCGGTTCGCCTTGAGCAGCTCGCGCGGGAAGTTGTCCTGCAGCGTCGACACCCGCGGGCTGGCACTGCTGGTCAGATCGCGCAGCGCGCCCGGGGCCAGCCTCAACAGCGGCCACAGCAGTCCCGGGCGGCGCAACAGCAGGCTGGTGTACGCCGCCGTCAGCCCCGACCCGTAGCCGACCATCTGCCGGCGCAGCCCGTCGACGTCGCGCCGGTGGTAGTGGTGGGTGACCGCGGACGGCTGGTAGACGATCGTCCCGCCGCCGAGCAGCACCTGGGTGAAGGCCAGCGTGTCCTCGGAGCCTGCCGACGGCGTGCCGGCACCGAGCGCGGTGTCCCAGCCGCCGATCCGCTCGATCACCCCGGCCCGGAAGGTCATGTTCGCGCCCGTGCCGAACGGCGGCAGCGGGTAGAGCGGGCTCTGCCGGTGCGCGGTGGCCGGCCCGAACACGTCGGGCCGGAAGCCGCGGCCCTTGCTGTGCCCGCCGAACTGCTCGAACCACAGTTGCGCCTGGGTCTCCAGCTCGGCCGGGACGATCACGCCGGAGACGACGTCCGCCTCCGGGTGGTCGGCCAGCGCCCGGGCCACCTCGGCCAGCCAGGTCGGGTCCGCGTACTCGTCGTCGTCGAGCCAGGCCAGGATCTCGCCCGGCGCAGCCGCGACGGCCGCGTTGCGGGCGAAGGACAGCCCGCCCTTGGGTTCGAGCAGGTACCGCACCGGGCCGCGCCGGGTCGCCGCGCGGACCACGTCGGCCGTCGCGCCGGTGGCCGGCGCGTTGTCCACGACCAGCACCCGGAAGCGCGGGTAGTCCTGCGCCAGCACGCTGTCCAGGGCCCGGGCCAGCGCGCCGGGCCGCTCGCGGGTGCAGATCACCACGGTGATGGGCGGCGCGGCGGCGAGCACCTCGCGCCGCCGGGCCAGGAAGGCCGGCTCCCTCGCCGGCGTGATGCCGTCGATCGGCAGGGCGCTCAGGCCCAGCTCGGCGAGCCGGGGCCGCAGGGCGGCGCCCAGTGCGGCGTCGGCCGCGGCAGCCAGGTCGCCGAGCCGCAGACCCGTTTTCGGTACGTCCACCAGCAGCGTCCCGATCGGCTCGGTGAAGAGCCGGACCAGAACCCAGGCCCGCTCGACGCGCAGGCCGTCCGGGGCGATGGCGGCGACCGTGGGCAGCGGGTCGCACAGGTCGAGGTCGAGGACCACGGCCGGGCGCACGGCGCCGGTCGCCACGGCGGCGGGCGGGGTCGGGATCTCGCCGGCGCGCGGCGCGGGCGCCCACATCTTGCCGTTCAGTCCGGCGGTCACCGGGCTACCTGCAGTGCGGGTCGGCGCTCGGCGCGGCGCAGGGCGATGGTCTCCGCCGCGCCGCCGACACCCGCCGCGGCGACACCGGCGAGGACACCGCCGGCGCGCAGGGCGTGCGCGACGCCGCGGCCACGGGCGGCGTCCGCGATATTGCGAACCACCGCCCTGGGCAGCGACATCAGGTAGGAGCGTTCGGTGTCGAGGCTCTTCGAGCCGTCGAGCAGGCCGGCCATCTGCACCTTGCCGCGCCCTTCGGCGTAGCAGCGGCGCAGGAAGAAGGAGAAGGTGGACGCGCTGGCGGGCACGGCGTGCCGGATCCCCGCGTCGGGGACGTACATCCAGGTGCCGCCGGCCAGACTGCTCATCCGCAGGCACAACTCGGTGTCCTCGGGGCGGTTCTGGCCGCCGAGCTTGCCGAAGCCGGTGCGGAAACCGCCGACCGCCAGGAACGCGCCCCGGCGCACCACCATGCTCGCCGACCAGACATTGCGGATCGGCGCTGTCGTGGTCGGCATCCCGGCGTACGAGCCGCCGACGGCCCAGAGGAACTCGTCCGGCATCCACCGGGGGCGCGTGCCCTCCCAGGCAGGACTGATCCCGCCGCCGGTCCCGACAACCGTCGGGTCGGCGAACGGCGTCACGAGGCTGCCGAGCCAGTCGGTGGCCGCGATCGTGTCGTCGTCGAGGAACGCGATCAGTGGAGTGTGGGTGTGGAACGCTCCGGTGTTGCGGTTGCCCGAGACGCCCTTGGCGTACAGGTTCTCCAGGACGATCACCCCGGACAGGTCGCGCCGGGCCCGGCGGTACAGCTGCGGATTGTGGTCGACGACCACCACGATCTCGGCCGGCGCGTACTCCTGCGAGCGGGCCGACGCCACGGTGCGCACGAGCAACGACCAGCGATTCTCGCTGTGCGTCGGGATGACGATGCTGACGGACGGGTGGTTCTTCACGGGGGGTGCTCCTGGCAGCTGGTGGGGAGACCTGGTCGGGCGCGGCTAGTCGTCGAGGGCGGCGCGGGCCCGCAGCATGGTGACGTCCTCGGTGCGCCGCGTCCCGATCTCGTCCATCCGCCGGGGCCGGTTGAGGCGGGCGGTGTGCGGCCGCGGGTCGGACGGATGGACACGCCCGAACGAGGCGATCGGGGCGGGCCGGTGAACGACCTGGTCGAGCCCGCTCTGCGACGGGATGTACGCGGCGGCGGGGGCGGTGACGGCGGGGTTCTGGTGGATAAGCACGGTGCCACGGGCGGAGGCCCTGCGCCGGCTGCGCATCAGGGCGTACTCGCTGAAGATCGTGCGCAGCACCCGGGCACCGTCACGAAACGTGTTCAGATTGCTGGCGCCGTGAATTCGCGCGTGCTCGATGCTGCCGACTTCGCCGACTTTCATTCCGTCGGCGGCGGCGCGAATATTGATCATTGACTCGATCTCGAACCCGTCACCCCAGAGCTTGCCGCCGTCAGCGGGCCGCGGTAATGCCGGATCGGGCAGCCCCAGAGCCGGGACGACGCGGCGCCAAAATGCGTTGTAGCCGTAGCAGAGGTCGGTGAATTTCGTTCCGAACAGGACGTTGACGACGACGTTCAGGCCGTCGTTTCCCCATTTGCGCAGCGGCGTGATGTCGTGGCTGTGGCCGCCCTTGGCGAAACGCGAACCCTTCACAAAGTCAGCGCCGGCGATCAGCTCGGCCACGAAGAGTGGGATCTCGGCCGGATCGGTGGAGCCGTCGGCATCGATCATCACGATAATGTCGCCGGTGCAGGCCGCGAAGCCGCAGGCCAGGGCGTTGCCCTTGCCGGTACGGGTCTGGTGCACGATCACGACGTCCGGCCGCAGTTCACGGGCCACGGCCACGGTGCGATCGACGGAGCCGCCATCGACGAGGATGATCTGATCGATGTCCGCCGGCAGCTTGGCGAAGACGTGGGGCAGGTTCCGCTCCTCATTGAGGGTCGGAATGACAACGCTTACGGTCGGTGATGATGCGCCGTTACTGGACGTGTTGCCCATGGGCGGAGAGAGCTTCATGTCGTTCCCTTCTGGGGCGGCAGATGCGGCGAATCCGGACGTTGCCGGGGGCGAAAACGTATGCCGCTCGCTACTGCCGCCAAATCTAGCAATCCATTACGTAGCGTCAACTAACCAAAGGGACAGCTCGAAGGCGTCCGTGCGGTGGCCAGTCTCCAACCGTATGAGCAGTGCCTATTCACATGGACATTAAAGATGTCCTTAAGCATCACCAGTCACAGGTGGTAACGGACGGACGTGCTGCCCGGGCAGACGAAGCCCTCTATAACTGACAATCTAGACATAACCGCTAACAACCGTAGTTTCGTGATAAAAAATAAATATCAGAAATATTTCAGTGACACGTCTCACCGGCCAATGTGAACACGTAGCGTGTCGACATAGGTGCAGTTTCGTTGTCTTCCGTCACCGCCCCCGGATTGCCTGGTCCGCCGTCCGGTTGATCCGGTACTCATCTGTGGCATTGACGACGTAGCGTGGGGAAGCAACTACCTAGGGTGAGAAGATGACGCCGAATACCGCTCTCTGTAGGTGCGGCCATCACTGCCGGGCCCACCGCCATCACCGCGCCGGCACCGAGTGCGTGCGCTGTGCGCCCGGCGCCTGTCCCCGCTTCCGGCGCCGCCGGTGGTGGCATCGGGCCACACTGTCGCACTCCTGACAGCCTGGCCGTAATGTTCTATTTCAGACCGGTATGCCGGTAAGATCCAACGATCTCGATGAATCTCCGGGGCGTGGCGGATCGCTCCGATTCATCCCACAGTGGGCTTGTGTGGATCGGGCGGGTCCGCTAGCCGGCTCCCGGCGTAGCGACGATGAAATTTCCGGCCGACGGCGGGATCCCGGGCGTGTCGCTTCGCCGCCGGGCGGGCCTCCCGGCTGGCGAATGCCTACTTGATCTGTAGGCTAACTCGTACTTTGCGCGGTGGACGGCAATACCGAGGAGCACCCATGCCACTCCCCGATTTCCTGATCGCCGGCGTTCCCAAGGCCGGGACGACCGCCCTGCACGCCGCCCTGGTCCGGCATCCCGGCCTGTTCCTGCCGGCCGTCAAGGAACCCAAGTTCTTCCTCACCGCCGGTCGCCCGCCGGTGCATGGCGGTCCCGGCGACGTGCAGACCTATCAGGAGCACATCTGGCGCCAGGCCGACTACGAGGCGCTCTTCGACCCCGCGCCGCCGGGTGCGCTGCGGGGCGAGGCCACCCCTTTCTATCTGTACGATCACAGCGCCCACGACCGCATCCGCGCGCTGGTGCCCGACGCCAGGCTGATCCTGCTGCTGCGCGACCCGGTGGACCGCGCGCACTCCAACTGGACCCACCTGTGGAACGCCGGCCTCGAACCGCTCGCCGACTTCCGCACCGCCTGCCACGCGGAGCAGCAGCGCCGGGCGGACGGCTGGGCCGACTTCTGGCACTACCTCAGCCTCGGCCTCTACGGCCGCCAGGTGCAGCACCTGTTCAAGGTCTTCCCGCGCGAGCAGGTGCTGCTGCTGCGCTACCGGGAGCTGAATGACGCGCCGGTGGCGACGCTGAACCAGGTCTGCGACTTCCTCGGTGTCCCGGCAGGCGTGCTCGGCGCGATCCCGAAGGAGAACGTCAACCGGCACGTCGTCGAGGACACCGCGGTCAACCGGGTGCTGCGCGGCCTGCTGCGCGCCGGCGGCGGCTTCGGGCACCGGTTCCCGCTGCCGTTGCGGCTGGCTGCCCGCGGCCCGCTGCTGACCCTGCTGCACCGCAAGCGCGGCACGCGCCCGGTGACCACCCCACGCGAGCGCGCTGAGCTGCTGCCGTTCTTCGCCGACGACATCGCCCTGCTGGAGGACGTGACCGGCGAGCGCTACGCAGACTGGCTCGCGGTGGACCGGCACACCGCCGCCGACTAATCACCCTATTCCATATAGATATTGCACACTTGAGCCGTTACTCTTCGCGGTGATCACCGCCGTCACGAAACGGAGCCACCTTGTCCACGGGAATCCAGGCCCTACCCCTGCCACGCTGGGACGATTCGACCGTCGTCATCGAGCCGCCCAGCGCCGAACCGGGAGCCTGGTCGGGAGCCCCCAGCACGATCGTGGCCGACGGCGCGGTCTACCTCGCCTACCGGCTGCGCCTGCCGATCGGCGACGGCCGGGGCATCTCCAACATCGTGGCCCGCTCCACCGACGGCCTCACCTTCACCGTGGTCGCCCAGGTGCACAAGGAGGCTTTCGGCGCCGAGTCCCTCGAACGCCCGGCCTTGACCCGCACCCCCGAAGGCCGCTGGCGCCTGTACGTGAGCGCCGCCACCCCGGGCACGAAGCACTGGCGCGTCGACCTGCTCGAGGCCGCCACCCCCGAGGGTCTGGCCACGGCCCACCCGCACACCGTCCTGCCCGGTGACGAGACGGTGGCGGTCAAGGACCCGGTCCTGCACCACGACGAACACGGCTGGCACCTCTGGGCGTCCGTGCACCCCCTGGAGAGCTGGGACGACGCCGACCGGATGACCACCGAGTACGCGACCAGCCCCGACGGCGTGTCCTGGACCTGGCGGGAAACGGCCTTGACCGGCCGCCCCGGCGAATGGGACGCCCGGGGCGTGCGGATCTCCTCGGTCCAGGTGACCGGCGACACGATCCTGGCGGCGTACGACGGCCGGGCCACCGTACGGGAGAACTGGGAGGAACGCACCGGGGTGGCCCGGGGGACGCGCCGCCCGGACGGCAGCTTCGGCCCGCTCGCCGCGGACCACACGGAGCCGGTCGGCAGCCCGCACGCACCGAACGGCCTGCGCTACCTGAGCATGGTGACGATGCCGGACGGCGTGCAGCGCATCTACTACGAGGCCACCCGGGCGGACGGCGCGCACGACCTGCGCACCGAGGTGGTCCGGTAGACCGTCGGTGCCGGCCGCCAGCGGAGAGCCCGGCCCCACCCCACGAGCGTTCCGCGCATGCGGCGGGGCGCCGGGCTGTGCCGTCACCCGCTGCGGGGCACCACCACGACCGGGCGTTTCGCCCGGCGCATCAGTTTGGTGGAGACGCCGCCGAGCATGACCCGGCGGGCCGGGCCGTAGCCCCGGGAGCCGCAGAAGAGCACATCGACGTCGTCCAGGTCGGCCAGCGTGTCCACCACGTTCCCGGTCCGGATCTCGAAGTCGACCTCGATGTCCGGGATGCTCGCCGCCGCCTCCTGCAGCGTCGCTTCGAACGTGTCGCGGGCCAGGCTTTCGAAGGCCCGCTCGGTGTCCTCGCCGATCAGCGGGGGCAGCGTCGTGTCGTTGTCGGCGATGACCGTGTAGAGCCGCACCGGGCTGCCGGTCCGGGCGGCCAGCGCCGCCGCGGTCGCCAGCGCCGCCCGGCCGTCGGCGGTGTCGATGTAGGCCACCCCGATCCGGCCCAGGCTGCCCGGCGGGGTGCCCATGCCGGCCGGCGCCACCGCGATCGGGCAGAAGCTGCCGGCGAGCAGGCGTTCGGCGGTGCTGCCGGCGAAGAGCCGCATCGGCGGGGCGGACCGGCCGGAGCCGACCACGATGGCCTGGGCGCCCAGTTCCTCGGCCAGGTCGTGCAGGCCGTGCGAGGCCGAGCTGGACGCCACCGCCCGGTAACTGACCGGGCCCGGAGCGTCCCTCAGCACCGTACGGGCGCCGTTCAGCACCGCTTCGGCGGCGCGGTGCCGGTCGGCTATCCACTCGGCGTCCACCCGGCCCGCGCCACCGCCCGGGGCGGGGTGCACGACCGCGACGACCAGCGGCACGTCCAGCACCTCGGCAGCCCAGCGGCCCAGCAGCAGGGCGTCTGTGCCGGAGGCGCCGCCGTCCACGCCCGCGACCACCGGGCCGTTGTCCGGCGTGGTCACTGCGGCTCGCCTCCGTCGGGCAGTTCCGCGTCCGTGGGCCGGTTCGGCGTCCCCGGCACCGCCGGCTGGGCGTCCGAGCGTAGCCGGGAGTGCTTGAAGCCGTACAGCCAGTAGATGATCAGGCCGATGGCGAGCCAGACGATGAACCGGATCCACGTCGCCAGCGGCAGGTCGGACATCAGGTAGACGGCGAACGCGACCCCGATGATCGGCAGGACCGGCGACCACGGCACCCGGTACGGCCGGAGCATGTCGGGCCGGGTCCGGCGCAGGATGATCACGCCGATGTTGACCAGGACAAAGGCGAACAGGGTGCCGATGTTGACGAGTCTGACGATTTGGCCGAGCGGGACCAGGGCGGCCAGGATCGCGATCAGCACACCGAGGCCGACGGTCAGCCGGGCCGGGGTGCCGTAGCGCTGGTTGACCGTCGCCAGCCTCGGCGGCAGCAGCCCGTCGCGGCACATGGCGAAGAAGATCCGGGTCTGGCCGTACAGGATGACCAGCACCACGCTGGTGATGGCGACGACCGCGCCCAGGGCCAGGATCGCGCCCGCCCAGCCGATCCCCGCTCCCTTGTCGAGCGCCGTCGCCAGCGGGGCGTCGCTGGACTTCAACTCGTCCGGCGAGGCGATGCCGAGCGCGCCGACGGCGGTCAGCACGTAGAAGATCGTGCAGATGATCAGCGAGCCGATGATCGCCAGCGGCAGGTCTTTGGCCGGGTTGCGGGCCTCCTCGCTGCCGGTCGACACCGCGTCGAAGCCGATGTATGCGAAGAAGATGATCGCCGAGGCCGAGGTGATGCCGTCCACGCCGGTCGGGGCGAAGTTGTGGAAGTTGCCGGTGCTGAAGTTGACCATCGCCACGGCGATGAAGAAGACCAGCACGACCAGCTTGACCGCGACCATGACCAGATTGACCCGGGCGCTCTCGGTGACGCCGCGGACCAGCAACAGCGTGATCGCGAGCACGATGAAGACGGCCGGCAGGTTGAAGATGCCGCCGTTCTCGGGCGACTTGGCGATCGCGTCCGGCAGGGCGAAGCCGAAGGCGGAATCCAGGAAGGCGTTCAGGTTGCCGCCCCATCCGACGGCGATGGCGGCGACCGACACGCCGTACTCGAGGATCAGGTCCCAGCCGATGATCCAGGCCACCACCTCCCCGAGCGTGGCGTACGTGTACGTGTAGGCACTGCCGGAGACCGGGATCGACGAGGCCAGCTCGGCGTACGACAGGGCCGAGAAGGTGCAGGCGACCGCGGCGAGGATGAATGACAGGATGACCGCGGGACCGGCCACTCCCGCGCCCTCCCCGATCACCACGAAGATGCCGGTGCCGATGATCGCGCCGACGCCCATGGCGGTCAACTGGGTCGCGCCGACCGATTTCTTGAGGCCGTGACCTTCCTCGGTGGTCTCGGTGATCAGGGACTGCACGTCCCGGACCGCGAACATCCCGGGACTGCGCCCCGATGTTGTGGCCATGCTCGGCCCACCCTCCGTTGGAGCGGCGGAAGCGCCGGGCCCGCCGCGGTGGAACAAACCCGGCCGCGCCCGGAGCAGGTCGGATGCCAGCGGATGGATAGCCGACCGCCGATGTCACCGTGTCGGTTTCGATGGTCACGACGCAAGATGATCGGCGCGATCTGGCAATCTTGGTCGATGCTGTTGACCTTTGCCGGACGCGGTGGGTGATGTACCGGTCACCGGTCCGGCAGACCGGTTGTCCGCCGTTCCGGCGAAACCCATGGCAGCCTGCAAGGGTAATCGGCGGCGTTGTACCGTGAGACGCACAGGGCCGTTTGCCGCGTACGGAGGTTCGACTCAGATGGGCGAAGCCGTGATGACGACCCGGCGCCAGGCTGACGGGGCGATCGTCGTGGAGGTGCGGGGCACACTGGACGCCGCGACCGTCGACGCGCTGCGCGCGACGCTGCTCAGCACCCTGCACGCCGAGCGCCCGCTCATCATGATCGTCGATCTGACGTTCGTCACGTTCATGGACTCGCTGGGCATCGGCGCGCTGGTCACCGGCCACCACGCGGCCCGCGAGACCGGCACCCGGTTCCTCCTGCGCAATCCGAGCGAGTTCGTGCACCGGCAGTTGCGGGTCACCGGCCTGACCGCGATGTTCGGCCTCGACGGCACGTCGGCGGCCCCGCCGACCTACAGCTCCTAGATCTTGCGCTGCCGGCCGAGGCGGTGGGTATGGTCGCCCGGATCGGCCCGGTCACCCACGTCAGCGCGGTCGCCAATGTGCACTCCGTAGTACGCCGCTCCGATCTCGTCGACGAGAACGACGGCTCCGGGCTGACCGTGCTGGCCGGCCGCACCGACCTGCTGCCGGCGGTCGGCGGCCGGCTCGTCGCCGGGCAATTCCTCACCGACGCCATCGAGCGGTTCCCGGTCGTCGTGCTCGGATCCGACGCCGCGGTCCGCCTCGGCTACGACCGGCTGCTGCCCGACACGCCGCCGCCGCAGGTCAGCATCGGCAACCGCTGGTTCAGCGTGGCCGGCATCCTCGCGCCCGTCCCCCTCGCCCCCGACCTCGACCAGTCCGTCCTCGTCGGCTGGGACGCCGGCCGCCGCCTGCTCGGTTTCGACGGCCACCCGACCGTCCTGTATGTACGGCCGCAGGAGAGCGCGGTCGAGAACGTCCGCGCGATCCTGCCGGCCACGATCAACCCGCAACTGCCCGACCTTGTGCAGGTGAGCCGCCCGTCCGACGCACTGACCGCCAAGCGCGCCGCGTCGAGCGCCTTCGCCGCGCTGGTGCTCGGGCTGGCCGGCGTGTCGCTGCTGGTCGGCGGCGTCGGCGTAGCCAACACCATGGTCATCTCGGTATTGGAGCGGCGCCGCGAGATCGGCCTGCGCCGGGGGCTGGGCGCCAACCGCGGCCAGATCCGCCTGCAGTTCCTCGCCGAGTCGGTGGGGCTGTCCGCGCTCCGCGGCATCGCCGGCACGGTCCTGACCGGCGCCCGTCCGCTCACCGGAGTGACCTTCCTGGCCGAGTATCTGAAATATTGTCAGGGAAAATCACAACCAGTTCCGGCAGGCCGTTGAGTACGTCGTGTGCGGCTGCGCACCTTGATGATCAACAAGCGTGGCCGTAACCTTCGTGCTGGTCAGGCTCAGCAAGGGAACGAGGAGTGGTGCAACGGGATGGGTGGCCGATGGAGCAGGCTGCGGGGGCGTGGTGCGCGGGCTCCGCGGTCGTGTTCCGGCTGCGCGATCACCATCAACGGCTGTCCTCGGTACGCCTGAGCGGCGCCCTCTGGCGCGATTCGCCGGAATTCTCGTACCGGCCCGCCGCGCGGGTCTGGGAGCTGATCCTGCAGCGGCCGGCTGTGCACCGCCTCGAGTACCGGCTCGAACTGGTCCACCCCGGCGGTGACCGGGAGTTCGTCGCCGATCCGGACAATCCGCGCCGCGTCGGCGACGCCTCCGAACTGTTGTGCGCCGGCTACCGCGAGCCCGGCTGGCTGCACCTGCCGCCGGCGCCCGGCGACTGGCGCGAGGTCTACCTGCCGTTGCCGGCCGTCCGAGGCGAGATGGTGGCCCGGATCTGGTCGCCGGGCACGCCCACCGACCGGGTGCTGGTCGCCCACGACGGGCCGGACTACCAGCGGCACGGCGAGCTGGGCCGCTACGTCGCCGCGATGATCGGGGCGGGGCGGATCGCGCCGGTACACCTGGTCCTGCTGCCGCCCGGCGAGCGCTTCGAATGGTATTCGGCCAGCCCGGCGTACGCGAAGGCCCTGTCCGTCGACGTCCTGCCCAAGATCTGCGCCGAGCTGGGCACGGAGCGGCCGGTCGTGGGGGTCGGCGCGAGCCTCGGCGCGCTGGCCATGCTGCACGCGCAGCGGTTGCGGCCGGCCGGGTTCGCCGGGCTGTTCCTGCAGTCGGGCAGCTTCTTCCAGCCGCGTCACGACCGGCAGGAGTCCGGCTTCCAGCGCTACCTACGGATCGTGCGGTTCACCGGGCGGGTGCTGCGCGCGGCCGGCGGCCCGGCCGTGCCGACCGCGCTGACCTGCGGCGGCGTCGAGGAAAACCTCGCCAACAACCGGGACATGGCGGCGGTGCTGGCGGCTCAGGGTTATCCGGTCACGTTCGCCGAGGTGCCGGACGCGCACAACTGGACGGGCTGGCGCGACGCGCTCGACCCGCACCTGACCGCCCTGCTGAACCAGGTTTTTCCCGTCGCGAAGTAGAGAAGGAAGCGCCATGGCCGACGTCGAGCACACCATCGGACTCCTGCTGGGCACCGAGAACGACTGGCCGCGGGCGTACGAGGCGCTGCTGCGCCGGCTCGGGGTGGTCACCTCGGGCGACGGCCGCAGGCACCGCACCCGCAGCGTCCGGGTCACCATCGAGCCGTTCAACCTGCGCGACAAGCCGGGGCACGACCTGGTCATCGACCGGCTCGCCTACTGGTACTACCACCCGCGGGAGTGGCTGAAGAAGATCGCGCTGATGGACGACGTGTACCTGCTGAACAGCCCGTTCACCTTCCAGTCGATGGAGAAGCACGCCGCCTACTGCGCGATGATGCGGCTCGGGCTGAAGGTGCCGGAGACGGTGCTGGTGCCGTTCAAGAACCCGCTCGACAACAGCCGGTGGGCGTACACGTCGCAGCGGTACAACCAGCCCTTCGACCTGGAGGCGCTGGCCGAGTCGGTGGGCTACCCGATGTACATGAAGCCGTACGACGGCGGGGCCTGGGTCGGCGTCTCCAAAATCCGCAACCCGGACGAGTTGCACGCCGCCTACGACGCCTCCGGCGAACGGCTGATGCACCTGCAGGCCTCCGTCGAGGGCTACGACGTGTTCGCCCGGTCGCTGAGCATCGGCCCGGAGACGATGGTGATGAAGTT
>JAVHVY010000489.1:0-6017 GCA_032160305.1 Actinoplanes sp.
GAACGGAGCCTACGTCGTGGCGACCTTAACGTCAGTCCGGAACGCGCGGATAACCCCGCACTTAAGAGGAACGGGACGATAATCACGTCTGCCCCCGGTTCGGGCGCCCGTACCGGCAGCGGCCCGAGCGCGGTGGGGTGCTGGGCCCCGTAGGCCTTCCAGTTGTCCGGAATTGACAAGCCGGTGAAGTGTTTGCTCGGCCAGACCACCACGAACGCCCGGCCGATGATGTTGTTGATCGGGACGGGACCCTGGCACCGGGCGTCCTGCGAGACCTGCCGGTGGTCGCCCATCACGAACATGTCGCCCGCCGGCACGGTCACCTCGGCGAAGAGCCGGCTGGTGCACTGGGTCGGGTTGGGCGGGGCGTCGAGTGGGGAGTTGTCGGTCACGTACGGCTCGTCGATGGCGACGCCGTTGACCGTGATCCGGCCCTTCGCGTCACAGCAGGCGACCTTGTCACCCGGGAGGCCGATCACCCGTTTGATGAAGTCCCGCTCGCCGGGGCGGCTCACCCCGACCAGATCGCCGACCGTACGGCCGAGCTTGGCGGCGAAGGTCTGGCTGACCGGCTCGGTCACCTCGGGGGCCCAGTTGTCCGTGCCGCGGAAGACCACGATCTCGCCGCGCAGCGGGTCGCGCATGTCGTAGACGACCTTGTTGACCAGAACCCGGTCCTTGATTTCGAGCGTGTGCTCCATCGAGCCGGACGGGATGTAGAAAGCCTGGGCGAGGAAGGTCCGGATCAGGACGGCGAGGCAGAACGCCACCACCAGCAGCAGGGGAAGCTCCTGCCACAGGGGCATCTCCTTACGCCGGATGATCCGGCCGCGCCGCCGGCCGCTGCTCGCGGTACGCCCCCGGTAGCCGTCCATTTGTCCCACGCTACGCATCTCCTGCCGCCGCCGTTCCGGCCAGACCAGCCCCGGATACAGCACTACCGCCCGAAACACCCCGCTGAGGGGTGCCGGGCGGTAGTGCGAATGGCCCCGCCAGAGCGGCGGTCGCCGCTGTGGCACTGATTCCCATCCGTCACAGTCGCAACAGTAGTGTGTGCGCGCTATGAACGTCAGTCCGAGTGAATACGGCCCGAACGGCTATGGGGTTCAGCTGATGGTCTGCTTCTCGCGAAGCTCTTTGATCTTGGCCTTCTTACCGCGGAGCTCGCGCAGGTAGTAGAGCTTCGCGCGGCGCACGTCGCCGCGGGTCACGACCTCGATCCGGTCGATCGCCGGGCTGTTGATCGGGTACGTCCGCTCGACGCCGACGCCAAAACTGATCTTCCGCACCTTGAAGGTCTCGCGCAGGCCGCCACCCTGGCGGCTGATCACGACGCCCTGGAAGATCTGAACGCGGGACCGGTTACCTTCGACGACCCGGGCGTGCACCTTGACGGTGTCGCCGGCCCGGAAATCCGGGAGGTCGGTGCGCTGCGACTGGAGGTCGAGTGCATCCAGGATGTTCATCGCTGCATCCTCGTGGTGCTCAAAGCGCGCCGGGAGTTCGACACGCAAAGGGGTGATTCTGACCCCCGGGAAGATCGCCCCCGGTGATCCTCGCCCGGCCCGCCACGGCGTGGGGGACGAACGGCAACCCCACCACTTTGCCACAGGCTGCGGCTAGATCTGAAATCCGCCGTCGGCCAGCGCAGCTCGGTCCTTCTTGTCGAGTAGTTCGTCCGGATATGCGGCGAACATGTCGGGTCGGCGTTCGGCGGTGCGCAGCAATGACTGATCCCGCCGCCACCGGGCGATCCGGCCGTGGTCGCCCGAGCGCAGCACCTCCGGCACCGCCCGGCCGTGCCAGGCGGCCGGCTTGGTGTAGACGGGCGCTTCGAGCAGGCCGGCCGCGTGCGACTCCTCGGCCAGCGACTCCGCGTTGCCGAGCACGCCGGGCAGCAGCCGGGTGACCGCCTCCATGATCACGATAACGGCGACCTCGCCACCGAACAGCACGTAGTCGCCGAGCGACACCTCCCGCACGGGCATGCGGTCGCGGGCCTCGTCGATCACCCGCTGGTCGATGCCCTCGTACCGGCCGCAGGCGAAGACTACGTGGTCGAGGGCGGCGAGATCGTGGGCGGCCGCCTGGGTGAAGGGCGCCCCCGCCGGGGACGGAACGACGAGAACCGACCCCGCTGTGGAAACCGACGCGAGTGCGGCCGACCACGGCTCCGGGCGCATCACCATGCCCGGCCCGCCGCCGTACGGCGAGTCGTCCACGGTGCGATGCACGTCGGAGGTCCAACTACGCAGATCGTGCACGGTCACATCGAGCAACCCGGAAGCCCGCGCCTTACCGATCAGCGACAGTTCGAGCGGGCTGAAATACTCCGGGAAGATCGAGATGACGTCGACGCGCATCACAGATCGAGCAGGCCCTCGGGCAGGTCGACCAGCACGCGACCACCGGCCAGGTCCACCGACGGGACGATCCGGCTGACGAACGGGATCAGAGCCGTCCCGCCGTCGGTCTTCTTCAGCACGATCAGGTCGGAGGCAGGGGCGTGCTCGATGCGGTCCACCGACCCGAGCACATCACCGCCGACCGACACCACGGCGAGGCCGACCAGCTGGTGGTCGTGGAACTCGTCCGGATCGTCCGGCTCGGTGACCGTCGCGCTGTCGACCTGCAGCAGCACACCGCGCAGAGCCTCGGCGACGGACCGGTTGTGGACGCCCTCGAACTGGGCGATCACCCGGCCCTGGTGCCAGCGCAGAGACTCCAGAGTCAGCTCCGCGGGGACCTTGTATTCCAGGCCGGGCGAAGCGGAACGTGCCGGCCCGGTGCTCACCCGGCGGTCCCGGGGGAGCTCCGTGGTGAACACCGAACCGGCGACGAAACGCTCCTGCGGCTCATCGGTGCGCACCGCGACCGAGACCTCGCCGCGGATACCGTGCGGCTTCCCGATCTGGCCGACGACAAGCAACATCGACATGACAGAGATCAGTACGCGTCGACGATGTCGACGCGGATGCCGCGCCCACCGATCGAACCGATGACCTGCCGCAACGCCTTGGCCGTACGCCCGCCGCGCCCGATGACCGTGCCCAGATCCTCCGGGTGCACGCGGATCTCGAGCCGCTTGCCGCGGCGCGAGTCGACCAGCCGCACCCGGACGTCGTCCGGGCTGTCGACGATGCCCTTGACGAGGTGCTCCAGCGCGGGCCGGAGCGCCCCGTCAGTTAGCGTCTGCGGCGCCGGCACCGGCCGGGTCCTCTGCCTTGGCGGCGGCCTCTGCCCGGGTGTCGGCAGCCTCGACCGTCGGCGCGGCGGGCTCCTCGACCGGGGCGGCTTCCGTCGCGGCCGGAGCCTCGGCCGTAGCCGGGACCTCAACCTTGACCGGAGCCTCGGCCGTAGCCGCGACCTCAGCCTTGGCCGGGACCTCTGCCGTGGCTGGGACCTCAACCTTGGCCGGGACCTCAGTCTTGGCCGCAACGTCAGCCTTGGGCTCGGCGGCCTTGGCGGCAACGTCGGCCTTGGGCTCGGCGGCCTTGGCGGCCCTCTTGGCCGGCTTGGCGGCCTTCGCCTCGGCAACACCCGCGGCGGCCTTCGCCTCGGCCTCGTAGGTCACCTGACGGCTGACCTTCTCCGCCGCCATCAGCAGCGGCGGCGGGGCCGGCAGGCCCTTGAACAGCTGCCAGTCGCCCGTCTTCTCCAGGAGACGCTGCACGGCCTCGCTCGGCTGCGCGCCGACCGAGAGCCAGTACTGCACGCGCTCGGACTTCACCTGGATGATCGACGGATCTTCCTTGGGCTGGTAGATGCCGACGTATTCAATCGCCCGGCCGTCGCGCTTGGTGCGCGAGTCGGCGACGACGATGCGGTACTGCGGGTTGCGGATCTTGCCCATCCGCAGGAGCCGGATCTTAACGGCCACGGTCTTGTTCGCTCCTGATTGCGATGACGACCGGCCTCGCAGGGCCGATACGTGAGGTGAGTCGCCGGGACCGCGTGGGGATTGCGGGACCGTTGCCTCGTGGACTGGCAACGCGCTCAGGGTTAGAGGGCGCCTCACGCGTGCCGGATACCAGCTGGCCATTCTGCCAGACCGGAGGCGACGACTCCCAACCGGGCCGTGAATTGCCGAGATCAAGATCAAATTCAAGAACGTCATGTCGTGCGTCCGTGCGTGGTCAGGACCGTCGCTCCCGCCGACACCGGGCCGGGGCCCACCTGATGGTGGCCCTGGCCCTGCCAGCTGATTGCATGGGGCAAACCGTCAGTCGCGGACCATAACCGGACGATCCCACCCGACGGGCAGACTGTCCGGCAGCCGCCAGGACGGGTCGGGGCGAAAATGGGTCCAGGTGCCGTCGAAGGGGAACTCGGCCGCTTCGGCGATCTTGATCACCCGGCGGCCTTCGGCCCAGACTGCCGGCTCGTCGCGGACCCAGTAGTGGTCGGGGTAGGCGAGGCGTTCGGCGAACTCGTCCTCGTCCTTCCATTTCCAGGTGTGGTCGGGGGCGACGACGACATCGAGATCCTGGTCGACCACGTCGACGCCGGCCACCCCGCCGTCGTCCCAGCGGACCGCGTGCTCCTCAAGGTTGACGTACCAGCATTGGAACCGCCAGTCGGTGTCGTCCCAGAACCACCACACCGAGTGGTCGGCACCGGGCGGGAAGAACATCAGGATGCCCGGGCCCTGCCAGGAGCCCGGGACCAGCCGATACCGCAGGGCGATCCACTCGCTGAACGGCATCCCCCGGGTGCCCCGGCCGTCCAGGCTGACCTCATAGAACGCGGGCGTGCCCCGAGCCATCCAGAGCAGCAGCCCGCGCTCGTCGTCGCTGACCACCCGTACCGGGCGCGCGAAGGCGATCCGGGACCGGCGGGTGTTGCGGTGGACGATGAGCTGGCCCGGGGTGAACGCCACGTCAGTACGAGCGGGCCAGGATCGCCATCAGGCCGGGCTCGTCGTCCGAGTCGGGCATCGTTCCGTCCGGACGGAACAGGCAGCGGACGGTGATCGCCTTGCCGTTCGCCTCGGCCTCGCCGTCGGTACCGACCGCCGACCAGCGCACCCGGGCCCAGCCGGTCTGCGCCGCCTCGATCGCGTCGCCCAGCGTCTTCACGTCGACCGTGTTCGCCTCGCGGAACGCCAGGGCGTCGTCGTACATCCGGGCCTGGTCGGCCTTGAGAGCGCTGACCACGTCGTTGACGACCTCGGCGAGCGCGATCGGCGACTTCGTGCCGTCGATACGCCGGGCCACCACCGCGTTGCCGGCGGCCAGGTCCCGCGGGCCGACCTCGATCCGGATCGGGACGCCCTGCAACTCGGCGTCCACCGCGCGACGCCCGAACGGGATGTCGGCTCGGTCGTCGAGCTTCACCCGTACGCCCGCGGCCTTGAGGTCGTCGCGGAGCTCGGCCGCCGCCGCCGCAACGCCCTCGCCCGCCTTGACCACCATGACCTGGGCCTGGACCGGTGCGATCCGGGGCGGCAGGCGCAGGCCGTTGTCGTCGCCGTGCACCATGATCAGCCCGCCCATCATCCGGGTGGAGGTGCCCCAGGAGGTCGTCCAGGCGTGCTCGACCGTGCCCGCCGCCGACGAGTAGGTGATGTCGAACGCCTTGGCGAAATTCTGCCCGAGCTCATGCGACGTGCCCATCTGCAGGGCCTTCGTGTCGCCCATCATCGCCTCGACGGTCATCGTGTTCGTCGCGCCGGCGAAGCGCTCGCCCTTGGTCTTGCGGCCGGGCACGACCGGGATCGCCAGCATGGTGACCATGAAATCCTCGTACACGTGCTTGTGGATCTCCCGCGCGTGCTCGCGCGCATCGGCCTCCGTCGCGTGCGCGGTGTGGCCCTCCTGCCAGAGGAACTCGGTAGTCCGCAGGAAGGTGCGCGGGCGCAGCTCCCAACGCACCACATTGGCCCATTGGTTCAGCAGCAGCGGCAGGTCCCGGTACGAGTCGACCCACTTGGCCATGAACTCGCCGATGACCGTCTCGCTGGTCGGCCGGACGACGAGCGGCTCGGCCAGTTCCTTGCCGCCGGCGTGGGTGACGAC